>CAZJSF010000047.1:0-17945 GCA_964548515.1 uncultured Thermodesulfobacteriota bacterium
ATGATCGCCCGCAACACCTCGGCCGACGTCAACGTGATCGCGCTGATCGGCGAGCGGGGGCGGGAGGTGCGGGAGTTCATCGAGCGGGATCTCGGCGAGGCCGGCATCCGCCGCTCGGTGGTCGTCGCCAGCACCTCCGAGAAGTCGCCCCTGGTGAAGGCCCGGGGAGCCCTGGTCGCGACGACGGTGGCCGAATACTTCCGGGACCGCGGCCTGGACGTGCTCCTCCTCATGGACTCCGTCACCCGCTTCGCCATGGCGTTGCGGGAAGTGGGGCTCGCCATCGGCGAACCGCCAACCACCAAGGGATACACGCCGAGCGTGTTCGCCGCCCTGCCCCGGCTGGTGGAAAGGGCCGGGATGGGCGAGGCCGAGCGAGGTTCGATCACCGGCCTGTACACCGTGCTCGTGGAGGGGGACGACTTGACCGATCCGGTGGCGGACACGGCCCGTTCCATCCTCGACGGACACGTGGTCCTCTCGCGCGACCTCGCCGCGCGCGACCACTACCCGGCCGTGGACGTGCTGCAGTCCACGAGCCGCCTGATGATGGACCTCGCCCAGCCCGAGCAGAGGAGGGCGGCCGCTCGGATGCGTCGGCTGCTCGCCGCCTACCGGGACGCGGAGGACCTGGTCAACATCGGCGCCTACCAGGCCGGCACGAACGCCGACGTCGACGAGGCCCTCGCCAAGCGGCTGGCGATCGAGGCGTTCCTGACGCAGGGCATGCAGGAGTCGTGGAGCCTCCAGGCCTCGGTCGCGGCCCTGGTCACCCTGTTCCCGGGCGAGGCCTAGGCGCGTGGCGTTCGTGTTCCGGCTCGAGAAGATCCTCGCGGTGCGCCGCCGCCAGGAGGAGGCCGCCAGGCGCCGCCACGCCGACGTGAGGCGCGGATGTGCCAGGGCCCGAGGCACCCTCGAAGCGCTGCAGGACAAACTGCACCGCGGTCTCGAGGAACTCGACGGCCTCAAGCTCCGGGACGAGCTAACGCCCGAGTCCCTCCGGCTCCATTCGTTCCACCTCGCGCGGCTTCGACAGAGCGTGGAGGAAGCGCGGGAGAGCCTCGATCGGGCTGCGGCGGAGATGGCCGTAGCGGAAGCAGAGGTCGCGGAGGCCCACCGAGCCCGCGAGGCCCTGGAACGGCTCCGGGACCGGGAGGAAGGCGCCTGGAGGCAGGCCCAGCAACGGCGGGAGGCCCGCGCGGCGGACGAAATGGCCGTATCGCGCCCCCGCCGGGGCAGGGAGGAGGAAAGCCGTGGCGCGTGAAGCGTCTTGTCTCGTGTTCCTGACCCTGCTCTTGTCCGCCCCGTTCCTCGGGCCCGGGCCGGTCCGTGCCCAGCCCGGGTCCGAGGCGGGTGAGGCGGCGGAGGACGCCGTTCGGGCTCGGGCGAGGCTGCTCGGGGAACTCGATCGGCAGATCGAGGCCAGGCGCCTGGAGCTTGCCCGGCAGCAGGAGGCTTCGGCGGCCCTGGAGCGGGCTCTGGAGGCTGCGAAACGCGACCTGCTCGAGGAGGGCGAGCGGCTGGACGCACTTCGCCGGGAGGTGGAGGCCGGCATCGCCCGCCGGCAGCGATTGGCGGACGAGCGGGTCGAACAGCTCTCCCGGGCGTACGCATCCATGCGTCCCAAGGAGGCGGCTCTCGCCCTGGCGGGCATGGAGGACGACAGGGCGGCGGCCATCCTGGAGAGGCTGTCGGCGCGGAGCCTGGGGAGGATCTTCGACGAGATGCCCACGGAGCGCGTGCGCGAGCTGACGAGGTGGATCGAGGGGCGGAAGCCCGCCCCGGGATCCCCGGCCGGTCGGGGAGGAGCCGCGGCTCCCTCGGCCGCCAGGTAGCTCCCGCCGATGCCCGGGGCACCGGCTTGTATGGCTTTGCGGACCGTGGTAAAGGAAAGGCCCAATGGCCAGGAAGCACATCCTTCTGGGGCTTCTGCTCATGCTTCTTCTGGCCGCTGCCGTGGGCGGCGGGGTGCTCGCGTACCGATCGCTGCGGCCTCCCGGGGCTTCGCCCGGGCAGACTCCAGGCCCCGGGGTCGCCATCGGCCCCATCTACCGGTTGGACCCCTTCACGGTGAACCTCGCCGACCCGGGTCGGAGTCGCTTCCTCCGGGTGGTCCTGCAACTGGAGTTGGACGCCCCGTCCGCTGCCGCCGAGCTCGATTCGATCGAACCCAGGGTGCGCGATGCGACCCTGACGCTCCTTTCCAGCAAACGTTCCGGAGAACTCGCCACGGTCGGCGACAAGGAACGCCTGCGCAACGAGATCATCCACCGGCTGAACGGTCTTCTCTCGGGCGGGAAGGTGATCGAGGTGTATTTCACCGAGTTCGTGGTGCAGTAGGAGGCCTTCTCATGAACGATCCGCGCGTGGGGCCGAAAGCCGGGCCGGAGCCCGCCGCGACAGGCGGAGGCGGGTGGGAACTCCTGCGCGACGTTCCCCTGACCCTCGCCGTCGAGGTCGGGCGAGCCACCATGAAGGTCAGAGACCTCGTGGGGCTGGAGGCCGGCTCGCTCGTGATGACCGCGAAGCGGTCCGGGGAGGCCATGGACGTGTCCCTGGACGGGTGTGTGTTCGCCCGGGCGGAAGTGCTGGTCCGCAGGGACCGGCTGGCTGCCCGACTCACCGAGGTCGTCGGGGGCGACCGGTGAGGGCCGGCTTCCTGGGGCTCGCGCTGCTCGTGGCGGCCTCCGCGTGGGCCGGGCGCGGCGTCGTCGACTGGGATTCCCCTTACGTGGACCTGCGAGCCGGCCCGGGGACCGACTCTCCCCCGGAGGGACGCCTGTCGCGCGGGGACGAGGTCGAAATCCTGCAGGTGCAGGGAGACTGGGCGCAGGTCGAGTTTCCCGGCGGGCGGGGCTGGGTCACCGCGCAGAGCCTGCGCGGCCTCTCCGAGCCGGTCGCACCTCCGGCTTCCGGGGCCCCTCCGGGCACGAAACGCGAGGATGGGCGATCCGGTGCGGGGCCGGAGGGCAAAGGGGACACGCCGCGCCGCTACCTGGCGGACGTCGAACGAGACTCCCTGCCTTCCTACGAGCCGGGATCGGGGCTCCTGAGCCTCTTCTCGGGGCTGCTGCTCGTCCTCGCGCTCATCGCCGGGCTCGTGTACCTGCTCCGGCGCTTCTCCCTCCAGCGCTTCCCGGGGGGACGCCGGTACAACGCGATCCAGGTCCTGGCGTCGAGGCCCGTGGGCCCGAGGCAGGGTCTGCTCCTGGTGGAGGTGGGGGGGCTGCTGTGGCTCCTGGCGCAGGGCCCGGAAGGCGTTCGCCTCATCGCCGAGATCTCCGACGCGGACGCATTGCGGCGGCTCGGGGAGCAGTACGGTTTCCGGGAGGAGCCGTTCGAGGCCGAACTGCGGCGGCGCCTGGAGGAGCGAGGCGAATCCGGGGACCCCGGTGCGCCGGCGGAACCCACCTCCGAGGAGCGGCTCGCGACGCTGAGGCGCCGACCGCCCCCCCCCGGGGAGTCGTGATCCGGCCCTCGTTTCCCGCGGGCGGTGGGCCCCTGCCCGGTGGGGATGCTCGTCCCGGCGGGCCGGCCGACGGCCCCGCGCCGAGAGGAGCGGAGGCGTGAGACGGTCGATCCTAGCCCTCCTTCCGTTGGCGCTTTCGAGCGTCGCGGCTGCCCAGGAGGCGGCGCTCCCTGCGATCCGCATCGGCTTGGAAGGCCCGGGAGGCCCCGGGGGCGCCTCGGTGACGCTGCAGATCGTCCTGGTCCTCACGGTGCTGGCCCTGGCGCCGGCCATCCTGATCCTCCTCACGTCCTTCACCCGAATCGTCGTCGTCCTGTCGTTCCTGCGCAACGCCCTGGGCACGCAGTCGATGCCGCCCAATCAGGTCCTCGTGGGGTTGGCGCTGGTGCTGACCTTCTTCGTGATGACCCCGACCTGGGAGGCGGTGTACTCCCAGGCCGTCAGACCTTACCTCGACGGCGAGGCGAGCCAGGCCGAGGCCCTGGAAATGGCCCGCCCTCCCGTCCAGCAGTTCCTGACGGCCCACACGCGCGAGAAGGACGTCGCGCTCTTCGTCCGGCTTTCCAAGGCGCCCGCCCCGGAGGGACCCGAGGACGTCCCCTTCTCGGCTCTCGTGCCGGCCTTCGTCATCAGCGAACTGCGGACGGCGTTCACGATCGGGTTCCTCCTCTACCTTCCGTTCGTCGTGATCGACCTGGTCGTCGCGAGCGTGTTGATGAGCCTGGGAATGTTCATGATGCCACCCATGATGGTGAGCCTTCCCTTCAAGGTGATCTTCTTCGTCCTCGTGGACGGGTGGAACCTGGTGGTGGGCAGTCTCGTTCGGAGTTTCCTCGGATGACTCCGGACCAGGTCGCGGCGCTGGGGCGGCAGGCCCTCGAGGTTCTGCTGATGCTGTCGGCGCCCTTCCTCCTCACGGCCCTTCTCGTCGGCCTGACGGTGGGGTTGCTACAAGCCGTGACCCAGATCCAGGAACAGACGTTGACGTTCGTTCCCAAGTTCCTGGCGATTCTCGCCGTGTTCCTCCTGACCCTCCCGTGGGCCATGGACCTTCTGCTGCGATACGCGGTGGGGTTGTTCGGGGGTCTTTCTCGGCTGGGAGGGTGACGTGTCCCTCTCCGGCGCGGCGGCGGTGAGGGGGAGCGGGCGGGGTTCGCGGTGAGAGTCCTCGGCCTCGACGAGATCCGTCTCTTCGCTTTCTTCCTGGTGCTGGCCCGCACCGGAGCACTCTTTTCCGTGGCCCCCCTACGGTCCAGCGGGTTCATCCCGCTGAGGGTCCGGGGGATGCTGGCGGCTGGCTTGAGCGCGTCCTTGGTATGGCTCGGCTTTCCGCCCGAGGTTCCGCCCCCCGCGTCTGCCTCCGTGGTGTGCGCGTTTCTGGCCCAGGAAGTCCTGGTGGGCCTCGCGATCGGCCTGGTGGTCCGCCTCGCCTTCGCCGCGGTGGAGTTCGGAGCGCAAGTCGCGGGTCTGCAGATGGGGTTGGGGATCTCGGCCGCCATGGACCCGCGTATGGAGGACGAAGCCTCGGTGCTGAGTCCCCTCCTCGTTGCGCTCGCCGGCCTCCTCTTCGTGGCCATGGGGGGCGTGGGGATCTTCTTCGAAGCCTTTGCCCGGAACCTGACCGAGGTGCCCCCCGGTCGGGCCCTGGCCGGGGCATCGCTCGCGGGGGGCCTGGTGCACATCTCCGGGGAGGTCTTCACGCTGGGGTTGAGCTTCGTGGCGCCCGTGATCGCCGCGGTGTTCGCCGCGCAGGTGGCCCTCGGAGTTCTGGTCCGTGCGGTGCCCCCGGTCAATGCGCTGTTCCTCGAGTTTCCCCTCCAGGTGCTCGTCGGCCTGTCGGCACTCGCCCTGTCGCTGCCGCATTGGGGGCCGGCGGTCGCCCGGGCCCTTGCCGGGAGCCTGGAGATCCTCCGGGACCTCGCTCCCCTCGTGCGCTGAACCGTGGCCGACGATCAGGAGCGAACCGAGCCAGCAACGCCGAAGCGCCGTCGGGAAGCGCGGGAGGCGGGGCAGGTGGCCCGGAGCCCGGAAGTCGTGACCGCCTTCGTGCTCGGCTCCGCCGCGCTGGGCCTGTGGCTCGGTGCAGGCTACATGTTCGAGGGACTCACGGCCCTGTGCACCGAGGCGTTCCGGTTCGGCCCGGGCCTCTCCCTGACGCCGGCCACGGCGCCGGACCTGGCGGGACGGGTGGTGGCCGCGCTGGGGTGGGCGTTGGCCCCGCTGTTCGTGGCGGTAGTCGTCGGAGCGGTCGCGGGCAACGTGGTGCAGGTGGGCTTCCTGGTCTCCTTCCAGGCGGTCTCGCCGGACGCGGAACGCATCGATCCGTTCCGGGGTCTTCGCCGCCTCCTCACGGGGGCGAAGCTGATCGAGTTGGCCCGCGACCTGGCGAAGATCGCGGTGATCGGGTGGATGGCGTACCTCGCATTCCGCCGCACCCTCCCGGAACTCCCCTACTGGTCCGACCTGGTGCCTCGGGGTCTTCTGCAGCAGTTGCTCCTGCTCGGGTTGGGGATCCTGAAGTACGTCCTGCTCGGGTACGCCTTCGTCGCGCTGCTCGATTACGGGCTCCACCGTTGGCAGCACGAGCAGAGGTTGAGGATGTCCCGGCGCGAGGTCGCGGACGAGCAACGGGAAACCGAGGGGGACCCGACGGTCAGGGGCCGTGTCCGGGCCCTCCGCCGGGAACTGGCGCGCCGCAGGATGTTGTCCCGGGTCTCCGGATCGGACGTGGTCGTGACGAACCCGACCCACTTTGCGGTGGCCCTGCTCTACGACCGGAGCGGCAGCCGGGCCCCCCGCGTGGCCGCCAAGGGCGCGGACCGCGTCGCCGAGCGCATGGCGCGGATTGCCCGGGAGCACCGCGTTCCCCTCTACGAGGACCCTTCGGTGGCCCGGGCGCTCTTCCGAAGCGTCGAAATCGACGAGCCGATTCCCCCCGACCTTTTCCCGGCCGTGGCCGAGATTCTCGCGAGCGTCTACCGGATTCGTCGTCCTCCGCCCTCCCGCTGATCCACTCGCCCCATTCCCCGCCCCCTGTGTCGAAAAGGGATCAAGTTCGTTCGTCGCGAGGCCGATGAGAACGCCCGTGTCCCTCGCTTTCGACACGGGGAGTCGTTCGTGAACTGGATCCGCTCCACTGCCGGTGAGGCCTAGCCGCGAGGTTCGATGGCGAGCGCGCTGGCGACGACCGGAGGAGACTGGCCCGGGAGGCGCGGGGCCGAGGCCCCGGGGGGATCTGCCCGGCCGTCTCCGTGGACGGGGGGGGTCCCCTCCCCGGCGGGGGGGGAGGGGTGCCTCCTCGCGCCCGCGGACTTCCGCCGCCTGCGGGACTTCATCTACGAGCGAAGCGGGTTGTTCTTCACGGATGCGAGGAGGGCCGTCCTGGAGGGGCGCGTCCAGCGACGGCTTCGGGCCCTGGGGATGACTTCGCCGACCGAGTATCTCAGGCTGTTGCACGGCCCGGAGAGCGCGCCGGGCGAGTTGCTGGAATTGCTGGATGTGGTTGCGACCCACGAGACCTCGTTCTTCCGCGACCGCGCCCAGTTGGACGGGTTTCGCCGCCGCGTGCTGCCGCAGGTCCTCGAGGCCGCCGAGTGCCGGAGAAGGCTCCGCATCTGGAGCGCGGCCTGCTCCTCCGGTGAGGAGCCCTACACCCTCGCCATGATCGTCCTCGAGGTCCTCGGCCCCGAAGCGTCTCAGTGGGACGTGAGCGTACTCGGCACGGACCTGTCGCGGAGCATGATCGCCAGGGCCGTCGAGGGGGAGTACGGCTCCTACAGCTTCCGTTCGGCGCCCGCCTACTACGTGCAGAAGTACTTCGAGGTCGTAGCCCCGGAGACCTTTCGGGTCACGCCCGGGGTTCGCAGTCTCGTGGAGTTCCGCCTCTTGAACTTCGCGGATGCGCCGGCCATGCGCGCCATGAGGGGATATGACGTCGTGTTCTGCCGCAACGTGCTCATCTACTTCGACCGGGAGGCCAAGGAGCGCTGCGTGGGGCACCTGGTCGACGCCCTGGAGCCCGGAGGGTACCTGTTCGTCGGGCCCTGCGAAACGGCCCCCGGGCTTTCCGAGACCCTGGAATCGGTGCGGTTCCCCGATGCCACGGCGTACCGGAAGCCCACCGCGGACCCTGGCGGGGCCGAGGGCCGGCTGGATGGTTGAGCACCAGGAAGCGCCCGGAGGCCCGCGGCGTGGGAGAGGGTCGGCGGGTGCCGCCGCCCTCGGGAGGTCGCTGTCATGAACGAAACACCGAATCCCCTGTTCGTGGTCGAGCGCGTCGAGTCGGGACCCGTGTTCGTCGCGGCCACTCCGGTCATGACGCAGGTCCGGGAGGCGCTCGACCGGGCGGCCGAGACCGACGTGCGCACGATCCTCTACGGGGAGGTGGGGGTCGGCAAGAGCCACGCCGCCCGCTACCTGCACGCCACCAGTTCCCGAAGAAGAGGACCCCTGGTGGGGTTGGATCTCCGGGACAGGAGGGTCTGCACGGTTCTCGGCGGCGCCAACCTCCTCGCGGCCGCGACCGGGGGGACCCTGGTCCTGCGAGCCGTGGACGACGCCTCCTCCGAGTTGCAGGGCCTGCTCGTGGGCCTGATCGAAGCGTGGAGCGTGTCCGAGGACGGAGAGGCTCCCGTGCGGGTGGTGGCGACGGGGCGCAGGGACCTCCTCCGAGGTGTGGAGGAGGGCTGGTTCCGCAAGGACCTGTACTACCTGCTCGATGTCTTCCCTGTGGTGATTCCCCCGCTGCGGGAACGGGTCGAGGAGATTTCCGCCCTCCTGGAGCATTTCTTCCGAAAGCACGGGACAGGCAGGAACCCGCCGCAGGTTCCCGATGCGTTTCTCGGCCAGGCCTTTGCGTACGATTGGCCGGGTAACGTTCGGGAGTTGGAGAATCTCGTCACGGGGGCGGTGCCCCTGGGTGCCTCCGAACCCTGGAGACTGCCGTCGCTGCTGCCCCGCCGTGGCGCCGAGCCGGAGCCGGTCCCCTTCTCCCAGGCCAAGCGGCAGTTCGAGCGAGCCTACGTGCACCGCCTTCTGGCGATCACCGAGGGCAACGTGACACGTGCCGCGGAACTTGCCGGCAAGGCGCGAAAGGACTTCTACGCCCTGATGGCCCGGAACCGCATCGACCCGAGCCCCTTCCGGCGAAGTGCCACGGGAGGTTTCTGAGGGGGGCCTCCTGATGTCCTCACGCACTGGCGGGCAGTGAGCGGGCTTTGGGAGGACGACTCCCTGGGTTGTCTCGCCCGGGAGCTCTACCGGCGCAGCGGGCTGGTATTCGAGGGAGGGCAGGCCCGCCTGTTCCGAAGGCGGGTGGAGCGGAGAGCCCTGGAACTGGGGTACGAGGGGGCGCCCGCCTATGCCGCCGACCTGGACGTCCGCCTCGGCGACGGCGAGTACGAGCGGCTCATCGAACTCCTGACGGTCAACGAGACCTTCTTCTTCCGCGACCAGGAGCAGGTGCGGGCGCTCCTCGCGCGCCACTGGTCCCGTTGGACGGCCTCGGGGCCCGGTCCCGTCCGCCTGTGGAGCGCGGCGTGTTCGACCGGGTGCGAGCCCTACACGCTCGCCATCCTCCTGCGGGAGTCGGACTGCGTGGGGCCGGGACGACCCGGAGTGGAGATCCTCGGCACCGACCTCAACCAGCGGGTCCTGTCCGAGGCGCGTCGGGCGGAGTACAGGGAGTTCGCGTTTCGCAGCACCCCCACGTACTACCGCGAGAAATACTTTCGCCGGGAGGCCGGCCGGTATCGGCTCGATCCCTCGATCCGGTCCATGGTCCGCTTCCGCAGCTTCAACCTGCTGCAGCCCACGGGCCTGCCCGAGGGTCCCTTCCACGGGGTGCTGTGCCGGAACGTCCTCATCTACTTCGACGCCGAGGCGAAACGTCGGGCCGTGGACCTCCTGACCCGCTCCCTGCGCCCCGACGGGGTCCTCGTCGTGGGGAGGGCAGAATCGCTGCAGCGCGTCCCGGGCGCGCCCCGGGCGGTGTCCTGCGACGGGATCACTCTGTACCCGAAGTCCGGGACGGGAAGTTGAACGGCACCGTTCCCCGGAGAGACCGTGGCTCCCCGTTGCCGTCCGGCCTGGGGTGCTCGCCCCGAGAGGAGCGACCGGGCCACGCAGCGGGCTCTCGGAAGTCGCCGGGTGGGTTGACGGCCGTGGACGCGGCCCTCCCGGCCTATCGGCTCGCGAGGGGATAAAGTCGTTCGCGCCTCCGTCCGATGAGAGGGCGGGAGTCGCGCGAGCCGCAGGGAGGCGGGCAGCGAGAGCGACGAGTCGCGGGCGTCTCGTCGAAAGCCTTCTTCCTTGAGGAGACCGACCGCCGTGGAGATCGACACTCGAACCTTGGGACCCGTCCGAATCCAGGAGAACCAGCTGGTGCGGCTCACGCGGCCGATGCCGGGCTTCAGCGGGTGCGTGAGCTTCGCCGTGCTCGACGCCGACCCTGAGACCCCTTTCCGGTGGTTCCAGTCGGTGGAGCGGCCGGACCTCTGCTTCCTCATCGCCGATCCGTCCCGTCTCTTCCCCGACTACCACCCGGACTTCGGCCCGCCCGTTCGCAACGAACTGGAACTGGAAGGGGGGGACGCCCCCGAGGTGGCCGTCGTCCTCACCGTGCCGCAGGACCCGGGAGGCGCCACGGCCAACCTCGCGGCTCCGCTCGTCTTCAACCGGTCGAAGGGGCTGGGGCGGCAGGTCATCCTGGACGGAGCGGGCTATCGGACGCGCACCCCCCTGTTCTCCGCGCAACGGAAATGAGGCGTCGCGCAAGAGGAGGTGTACCGGAAAGGTAACGCTCCTTGAAACGAGGGTGCGGACGCGGTATAGTCCGCGCCCAAACTGGGATTTCGCCTCTCGTTTCGGGGGTCAGGATGCTCGTCCTTACAAGGAAGGTCGACGAATCCATCATGATCGGGGACTCGATCGAGGTGAAGGTCCTCGGGATCGATGGCAGCAGCGTCAAACTGGGAATCCAGGCTGCGCGGGAGGTCCCGGTGCACCGGAAGGAGATCTACGAGGAGATCCGGAAGGAGAACGTCGCTGCCACCCAGGGCCCTCCCCTGGACGTGGATCGACTGAAGGGTCTCCTGAAGAAGGAACGCTGATCCCCGGCCCGCCGCCCTGGCGGGCCGTTCCGTTTCGATCGCCCGTCCATCCCCGCCGTGCCGTCAGCGCACCGTCAGGACCGGGCAGGGCGCTTCCCGGCGCACCCTTTCCCCCACGCTCTCGAAGATCACGTGCTGCAGCAGGTGCTGAGATCGGGTCTCCGGCCTCTCCCCCACGACGATCAGGTCGAGTTCCTCCTGCCGGGCGTAGTCCACGATCTCGTGGGGGGGCGATCCCTCTCGAAGCACCGTGGTCAGCCCCCCGCGCGGCAGGTCCTCGCCCCTCAGGAAGTCCTCGAAACTCCTGCGCGCCTTGTTCCGGACGCGCTCGGAGACCCTGCGGTGCGATTCGGCGTGGGCCCCGATGAAGAACACCGAACGGCTCGTCGGCACCCTGTGGACGTGGACGAGATGCACCTCCGCTCCGAGGTCCTCGGCGAGGTCCAGGGCCTTCCGGAAGGCCCTCTTGGACCTCGGGCTGAAATTCGTCGCCACCAGGATGCGCCGGAAGGAGCGCGCTTCCGTGTTCGTGCTCACGGTTCTCCCTCCCCGGCCGGCCGCCCGCGCCTGCGGTCCTGGCGGCGGGCCCGCCACCAGTCGATCCGTTTGGCGATCTCCCGCTCGAACCCGAAACGCCCCGGCCGAAAATACGAGCGGCCGAGCAGCAGGTCCGGCAGGTACGCCTGGTCCGCCACTCCCTCGGGGTCGTCGTGGGGATACACGTACCCGTCGCCGTGGCCCATCTCCCGCGCCAGGCGGGTTGGGGCGTTGCGCAGGTGGAGGGGCACGGGCAGGTTTCCCATGCGCACCACGTCCGCCCGTGCTCGCAGGTAGGCTGCGTAGGAGGCGTTGGACTTGGGGGCCGTGGCCAGGTAGACGGTCGCCTGGGCGAGGGGGATGAATCCTTCCGGCATCCCCACGAAGTGCACGGCGTCCTTGGCGTCCAGCGCCACGCGCAGCGCGGTGGGATCGGCGTTGCCGACGTCCTCGGAGGCGAAGATCACCAGGCGTCGGGCCACGAAGAGGGGATCCTCGCCCGCCTCCACCATCCGTGCCAGCCAGTACAGGGCGGCGTCGGCATCCGAGCCCCGCAGGCTCTTGATGAGGGCGCTCACCACGTCGTAGTGCCAGTCGCCCGTGGCGTCGTGGTACAGCGTAGGGCTCTGGAGGACTTCGGCGAGGTGCTTCCGGGTCAGCGGGCGGGATCCGTCCGGCTGCGGCTCCGCGGTGAGAGCCGCCGACTCCAGGAGGTTCAGGGCCCTGCGGGCGTCGCCCTGGGAGGAGCGGAGCAGGAGTTCCATCGTGTCGTCCGGCACGCTCGCGCGGAGGGAGCCGAGCCCACGGCCGGGATCCGCGAGGGCGCGTTGCACGATGTCGCGCACGGCTTCGTCCCCGAGCGGTTCGAGGCGGAGCACGAGCAGGCGCGAGAGAAGGGGAGACACCACCTGGAACGAGGGGTTCTCCGTCGTCGCCCCGACGAGGGTCACGGTGCCGGACTCGACGTGTGGGAGGAGGGCGTCCTGCTGGGTCTTGTTGAAGCGGTGGATCTCGTCGAGGAAGAGGAGGGTTCTCCCCCCGTCGCGGGCGTACTCCGCGGCCCTCGCGGTGACCTCCCGGACGTCCTTGACCCCGGCCATCACTGCCGAGAGGGGTACGAACCGGTATCCCGTGAGGTCGGCGAGCAGGCGCGCGAGACTCGTCTTGCCCGTCCCCGGGGGCCCCCAGAACAGGAGCGACGGGAGTTCCTGCGCCGCGATGGAACGGCGCAGCGGCTTGCCCTCGCCGAGGAGGTGATCCTGCCCCAGGACCTCCTCGAGGGACCGCGGGCGCATGCGGTCCGCCAGGGGGCGTGCGGAGCCGTCTGCTTTCGGGGTTCCCATGGTTTTGCTACGATAGCACAGCCTTTGCCCGCGACAGGAGGGACGTTGAGGCCCGCCACCATCGCTCTCTTCCGCAAGCGCAGCATGCCCGAGGCCGACGAACTGGCCCGGGACGTGATCCGCTGGGCCGAAACCCACGGGCTCGACGTCCTGGGGGAGGAGGGCCTGGCGTGCCGTCTGCGCGAGGGAGGGTGCAGTGCCGTGGACCTTCTCGTGGTCCTGGGGGGGGACGGCACCCTGTTGGCGGCGGTCCGGGCGCTCGACGGCTGCGAGGTCCCGGTGCTCGGCGTCAACCTGGGCCGGCTCGGATTCCTGACGGAGATATCTCCCGACCAGCTTTGGGCGACCCTCGGGCGTTTCGTGGAGCGGAGCACCGTGGTGGAGCCCCGCACCATGCTCGAGTGCGTGGTGGAACGTCCGGGCGCCGTCGCGAGGAGCTTCCGCGTGCTCAACGACGTGGTGCTCAACAAGGGGGCCGTGGCCCGCATCAGCGACCTCGACGTGCGCGTCGACGGGTGCTACCTCACCAACTACAAGGGAGACGGCCTCATCGTGGCCACGCCGACGGGATCCACGGCCTACAGCCTGTCGGCAGGAGGCCCGATCGTGAGCCCGGACCTCCCGGCGTTCGTGCTGACCCCCATCTGCCCCCATACCCTGACCCATCGGCCGATCCTGGTGGGGGATTCGGTGGAGATCGAGGTCCGGCTCGTTTCCAAGAACGGGGAGATCTTCCTCACCCTGGACGGACAGGAGGGGTTCGAACTCGAGAAGGGCGACGTCATCCGGGTGAGGAAGGCCGATTGCCGTACGCTGCTCGTCCGTTCCGGCAGCAGCGACCACTTCCACGTGCTGCGCACGAAGCTCATGTGGGGGGGGCGCTACGAGGAGGAGAAGCGGTGATCGAACTGCTTCGGGTGCGGGACTTCGCCCTGGTGGAGGCGCTCGACCTGGAGTTCTCTGCCGGCTTCACCGTGCTGACCGGCGAGACCGGGGCCGGAAAGTCGATCCTGCTCAAGGCGCTCGGCCTCCTGCTCGGCGACCGCGCGAACCGGGACGACGTGCGGGCCGGCGCGGACGTCGCCAGGGTGGAGGGACTGTTCCAGCCCTCGGGAGCGGCGGAAGGCCCGCTCGGGGCGGTCCTCGAGGAAGCCGGCGTCTCGTGGGACCCGGGGGAGGGGTTGCTCCTGGCGAGGGTGGTCGCCGCCGACGGGCGAAGCAGGGCGTACGTGAACGGCGCCCTCGCCCCCCTGAGCCTGCTGGCCCGCCTCGGGGAGCGACTGGTGGAGGTTTCCAGTCAGCACCAGCACCAGGGCCTGCTCCGGGAGGAGACCCACCTGCAGCTCCTCGACGAGTCCCTGGATTCCGAGGGGACGGCGGAGCGAGAGGGGTGTGCCGCGGCCTTCCTCGCCTGGCGACGGGCGGCCGGAGAGGTCGACCGCCTGCAAGGTTCGGCGGAGCAGGCCCGGGAGCGGGCAGAGTACGTGCGCTTCCAGGTCGAGGAGATCCGGGCGGCGGGACTCGAGGCCGGGGAGGAGGAACGCCTCCGTGGCGAGCGGGACGTCCTTCTGCACGCCGAGAAGCTCCTCGACGCCTACGGGCGGGCCGAAGACGACCTCTACTCCGGAGCCGACGCGGCCCTGGATCGTCTGGCCCGGGCCGCGCGCGGGGTGGAAGAGGCGGCCCGCCGGGACCCGGAGGCGGAGGCGATCCTGGGCCTGCTCTCGGACGGGAAGGCCGTGCTGGAGGAGGCCGCCCTGCGCGTGCGCGAGCGGCGGGCCGGTTTGCAGGCCGACCCGGGGCGCCTCGACGCCGTCGAGGCTCGCCTCGAGCAGATACGCCGGCTCGAGCGGAAACACGGCCCCGGGACCGAGGCGATCCTGGCTCGACTCGAGACGCTCGAGCGCGCGCTGTGGGAGGCCGAGAACACGGACCTCGCGCTCGAGTCGGCCCGGACCGCGGCGACTGCAGCTGCCGCCGCGCTGGAGGAGCGATGCCGCGGACTTCGGGCCTCTCGTGGGCGTGCGGCGGAACGGATGGAGGCCCTCGTGGGCCGGGAATTGGAGGCGTTGGCCCTGGGACGGTCGTCCTTCCGCGTCGTCCTGGAACCCACGCCGCCCGGACCGAGCGGAAGCGACGCCGTCCGGTTCCTGCTGGCCGCGAACCCGGGGGAACCCGCGCTGCCGCTGGCCCGGGTCGCGTCGGGTGGAGAACTGTCACGGGTACTCCTCGCGCTGAAGAACGCCCTGCGCGACACCCGCGTTGAGACGCTCATCTTCGACGAGGTGGATGCCGGGATCGGGGGTGCCGTCGCCGACGCGGTGGGGGATCGCCTGTCTACCCTGGCCCGCGCCTGTCAAGTGCTGTGCGTGACCCACCTCCCCCAGATCGCGTGCCGAGCGGGGAATCACCTGCGGGTCGAGAAGGTCGCGGAGGGGGGCCGGACGGTCGCGCGGGTGAGGCCCCTCGATCGTGCGGACAGGGTGGAGGAACTCGCCAGGATGATGGGGGGGCTCAGGGTCACGGAAACCACGCGCCGACACGCGCGGGAGATGGTGGAGGCGTTCGCGTCATGAACGTGTCAGTGGAACGGGCTCGGCTCGAGGATGTGGAGGCCATGAAGTCGATTCTCGACGACTTCGCGAGGAGCGGCGACCTGCTGCCGCGCTCGCGCCTCGACCTCTACGAGAACATCCGTGATTTCATGGTGGCGCGCGCGGAGGGAGGGATCGTCGGCCTGTCCGCCCTGCACATCTGCTGGATCGACCTCGCGGAGGTCCGGTCCCTGGCCGTGCGCCGGGAGCACCAGCGGCACGGAGTCGGCCGCAGCCTGGTCGAGCGCTGCCTGGAGGAGGCCCGGGAACTCGGACTGCGGAAGGTGTTCGCCCTGACCTACCGGCCGGGGTTCTTCGCCGCCCTGGGATTCCACGAGGTGGACAAGGCGGAACTTCCCCACAAGGTCTGGCAGGACTGCGTCCACTGCTCCAAGTTCCCGGAGTGCGACGAGGTGGCGGTCATGCAGGAGCTGTCTGCGGCTCCGTCCCGGGAACTCGAAAGGCCGAGACCCGCTGCCTGAAGGCTTCCGCGCGGTCCCGGAGTGCGCGGTCGGCGCACAGGTGTCGACACGCCCTCACGAACGTCTCGGCCTGTTCCGCGCCGCACCGCCAGATGCGGGCGGCGACGCCCGGGTGGATCTCCGCGAGCACGCGGAACCCTTCCCGCATGTATTCCTCCGACGCGCAGGATTCCAGCCGGAGGGCCCAGTCCAGCGCCTGCTCGACGGAGGGGTTCGGCGTCCGCCCGGACTCGACGTCCACCTGCGTGACGCAGTCCTCGATCCGGTCGAGGTTTGCCGCGAAGCGGGCGACGAGAGCTGGTTCGTGGTGCTCCTCGCGGAGCATCCCGTCGAAGAAGGCGAGGAAGTTCGCCCGGTTGCTTCGCTCCAGCGCCAGGTCCAGCCACAACGACACGAGCCGCTCGTCGGCCGAAAAACGCCGCGCGAGCCCCGTGTAGAACTGGGACCCTCGGGCGTTGAAGAGGATCGCCCGCTGGAGGACCGCCCGGGCGGGATCCTCTTCCGGCGGCCTCGGAAGGACGGCTGCCTCCGCCCAGCACCGGTAGATCGATTCCACCGCCTCGGTGAGCTGGGCGCTGAGGACGAAGGACTTGGGGATGTAGCAGTTGGCGCCGAGGGAGTACGCCTCGGACACCGTCTCGTCCTGCACCTCCCCGGAGAGCACCACCACGGGCACCCGGCTCAGAGCCGGATCCCCCCGGATCTTCCGGATTACGTCCAGTCCCCTTCCGTCGGGGAGGCTCATGTCCACCAGCACGAGGCGGAGACCTCCGCCCTCCTTGAGGCGCCGGATCTCCTCGAAGGCCTCGGCCACGCTCCGGGCGAGGCGGACCTCTCCCCGAAAGCCGAAGCCCTGGAGGGCGAATTGGACGAGCCGCGCGATGTCGGCGTTGTCCTCCACGTGGAGGATGGTCGGAGTCATGTCTCCCCCTTCGTCGGAAGATCCTTCCGCGGGCACCCCTCCTTGCAGGCGGCACACCGCGCGTCGGGGCACCACTGGCACGCGTAGCATTCGGGACAGGGATGTTTTCGGAGGCGCCCCCCCTCGGGAACGAACACCCGACCCGTGAGCCCCGGGATCACCTCGAATTTCTCTCCGGTCGCCTTCCCGGCGTGACAGAGTTTCCCGTGGCGCGCTCTCACGGGACCACGGGCCGGACCTCCCCGGAGAGGGGGCAGGTCCCGTCCAGGAGGCGGGCCTCGACCGAGACCGGGTCCGTGCCCAACAGGGAGAAGGTCGCCCCGGCGAGAGCGGTCCCGTCGGCGAAGAACCGGTACCCGGCGCTGAGGTCCGTACCTCCCTCCAGCACCCGGAGCACCACGCTCGTGCCCGGCGCCGGGGCGGCGGGCTCTGAGGCGAGCACGC
Source organism: uncultured Thermodesulfobacteriota bacterium (assembly GCA_964548515.1). Lineage (GTDB taxonomy): Bacteria > Desulfobacterota > Deferrisomatia > Deferrisomatales > JACRMM01 > CAZGRT01. The sequence continues at coordinate 16,901 of CAZJSF010000047.1, forward strand.
GCCCGAGCGGGCAGTTCACGGTGAAGCCGGCGGAGGCGGAGCACCCCGCCCCATCCGTGGCGGTGAGTGCCGCTCCGCCGATGGACACCCCCTCCACCTCGGCCGTCGGGCCGAAGTCCGCGGAGATGGTGAGCACCGCAGGATCCTCCGACTCCCAGACGATGGAGCCGCGCTGCCCGGAAGCGACGGTCGTAGCCCTCTGGCCGGGCACGAGGTCCGTCGAACCCTGCACCTGCAGCACGAGTTCGCACCGCACCTCCACCTCCACTTCCGCCACGCAACCGGAGGCGTCCACGGCCCGGACAACGGCCCGGCCCACCGCCTGGGGCGTCACGAGACCGTTCGGGTCCACCAGTGCCACCTGGGGCGCGAGGCTCTCCCATACCACGGCTCCCTGGGGCCTGTTCGCGGTGAGCTGCAGGAGATCTCCGAGGACGACGGTAGGGGCGGCCGGTTGTACGGAGAGACCGCAGCAGTGGGAGCAGATCTCGAGCCTGCTCCGGGCCCAGGCCGGGTCGTAGATCACCAGGGAGTCTCCGGCTTCCCGGACCCCACGTTCCGCCGCGAGCACGCCGTAGATCGTGGGGCCGGCCGGCAGCCGCACCTCACCCTCGGCATACAGGGCTCCGCGGAGGTTCACGCCGATCGAACCGGCGGGGACCGGGGCAGGCGCAGGCGCGAAGTCGATGGGCAGGTCCGCCCGCGTGATCCCGCCCGCGTCCTCGTCGTACCGTGTGTCTCGGTCGGAGGAGAGTTCCAGCGGTACCGCCTGCTGGCCCGCCGCCGTGGCGAACACGACCGAGCCCGCCACGTAGAGGAGCCCCTCGCTGTAGAACGGCCGGTCGATCACGTACACGGGCAGGTCGCCCAGGGGAGCCTGGTCCACCTGGGAAGCGGACTGCAGCCCGGGCGGCGCATCCACGAAGAGGAACTTGCCGCCTTTCCCACGGTCGGGACCGGCGTTTCCGAGATCCGTTACATAATTGAAGAAGAAGTCATCCACGAAGCCGAGCGTGTTCGGCGGACTCTCGACAACGATCGGCCC
>CAZJSF010000048.1:0-17491 GCA_964548515.1 uncultured Thermodesulfobacteriota bacterium
GCGAGGCCCGGGGCCTCGTGGCCGCGGGCGCACGGGTCACCGTGGTGGCGCCCGAGGCGTGCGACGGCGTGCGCGAGCTCGCCCGCACCGGGGCGCTGCGCTGGGAGCCCCGGGCGTTCGAGCCGGGCGACACGAAGGACAGGGCGCTGGTTTTCGCGGCCACCCCGGTGCGGGAGGTCAACCGGGCCGTGGCCGAGGCCGGGGCCCGGTGCGGGGCCTGGGTCAACGTCGCGGACGACCCGGAGGGCAGCACGCTGCACGTGCCCGCCGTGCTGCGGCGGGGCCCGGTGACCGTGGCCGTGGGGACGCAGGGAACCGCGCCCGCGCTCGCGGCCTGGGTGCGGGACCGGATCGCGGCGGCCCTGCCCGAGGGGTTGGCGGAGCTGGCGGAGTTGGCCCGGCGCTTCCGTCCCACGGGCACCGGCGCGGCCGAGCGCGCCCGCCGGTTCTTCGACTCGGGCGCCCTGGACGATCTCTCGCGGGGGGACCCGGAGGCGGCGGAGGCCAAGGCGAGGGCGGCGTTCGGCGGGGGGATGGAACTCGACGGCAGGGAGGGTCGATGAACGTCTGGCTGTTGAAGGGGTCCGCGCTGGTCTACCTGGCGGCGACGGGGTTCCACCTGGCGTACCTGGTGGCCCTGCAGCCGGCGGTGCGCACGTGGGCCGGGCGAATCACCTGGGGTGCCTTCGGTCTGCACACCTTGGGACTGCTGGTGCGGTTCGCCGAGGCCGGCTACACGCCGGTCACGAGCCTGCACGAGGCCATGAGCTTCTTCGGGTGGTGCGTCGTGGGGTTGTACCTCCTGCTCCAGCTGCGCTACCAGCTGCCGAGTTTCGGGGCCTTCGCGTCGCCCGTGGCGCTGGTGTTCGTGCTCGCCGCCGTGAGCCTGCCGAGCGGCATCGAGCCGCTCCCCGCGGCGCTGCAGTCCTACTGGCTCCCGGTGCACGTGGTGTTCATCTTCGTCGGGGACGGGGCGTTCGCCCTGGCGGCCGCGGCCGGCGTGATGTACCTGATCCAGGAGCGCCAGCTGAAGCGGAAGCGCATGGGAGCGCTCTTCCACCGCCTGCCGAGCATCGACGTGCTCGACGAGCTGAACTACCGGCTGCTGACCATCGGGTTCCCGCTGCTCACCGTCGGGATCATCACCGGCGCGATCTGGGCCCAGCAGGCGTGGGGCACGTACTGGAGCTGGGATCCCAAGGAGACCTGGTCCCTGATCACCTGGCTCCTGTACGCCGGGCTGCTGCACGGCAGGCTCACCGTCGGCTGGCGGGGCCGCAGGGCGGCGATCTGGGCCATCGTCGGGTTCGCCTCGGTGCTGTTCACGTTCCTGGGCGTGAACTTCGTGCTCCCGAAGCTGATCCCCAACCTCGAAAGTCTGCACATCTACACGGGCTGAGAGGGAGACGGGGACGGACATGGAGATCCTGGTCGTCGGCCTGAGCCACAAGAGCGCCCCCGTGGAGATCCGCGAGAAGGTGGCGTTCGCGGCGGACTGCCTCCACGAGGCCCTCCGGGCGGTGCGGGACGTGGACGGGGTCCACGAGGGCGTGATCGTGTCCACCTGCAACCGGGTGGAGATCTACGCCGCCGGGCGGAAGCGCGAGGACGGGATCGAGGGGCTGTGCCGCTTCATGGCCCGGTACCACGGCGTGGAGGAGGAGAAGCTCCGGCCGCACCTGTACGTGTTCGCGGGGCCGGAGGCGGTCCGGCACGTGTTCCGGGTGGCGTCGAGCCTCGACTCCATGGTCGTGGGCGAACCCCAGATCCTGGGGCAGGTGAAGGACGCCTACGAGAAGGCCGCGGAGGGGGCCGCCACCGGCCTCGTGCTCAACCGATTCATGCACAAGGCGTTCAGCGTGGCGAAGCGGGTGCGCACCGAGACGCGCATCGCCCAGGCGGCGGTCTCCATCTCGTTCGCGGCGGTGGAGCTCGCGCGGAAGATCTTCGGCACCCTGGAGGGGAAGAGGGTCCTGGTGATCGGCGCGGGCGAGATGTGCGAACTGGCCGCCACGCACCTGATGGAGAACGGGGTCTCCGGCGTGCAGGTGACCAACCGGACGCTGGCCCGGGCGGAGGCGCTGGCGGCGAAGTTCCAGGGGCGTGCGGTGCCCTTCGAGGAGTTCCGCGACCACCTGCCCGACGTGGACATCGTGATCTCCTCCACCGGGGCTCCCCACTTCGTCGTGGAGGTGGAGGACGTGCGCGCGGCCATGAAGGCCCGCAGGCAGAAGCCCATGTTCTTCATCGACATCGCGGTGCCCCGGGACGTGGACCCGCGGGCCAACGACCTGCCGAACGTCTACCTGTACGACGTGGACGACCTGCAGGGCGTGGTGGACGCCAACAAGAAGGAGCGGGAGAAGGAGGCGGAGAAGGCCGAGCAGATCGTCGGCGACGAAGTGCTCGGGTTCCTCGCCTGGCTCCGCACCCTGGAGGTGACCCCGACGATCCGGGCGCTCCGGGAGCGGTTCGACGGCATCCGCAGGGCGGAGATGGACAAGACCCTCAAGTCCTTCGGCGAGGGTCTGACGGACAAGCAGCGGCGCAGCCTCGAAGCCATGGGGCAGGCCATCGTGAACAAGATCCTCCACGAGCCCACCGTGCACCTGAAACGGCTCGCCGAAGAGCCGGAGCTGGAGTTCTCGGTGGACGCCGTGCGGCGGCTGTTCGGCCTGCCGGAGGACGACGACGAGGAGCAGAGCCAGTGAACCGTACGCTCAAGATCGCGACCCGAAAGAGCCAGCTGGCCCTGTGGCAGGCCAACTGGGTCAAGGGGGAGTTGGAGAAGCGCAACCCCGGCCTCCGGGTGGACCTGGTCCGGATCGTCACCAAGGGGGACAAGATCTTGGACGTCCCCCTGGCCAAGGTCGGGGGCAAGGGGCTCTTCGTGAAGGAGATCGAGGACGCCCTCCTGGACGGCCGGGCCGACCTCGCCGTCCACTCGATGAAGGACGTGCCGACGGAACTGCCCCCGGGGCTCCACCTCGGCGCGGTGTGCGAGCGGGAGGACCCGAGGGACGCCTGGTTCTCGCGAGGCGGGGTGAGCCTGCGCGACCTGCCGGCGGGGGCCCGGGTTGGCACGTCGAGCCTGCGGCGGCAGACCCAGCTGCGGGCCGTTCGGCCCGACCTCTCCTACGAGAACCTCCGGGGCAACGTGGACACCCGGCTGCGCAAGCTCGAGGAGGGCCAGTACGACGCCATCGTGCTGGCGGCCGCCGGCGTCAAGCGTCTCGGGTTCGCCGACCGCGTGACCGAGTACCTCGCCACGGACGTGACCCTGCCCGCCATCGGCCAGGGGGCGGTCGGGATCGAGTGCCGCGTGGACGACGGCGACACCAACGCCCTCGTCGCCCCCCTGAAGCACCCCGCGACGTGGACCGCCGTGCTCGCGGAGCGCGCTTTCCTCGCCACCTTGCAGGGGGGCTGCCAGGTGCCCATCGCGGCGTACGCCGAGCTGGAGGGAGGGGAGGTCGCCCTGCGGGGGCTCGTCGGGAGCCTGGACGGCCAGACCATGGTGCGCGGCTCCCGAAGGGGGTCGCCCGTGGACGCGGAGTCGCTGGGGATCGACCTGGCGGAGGAACTCCTCGACCGGGGGGCCCGGGAGATCCTCGAGGAGGTGTACCGGCTCGAGGCGCTCAGCCCCCAGGAGACCTGATGCCCGCACCCAGGGGCTTCGTCTACCTGATCGGGGCCGGGCCCGGGGACCCGGGCCTGGTCACCCTGCGGGCCAGGGAACTGCTCGGCCGGGCCGATTCGGTGATCGCGGACCAGCTCGTCCACCCCGAGGTCCTGGGATGGGCTCCCCCGGGCGCGGAGGTCCGCGTCATGGGAAAGGTGGGCCACGCCCACCAGCACCCCCAGGAGGAGATCACCCGGGCGATCATCGAGCGTGCCCTGCGGGGGCTCGTGGTGGTGCGGCTCAAGGGCGGCGACCCGGGCATCTTCGGGCGGCTCGGCGAGGAGGCCGTGGCCGTGGCCGAGGCGGGCATCCCCTTCGAGGTGGTGCCCGGCGTCACCGCGGCGTCGGGAGCCTCGGCCTACGCCGGCATCCCGCTGACGCATCGGGACTGCGCGCCGTGCGTGAGCGTGGTGACCGGCCACCGCCGGCGGGACGGGGGCGACGGGCCGGACATCGACTGGGAAGGCCTCGCCCGGGCCTCGGGCACGATCGTGATCTACATGGGGGTCCGGCAGTTGGGCGAGGTGGCCGCCTCCCTGGTGCGAGGCGGGCGGGACCCGGGCACGCCGGTGGCCCTGGTGCGCCGGGCGACCTGGGCGGACCAGGAGGTGCTCACGGGGACCCTCGCCGACATCGAGGGGAAGGTCCGGGAGGCGGGGTTCCGCCCCCCGGCCGTGGCGATCGTGGGGGAGGTCGTACGGCTGAGGGACAAGCTCTCCTGGTTCGAGGGGAGACCGCTGCGGGGCCGGCGGGTGCTCGTGACCCGCGCCGCCCACCAGAGCGACGACCTCTCCGGGCTGCTTCGCGATGCCCACGCCGTGCCGGTGGAACTGCCGCTGATCGAGCTGCGGCCGTGCGGGCACCGGAGCGTGGTGGACGCGACGTTGCGGCGGCTGTTCGCCTACGACTGGGTGGTGTTCTCCTCCGCGAACGCGGTGGCGTTCGCCTTTCGCCGGCTGGAGGAACTGGGGCTCGACGCCCGCGCGTTCGGGGCGGCCCGGGTCTGTGCCGTGGGCCCGAAGACGGCCGCGGAACTGCGGGCGCGGGGGGTCCGCGCCGACGTGGTGCCGGAGGAGTACATCGGCGAGGCCCTCGTGGAGTCGCTCTCGGCCCACGGAGACCTGGCGGGCGCCTCGGTGCTCATCCCCCGCGCCAAGGAGGCGAGGGAGGTCGTTCCCGAGGAGTTGACGAAGCGGGGAGCCCGGGTGGACGTCCTCCCCCTGTACGAGAACGTCCGCCCCGAACGCTACCCCGACGCGGCCCTGGAGGCGCTCTGCGGCGGGCAGGTCGACCTCGTGACCCTCGCCTCGTCGTCGGCCGCGCGCAACTACGCCGCCCTGTGCCGTGAACTCGGGGTGGACCCCCGGGCGATCCCCTGCGCGGCGATCGGACCCGCGACCCGCAAGACCGCGGAAGCGGAGGGTCTCCCGGTGGTCGTCATGCCCTCCGAGTACTCCCTCGAGGCCATGGTGCGGGCCATGGAGGAGCACTTCGGGAGCGGGGCGCCGCAGGGTGCGGAGGAGGGGCCGGCCGGACCGAGCCCGGTAACGACCGCGTCCCCGAGCGGTACTTGTGAACCTGCGGCCGCCGACGGGCGGCCGAACGAGCCAGGGAGCCCGGAGGGCCCATGACCCAGGATTTCGTCCCCAAGTGGATCGCGTGGGAGACCACCCAGCGCTGCAACCTCCGCTGCGTGCACTGCCGCTGCTCCTCCGACATGGAGTCCGCGACCGGCGACTTCACCACCGCGGAGGCGCGCAAGCTCCTCGACGACATCGCGGAGGTGTCCAGCCCGGTGCTGGTGCTCTCGGGCGGCGAGCCGCTCCTGCGCCCGGACATCTTCGAGATCGCCGAGTACGGCACGGCGAAGGGGTTCCGGATGTGCATGGCCACCAACGGCGCGTTGGTGACCGACGAGGTGTGCGGGAAGATGAAGGCCGCGGACATCAAGATGGTGTCCCTGTCGCTCGACGGGCCCACCGCGCAGGTCCACGACGACTTCCGGCAGTGCCCGGGGGCGTTCGAGGGCGTGGAGCGGGCAGCGTCCCTGTTCCGGAAGCACGGCATCAAGTTCCTGATCAACTCGTCCTTCACCAAGCGCAACCAGGCCCACATCGCCGACACGTTCCGGCTCGCGAAGAGCCTGGGGGCCACCGCGTGGTACATGTTCATGATCGTCCCCACGGGGCGGGGCGAGGAGATCATGTCGGAGCTGATCTCCAAGGAGGACTACGAGGAGATCCTCGCCTGGCACTACCGGCAGGAGCGGGAGGAGGACGAGATCCTGATGCGTCCCACCTGTGCCCCGCACTACTACCGGATCGTCCCCCAGATGGCCAAGAAGGAGGGGGTGAAGTTCGAGCGCCGGAGCCTGACCTTCTCGACGGGGGGCGGAAAGGGGTGCATCGCGGCCCAGTCCATCTGCCTCATCGACTGCTTCGGCGAGGTCAAGCCCTGCTCCTACTTCCCCATGAGCGCCGGGAACGTGAAGAAGACCCCCTTCCGGCAGATCTGGTTCGAGAGCCCGCTCTTCCGGCAGCTCCGGGACTTCAAGAGCTACAAGGGGAAGTGCGGCGCCTGCGAGTTCATCAACGTGTGCGGCGGGTGCCGCGCAAGGGCCTACGCGGTGTCGGGAGACTTCCTCGAGGAGGAGCCCTTCTGCAACTACGTGCCGGTCCGCCTGGAGAGAACCCGGGCGGAGGCCTGAACCCCGTCTTTTTTGGGCGGGCTCGAACCCCGCCCGGTCGGAGAGGAGGAGTCATGAGCCGCAGCGACCGTTTTCTCAGGGCGTGCCGGGGAGAACCGGTGGACACCACGCCCATCTGGATCATGCGGCAGGCGGGCCGCTACATGGAGGAGTACCGCGCCGTGCGGGCGAAGTACTCGTTCCTGGAGGTGTGCCACAAGCCCGAGGTGGCGTGCGAGGTCACCCTCCAGCCCATCGAGCGGCTCGGGGTGGACGCCGCCATCCTGTTCTCGGACATCATGATCCCCCTCGAGGGGATGGGGTGCGAGATCGACTTCGACCCGGGTCCGGTTTTCGCGGAGCCGATCCGCACGGCCGCCGACGTGGCGCGGCTGCGCGTGTGCGAGCCCGAGGCCGACGTTCCCTTCGTGATGGACGCGGTGCGCATGATCCGCCGGGAGCTCGACGGCGTCGTGCCCTTGATCGGCTTCTCCGGCGCCCCGTTCACCCTCGCCTCCTACATGGTGGAGGGCAAGGGCTCGCGGGATTTCGCGAACCTCAAGCGCATGATGTACGGCGCTCCGGAGTCGTACGCCGCCCTGATGGACAAGGTGGCCGACACGGTCGTCCGGTACCTCAACGCCCAGGTGGCGGCGGGGGCCCAGGCGGTCCAGGTCTTCGACACCTGGGGCGGCATCCTCTCCCCCGCCGACTACCGTGAGTACGTGCTGCCCTGGTCGAAGCGGGTCCTCGCGGGGCTGGACCGGAGCGTGCCCGTCATCCACTTCGTGAAGGGGGCCGGCCTCTTCCTGGACGCCGTCAAGGAAGCCGGGGGAGACGTGCTCGGGATCGACTGGCACATCGACCTCGCCGACGCCGTGCAGAAGGTGGGGCCGTCCTTCAGCGTCCAGGGCAACCTGGATCCCACGGTGCTCCTCGGGCCGCGCGACCTCGTGGTGAAGCGCGCCCGGGAGGTGGTGGAGAAGGGGCGGAAGGCGCGCGGCCACGTCTTCAACCTGGGGCACGGCATCCTCCCGCCCACCCCCGTGGACAACGCGGTCGCCCTCGTGGAAGCCGTCCACGAGGCCGGCGCGAGGTTCTGAGAGGTGAGCGGGGTGGGGCGGTGGGAGAGGGTCCGCCGGGCCGTGGCGTCCGCCGGAGCCCTCCTCCTGGTCGCTCTGGCCACCACTTCTCCGGCCGCGCACCTGCGCTTTCCGCCGGGCTCTCCCCTCCCGGACCTTGAGTTCGACGCGCTCCTGTCCGTCGAGGACTACGAGCGGCTCGGGCTGGCGGAGCGGGCGGGGCCGTTCCGGCTCTCGGAGATCCCGGGCGAGGTCCTCCTGCTGGAGTTCTTCAACAAGTCGTGCGTGCCGTGCCAGCGGCAGGTGCGCTACCTGGAGGCGGCCTACCAGGTCACGCTCTCCGAGGCCATGCGGGGGCGGGTCCGGATCCTCGCGATCGCCGCGGGGAACCAGGCCAAGTACCTCGGCAAGTACCGCGAATCCCGCGGGCTCACCTACCCCATCACCGCGGACGCGCAGTTCGACCAGTGGCGACGCCTCGGCGAGCCGGGCCGCACCCCGTTCACGGTGTACCTGGTCCGGCAGGACGGGCGGTGGGTGCTCTCGGGATCGCACTTCGGCATCCAGACCGAGGCGGACATGCTGGGGTACGTCCGGGCGCTGCTCCAGGAGCCCCTGGCGGTGATCGGCACCTCCGGCAGGGAGCCCCCTCCGGCACCGCCCCAGGAGCTCCCCCTGGACCCCGCGGGGGTGAGCCGTCTCGCGCGCATCCTGCTCTCCCGGGCGGCGGGCAGGCCCGTGGAGGCCGAGGCGCTGCAGCTGGCCGGGGGCGTGCAGGTGTACCGGGCGCGGGCCGACGGCCGGCCGCTCGACCTCTACGCCAAGGTGGGCAGCCGGGAGCCCGTGTGCGAGGTGTGCCACGCGGTCCACTTCATGTTCGCCTTCGACCGCCAGGGCACGGTGCGGGGTTTCGAACCCATCCACGTGACCAAGTACGGCAACGAGCTCTGGAACGCGGACGAGAACGAATTCTTCGAGTCCCGGCTGCGGGCCCGCCCCATGAAGGGACTGTCCTTCGATCCCGAGATGGACGCGGTATCGATGGCCACGATGAGCTCGGCCCTGATCTTCGACGAGATCCGTCGCTCCGTCGAGCTCATCAAGGCCCTGCCGGGGACCTGAGCGCGACGTTCCTGGCCTAGTCTCGCAGGCTCGCCAGGTACGAGGCGATCAGTGACTGGTCGGCCTCGCGGATCGGTGCCTTCCGGATGCGCTGCCGGTGCTCGGACATGCGGGCCACCGTCCGCTTCCACTCCTCGCAGGTGCGGGGAGCGGGCGGCGGGAGCCGGAGCCGGTGGCAGAGCAGGCACTCCTCCCGGTAGGTCTCCCGGCCGCTCGTCGACGACTCCCGGGGCAGTTGGGCGGGAACGGCCGTCGCCAGGGCGAGCACGAGGACGGTCGCCGACGCCGACGTCTGCAGTGTCATGACCCCCCTCCTTTCCTGTCCGGACTCTCTCCCTCGCCGGGTTGCAGCGTCACCGCTCCTGTCTACACCGCGCCGGCCGCCCGTCAAGGGCCGGACGGTCGCTCCCAGCCTCCGTTGACGCCTCGGAAAGGCCGTCCGTATAATCCCGCGCGCACCTGCCTCTGCCGAGCCGCTGCCCCCCCAGGCGACCGATGCCCAAGAAGTCCACGGTGATCCGGGAGCTCAAGGCCCTCTACCGCGTGAGCCAGGCGGTCGCGGGCTCCCTCGACCTGCGGGAGGTCGTCCAGGGGATCCTGACCATCCTGGCCGAGGAGCTGGGCATGCAGCGGGGCACCCTGGCGCTCCTGGATCCGGAGACCGGCGAGCTCGCCATCGACGTGGCCCACGGGCTCACCGAGGAGGAGAAGCGCAGGGGCCGCTACCGCGTGGGCGAGGGCATCGTGGGGCGCGTGCTCGAGGCGGGCGAACCCCTGGTCGTCCCGAACATCGGGGCGGAGCCGATGTTCCTGGACCGCACCGGCAGCCGGCGCGACATCGACCGTTCGCAGATCGCCTTCCTGTGCGTGCCCGTGAAGGTGGGGCGGCGCACGGTGGGCGTGCTGACCGCCGACCGCCTCTCGGAGGAGGACGAGGACCTGGAGGAGGACCTCCGCCTGCTCACCATCGTGGCCAGCGTCGTGGCCCAGGCCGTGCGCGTCCAGGAGATGGTGCGCCGGGAGAAGGCCGAGCTGGCCGCGGAGAACAAGAGGCTCCGGAGGGCCCTGGACGGCGCCTTCCGGCTCGACAACATGGTCGGCACCAGCCCCCAGATGCTCGCCGTCTACGAACAGGTCCACCTGGTGGCCCGCAGCCGGGCCACCGTGCTCATCACGGGGGAGAGCGGCACCGGGAAGGAACTGGTGGCCAAGGCCATCCACTTCAACTCCGACCGTTCCCGCAGGCCGTTCGTCCGGCTGTCCTGCGCGAGTCTTCCCGCGACACTCCTGGAGAGCGAACTCTTCGGCCACGAGAGGGGCGCGTTCACCGGTGCGCTGGCCCGGAAGCCCGGCCGCTTCGAGCTCGCCCGGGGAGGGACCATCTTCCTCGACGAGGTGGGCGAGATCCCGCTGGAACTGCAGGTCAAGCTCCTGCGGGTGCTCCAGGAGCGGGAATTCGAGCGACTCGGGGGCCGGGAGACGCTGCAGGTGGACGTGCGCGTGGTGGCCGCGACCAACCGCGACCTGGCGCGGGAGGTGCGAGAGGGGCGCTTCCGGGAGGATCTGTACTACCGCCTCAACGTGGTCCCGATCCACCTGCCCCCGCTGAGGGAGCGGAGGGACGACGTGCCGCTGCTTGCCCACCACTTCCTCCAGCGGTTCTGCGACGAGAACGCCAAGATGCTGGACGGGTTCACGCGCGAGGCTCTGGACGCGCTCGTCCGACACGAGTGGCCCGGCAACGTCCGCGAATTGGAGAACACCGTCGAGCGGGCGGTGGTGCTGGCCCGGAAGCGGACCATCGGGGCGGAGGACCTGCCTCCGGCGCTGGCGCGGCCCGGGAGCCGTCGTCAGGCCCCGGCGGCGGACCTGGAGGCGGCCGTGGCCCAACTGGCGGACCGGCTCTTCGACGCCCCGCCCGCGGAAGGGGTGTACCGCGCGGTGGTGGGGCGGGCCGAGCAGGCGCTGGTGGAGCGGGCGCTGGACCGGGCGGAGGGGGTCCGCCTCCAGGCCGCGCGCCTGTTGGGGATCAACCGGAACACGCTCCACGCCAAGCTCGAGAAGCCGGAGGACTCGTGAGCGCGACGCCCGTGGCATTCCGCCTGCTCCACGTCGACTCCGCGTGCCGTGCCCGGGCCGGGGTGCTCCAGACTCCCCACGGGGCGGCGGAAACGCCCCTGTTCATGCCCGTGGGCACCCAGGCCGCCCTCAAGACCGTGCACCCCGACCTGGCGGCGGAGGCCGGCGCCCGCATCGTGCTCGCCAACACGTACCACCTCCACCTGCAACCGGGCGCGGCCGTGGTGCGCCGCTGCGGGGGGCTGCACGGGTTCATGGGGTGGAGGGGGCCCATCCTCACCGACTCCGGTGGCTTCCAGGTCTTCAGCCTGCCCGGCCGGGTGATCGGCGAGGATGGAGTCCGCTTCGCCTTCGAGAAGGGGGGGAATACGACCTTCCTGGGGCCCGAGGAGTCGGTCCGCGTGCAGAACGACCTGGGCGCGGACATCATCATGGCCTTCGACGAGTGCATCCCGTACCCGGTCGAGCACGGCTACGCGGCCCAGTCCGTGGAGCGCACGCTGCGCTGGATGGAGCGCTGCGTCCGGGCACACGCCCGGCCCGACGAGCAGGCCCTTTTCGGCATCGTGCAGGGCTCCGTCTACCCCGACCTGCGGGAACGCTGCGCGAGGGCCCTGGCGGCGATGGATCTGCCGGGGTACGCGGTGGGCGGGGTCAGCGTCGGCGAGGGCCACGAACTGATGAAGCGGGCCGTGGAGTGCTCGGAGCCGTTCCTGCCGGCGGACAAGGCCCGGTACCTCATGGGGGTGGGGCGCCCCGAGGACATCCTGGAGGCCGTGGAGCGCGGGATGGACCTGTTCGACTGCATCATCCCGACGAAGTTCGGCAGGGGCGGCACCCTGTTCACCGCAGGCGGGAAGCTGAGGATCCACCGGAAGGAGTACCGGAAGGACCGCTATCCCATCGACACCGCCTGCGAGTGCCCCACGTGCGGCCGCTTCAGCCGCGCGTACCTCCACCACCTGTTCACCGTGGACGAACCCCTCGGGAAGACCCTGGCCTCGATCCACAACGTCCACTTCTACATGAACCTCCTCGCGCGGGCCCGGTCCGCGATCCTCGAGGACCGCTTCCTGGCCTTCAAGCGGGAATTCTACGCGGGCTACCTCGGGGACCCGGCCGGGCCCCGGGAGCGCTCGGGAGGGCGCAGCGCGGGGAACCGGGGGAAGTCGGAGTGGACCGACGACGAGTAGGGGCTCCCGCGAGGCGCCGGGGCGGCGGAGGTCGGGGAAGCGCGGCGTCTACTCGCCGAGCCTCCGGACGCAGGCAGGCAACTCGGCGAGCAGGCTCTCGGTCACCGCGAACCGGGTCAGGTGGGAGGTGTCCCGGATGCGGACCCCCCGCACCCCGGCCCCCCGCAGCGGCCCGAGCCCGGAGAGCGCCACCGAAATCGCCTCCGCGTCGTCCTCGGCGACGTAGGGGAGGCGGACCGCCTCGAGAAAGCCGGTCGCCCGGCAGTTCCGGTAGGTCGCGTCCCAGTCGATGCGGTCGGCGAGGCGCCGCGTGACCACGTCGGCGTACCCGACGCCGTTGGCGTTGCCGCGGCTCGCCTCCGTGAGGTCGAGAGCCACGATCCTCCGGATGCGCGGCTTCGCGCCGCACCCGGCGAACCGGCGCTCCAGCCCCACGACGTGGAGATCCATCCCGGTCCCGGAAACGTCCTTCCCGATGCGCTCCACCACCAGGAGGTCGAGGTCGTCCCAGGGGAGGCGGGGCGCCAGGCTCCGGGCCTCCCCCAGGAGCCTCCCCTCGGCCTCCAGCCAGTCCCCGGGACGCAGGGCCTCCACCCGAGCCGTCCCCCCGTGGGCGTTCTCCACCAGGGCGACGCCGAAGGGAACCTTCCCGGACGCCAGGTAGAACCGCGCCACCTCCGGAATCCGCTTCTCGAGTCCGGCGGCGTGGAGGGTCGAGGCGCTCGCCTCGCGCCCGAGGCCGACCGCCAGCAGCTTCGAGGGACCGCTCTCCACCTCCCCGCGGAACGCGGTGTGGGGCTTGACGCGGTTGACCGGCACCAGTCGGTCGGCCGCCCAGGCCTCCCCGTCGCACCAGACCGTGAGCCCCGAGTCCGTCCGCCCGGCCTCCCGGAGGGCGCCCCACCGAACGGGAGCCCCGACCGCGGCCTCCGTGATCCCCAGGTCGGCCAGGACCCCGACCTGCTCCGCGGGCGTCGCTCCGCCGTGGGTGCCCATGGCCGGCACGACGATCGGCAGGGCACCCCGGGCTCGCAGGAAACGCACGACTTCGCCCACCAGGGCGCCGATCCCCGGGATTCCGCGGCTCCCCACGGCGACGGCGACTCCGGCCCCAGCCGGCACGTCGAACCCGCCGGTCTCGAGGCGGCGCCGGAGTTCCGCGGACGGGTCCGCGAGCTCCGGCCGCGGGTAGGTCTGGCAGACCGTGTGCCAGCGCACGGTGTCCGGCGTGTCTCCCAACGGATGCCTCCTTCCCTGCGCCGCGAGTGCCGGCGAGCACGGTAGAGCAGCGACCCCGGGCCGCGCAAGGCGGTCCGCAGACGGGGGACGCTTCCTCCGGGAGCCGTCTGCCGCCGCGCGGTGGGCCGCGATTGAAGGGGCTCGCGCTCTTCTGGTAACGTGAGGCGGCACTGGGGCTCGGCACGGGAGGAGGGGCACGATGTTCGGGTGGAAGAAAAGTCCACAACCGCCCGCGCCGTCCGAAGAGGTCCCGTCGCGCCTGGCAGAACCCGCCGTCCTGGAGGCGCTGCAGCGCCTCGAGAAGGCCGGGGTCCAACTGCTTGCCCAGATGTCGGGCTCGGAGGTCTATACCACCGAGGTTCTGGGGCTGGGCAGGGACGGCTTCTTCGTGGATACGCTCTCCCCGCCGGAGGGCGACCGGAGAGCGGTGCCCGGGACGACCATCCTCCTGGAGAGCCTGTACCAGGGCATCACCTATACCTGGGAGACCACGGTTCTCGGCAAGGTCCAGTTCGTGGACGAACTGCCGGCCTTCAAGCTGTCCTACCCGACCGAGGTGAGGGAGGAACGCCGGCGGCGGAGCCCTCGGCTCCAGACGAGGGGCGACGCGTCGCTCTCGTTCCGCGCCCCGTTCCCCTGCGACGCGCCCGTGGTGAACCTGAGCCACGGGGGCCTCGCCTTCGACTACGACGCGGAACTCGGTCGCCTGAGCCAGGGAACCGTGGTTCGGGACATCCTCCTCGAACTGGGGCGGCATCCCGTCGTGGCGGTGCAGGGCCGGGTCGTGGGGAACCTCGTCGTGGAACTCGGCACCCTGAGCCTGCCCAGACGGTATCGGGCCGGGCTCGCGTTCCAGTCGTTGTCCGCCGAGGCGGCCGCCGCGGTTCGCGCGTATCTGGGAGAGCTCCAACCGGCCGATGTCCCTTCCTGAGGCCGACCGAGTGCCCGACACGCCGGTCCGGCTCTCCGTGTCCGGCCTCGTCCTGTCGCCGGGGGAGTCCGTCGACGAGCTGCCGCGGCTCGCCCTGGAGCGGCTGGACGTCCCCCACGGGTCCCTCCTCTCCTGGCGGCCGCTGCAGCGCTCCCTGGACGCCCGGGGGCGGGGAAGGCCCCGGTTCGTCTGCCGGGTCGGGCTGGTCCTCCGGCCTGGGACCCGGGTCCCCGAGTTGGCGGGCGTCTCGCCCTGGCCGACGGAGCCGGCCGCCCCCGCGCCCCTCGTGCGGGTCCCCGCGCAGCGCCCCATCGTCGTCGGGACCGGGCCCGCCGGCCTGTTCGCGGCCCTTCGGCTCGCGGAGCGCGGGGTCCGCCCCATCCTCCTGGAGCGGGGGGACCCGGTCGAGGCGCGGGTGCGGAGGGTGGCCGCCTACTGGCGGCGCGGGGAGCTCGACCCGGAGTCCAACGTCCAGTTCGGGGAGGGGGGTGCCGGCACCTTCTCCGACGGCAAGCTCACCTACCGGGGCCGCGACCCGCGGCGCTCCTGGGTGTTCGAGTCCCTGGTGTCCGCCGGCGCCCCCGAGGAGATCCTCTTCGAGGCCCGGCCGCACCTGGGAACCGATCGCCTCCGCACGATCGTCCGGAGGATTCGGGAACGCCTCCTGGCCTCGGGGTGCGAGGTCCATTTCCGGACCCGGGTGGAGGAGTTGATCGTCGAGGGCGGGCGGGTCGCAGGGGTCGTCACGGCGCGGGGCCCGGTTCGCGGGGGCCCGGTGGTCCTCGCGGTGGGACACAGCGCCCGCGACCTGGTGGGCCGGCTCGTGGCGCGGGGAGCGGCGGCGGAACGAAAGGGTTTCGCGGTCGGCTTCCGCCTGGAGATGCATCAGGATTGGCTCGACCGCAACCAGTACGGCCGCTGGGTCGGGGAACCGGGCCTGCCGCCGGCGGAGTTCTCGGTGAAGGCCCGGGGAGCGAACGGCCGCGACGTGTACTCCTTCTGCATGTGCCCCGGCGGAACGGTGATCCCGGCCGGCACGGAGGTCGACGGCCTGGTGGTGAACGGGATGAGCTCTTCGGGAAGGCGGGGGCCCTGGGCCAACGCGGCGGTCGTCGCCGCGGTGGAGCCTTCCGATCTCGGGGGCGGGGCGCTGTCGGGGTATGCCCGGCAGGGGGAATGGGAGCAGCGGGCGCGGGACCTCGGGGGGGAGCGGGGCGTTCCGGCCCAGCGCGTCCGCGACTTCGTGGCGGGCAGGCCGTCGAAGGATCTGCCGCGCTCGAGCTGCCCGTGGCGGCCGGTGGCGGCTGACCTGGCCTCCTGTCTTCCGGACGCCGCCGTGGAAGCGCTGCGCAGCGCGCTCCCCCTCCTGGCGCGGCAGGTGCGGCCGATCGAAGAGGCGCTCCTCCTCGGCGTGGAGACGCGCACGTCCAGCCCGGTCCGGCTGGTGCGGGGAGACGACCTGCAGTCTCCCGGGCTCCCGGGGCTCTACCCGGTGGGAGAGGGCGCCGGGTACGCGGGGGGGATCGTGAGCGCGGCCATCGACGGCGCCCGCGCCGCGGATGCGTGGGCGGACTCCCTCGGGGGGGCGGCACGGACGGCGGTGGGGGAGAGTTCGTGAGGCGGGCGCGGTGGATCTTGGGGGCGGCGCTGCTCCTGGGAGGGAGCGCCCCGGCCGGGGCCCTGACCGTGCTGTCGCCGGCCGATCAGGCCAGGGTCCGCGGGGACCGCGCCTGGCTCGTGGTGGTCTCCTCCGAGGCGCCCGGGGTGACGTTGGACGGCCGGAGGGCGGGTCCTGCCCGGGAGGTCGCCGGCGCCTACCACCTGCGCCTCGAGGGGCTGCGCGCCGACGGGTCGCGGCTGGAGGTCGCGGCCGAGGGGAGCGTCGTGACCCTGACGGTGTACGGGGCGGCGGGTGCGGGGAGCGGGTTCCACCGGTCGTCCCCGCAGGCGTGCCGCACCTGCCACCGGGTGGACGCATCGGGGTGTAAGGAGTGCCACCGGTTCGAAGGGGCGAAGCACCTGCCGGTGCTGCAGAAGGGGTGCACTCCGTGCCACCTGCCCCCCGACTGGCAGCCCCAGGACCCGGCTCCCCTGTGCGCCGCGTGCCACCCCGACCACGGAGAGGGGAGGCACCCGCGCCTGCGGCACCCCCTCCGGTCCGCCCGGGATCCCCTCCGGCCCGGCCTTTCCTTCGACTGCGCCTCGTGCCACGACCCCCACGCTCCGCAGTGTCTGGCGTGCCTGGGCCGGGAGGAGATGCGAAGCTGGTGCAAGGGCTGTCACGGTCGTCCGTGAGGCGCGGCTTCGTTGCGGGCCGCAGGCCCTTTCCGTAACATGCAGCCTTTCCATTGCCCGCGCCCGCCCGGTGGGCGAGGTGCGGGGTCGATGCCAGGGAGTCTCGCCGGATGAGCGAAGGCGGCCGAGAGCCGGGGAAGGGTCGATCCGTCCCCGCGGCGGTTCCCGAAGAGGACGGGCTCGAGGTGGTGGAGCCCGAGGTCCAGGAGCCCTCCGAGGAGGAGGGTTCCGAGCCGGACCTGGGCCACGGCTACTTCGAGGAGGGAGACCTCGCGGCCCCTCCCTCCGGGGACGTGGTGGAGAGCGGGCCCCTCCAGCAGTACATGGCGGAGGTGAGCCGCTACCCCCTGCTCTCCCTCGAGGAAGAGTCCCGGCTCGCCCGGAAGTACCGCGAGGAAGGGGACGTGCGCGCCGCCTACACGCTGGTGCTCGCGAACCTGCGCCTCGTGGTGAAGATCGCCTACGAGTTCCGGCGCAATTTCGTGAACTTCATGGACCTCATCCAGGAGGGCAACATCGGCCTGATGCGGGCCGTGGAGAAGTTCGATCCCTACAAGGGGGTGAAGCTCTCGTCCTACGCCGCTTGGTGGATCCGCGCCTACATCATCCGCTACATCCTGAACAACTGGTCCCTCGTCAAGATCGGGACCACGCAGAACCAGCGCCGGCTCTTCTTCAACCTCCGCAAGGCCAAGCGCGAGCTGGAAGCGCAGGGATTCAAGCCGGAGCCCCGCCTGATCGCCTCCCGCCTCGACGTGCGCGAGGACGAGGTGGTGGAGATGGAGAAGCGGCTCTCCGGGTCGGACGTATCCCTCGATGCCCCGCTGGACGACGGGTCCGAGTCGAGCCGGATGGACTTCGTGGCGGATGCCGACGGGGACCTGAGCGAGCAGATCGCGGACCGGGAGTTCCGGGGAGTGGTCCGGGCGAAGTTCTCGGAGTTCCGCGCCACGCTCGACGAACGGGAGCAGGCGATCTTCGACCGCCGGCTGCTCGCGGAGGAGCCCGCCACGCTGCGGGAGATCGGGGAGACGTTCGGGGTCTCCCGAGAGAGGGTGCGCCAGATCGAGGCCGATCTCAAGCGCCGGCTGGCGGCGTACCTCCGGAGCTCGGGAGAGGTCGGTGACGCCCTCCGGGACTGACGCGCCCTGGCCTCCGGAACCGGGCGAGGTCCTGACCGTC
>CAZJSF010000049.1:0-17375 GCA_964548515.1 uncultured Thermodesulfobacteriota bacterium
GGCCGTCCGACACCGTCGTCGACCTCGGTGAGCGACAGCCGGAACGCCTCCGGGACGGGCCGGGACGGGGTGACGCCGACGGGGTGGGGGACGGGCGCGTCCGGGTGGCAGACGGAGCAGTCCAGCGGCTCCCCTTCGCCGTGGCAGCGCTCGCACGCCAGCAGGCGGTGCGCCCCGGCGAGGGGCGCTGGCTCCGACGCGAAGGCTCCGGCCCAGGGAAGGATCCAGAGGAGTGCGGCGAGCCCGAGTCGCCTCATGGCGGGCTCCGGAGAAGGTTCATGAGGCGCAGCACCTCACGCTTCGTGGGGTCGCGGGGGACATCGCGGAACCGCCGGAGGTTCTCGTTCAGGATGCGCAGCGCCTCGCGCTTATCGCCCCGCTGCTCCAGGAGGCGGGCGACGTCGAGCCGGACGCCGTGGGTGATGGGGTCGCCGGGATCCTCCTCGAGGATCGCCCGGTAGGCGCACAGTGCCTCCTCCGGACGTCCGAGCCGCTCCAGGACCTCCCCCTCGAGCCGAAGGGCCGGCAGATAGCCCGGGGCGATCCTGCGGAGGCTGCGGGTCCGCTCCAGGGCGTCGTCCAGGCTGCCGGAGCGATAGTTGGCCCGGGCCTCGTCGTACAGGGCGAGGCGGGAGAAGACGGCGCGGAGGTTCGCCTTCGCCTCCAGCAGGGCCGGCTTCCCCGCGATGGCGGCCTTGAAGGCCTTTGCCGCCTCCTCGTACCGGTTCAGGTGGTACAGGGCCACTCCACGGGCGTTCAGCACCTCCTCGGCGTTGTAGAAACCGGGGTACTTCGCGGCGAAGAGGTCCAGGCTCTCCAATGCCTTCGCGGGCTCGCCGCCCCGGAGGTGGAGCAGGCCCTGGAAGTAGAGGCCCTGGTAGAGGTCCCGCTCCCGGGCCGGGGGCGGGGCGGCTTCCAGGGCGAGGGCGAACCTCTCGTACGCCGCGGCTGCCTCGTCGTAGCCGCGGTGGCGCGTCTCGAAGAGCTCCTGGTGGATTCGCCCGAGGGCGAGGGAGGGGAAGGGGTAGGCGGGGTCGAGTTCCTGGGATCGGCGGAACAGCGCGAACGCCTCGTCGAGGTTCCCGGCGCGGAAGGACCTCAGCCCCCGCCGGTAAAGGTCCGGGGCGGTCTCTTCCGCCTTCGCCGGTTCCGGCGTTCCCGCGGCCGGCGCCCGGTCCGGCGCCGCCACGGCGGTGAGGAACACCACCGTCAGGAGGACCCAACGCGGGCTGCGGCTGAGAGACCTCGCCGTCCGTCCCATGGAAAACCCTCCCCCTGGGAGGAAACTACTTCCGGGCCGGACGGTGTCAAGGGGGCAAAATGAACGGGGGCCCGGAGGCCCCCGCGGGTCGCATCGGAGCGCGGGCGGCCGAGGGTCAGGGCGCCCAGCGCGTGAACACGAAGTCGTGGTCCTTCACGTTGGCCTCGTGGCAGGGAAAGCACGTCTTGGAGAGGTCCGCGTCGCCGATGGGCTTGCCGTCGGGCGAGAACCTCCCGAAGCCCCAGCCCCCGTCGGAGGCGTACTTCTTCGAGTCCTTCACCATGAACTCCAGGCTCACCGGTTCGCCCGGCACCACCGCCTCCTCCCACTCGGGGCTCTTCACCGCCTTGTAGACGAGCTTGGCGATCACCGAGCCGTCCGGGAAGGGCAGGGTCTTCGCCCGGTACGCCTGGGCCATGGTCTCGTTGGCGAGCATCATCCGGATGTGCCCCTTGTCCGTTCGGTGGGACGGGGCCACGGCGGTCCAGCCGCGATAACCGTCGGGGAGCTGCACGCCGGTCACGGCGGTGGGGCGGTCGGCGCCGACGACCGGCGGCGCCGTCCCCAGGAAGGCGGCGGCCAGGAGCACTGCCAGGGCGAAGGTTGATCGGGACGGTGTCATGGTCACCTCCACAGAAGGGGTTCCGAGCGGGTGGAAGGGTAGCCGTGGCGACGGGGCTGTCAACGGTCGGGCCGCGCCTGCCGCCGTCCTGTAACCCGGGGATGGCAAGCCGCATCGAAGGGGCCGGGCCGGGCGAGGAAGGCCCTCCCGGCGCCGCTACCGCATTCGCACGTTCGAGAAGGAGGTTGGGATGGCAAGGCGACTGGCTGTGGTCCTCTGTGCGCTCCTGTTGCTCGTCGGCCTCGAAGCCGGGGCCGAGGAGCGGTTCGGCGGCGGAGTCACGCTCTCGGAGCTCACGCCGATCTCGGTGCTCGCGGCCGAGCCCGAATCGTGGGTGGGGAAGATGGTACTGGTGGAGGGCACGGTGGTGGAGGTCTGCGCGAAGCGGGGATGCTGGATGGACATCGCGGGCGACCAGGCGTACCAGAAGATCCGGATCAAGGTGGACGACGGCGTCATCGTCTTTCCCATGAGTGCCCGTGGCAAGGTGGCGCGGGTGCAGGGCACCGTAGAGGCGGTGCGGAGGACCCCGGAGGAGGCGGAGGCCTGGGCCCGGCACCTCGCCGAGGAGCAGGGCCGGCCCTTCGATCCCGCCTCCGCGGCCGCGGCGACCACCGAGTACCGGGTGCGGGCCACCGGCGCGGTCATCCGTTGAGCGCCCGGCGCGGGCGTGGGAGGAATCCTTCGGGATGAACTGGCGGCGCTGGAACCGGGCTCTCCACCGCGACCTGGGGTACCTCTGCTTCGGGCTCACCCTGGTCTACGCGGTGTCGGGCGTGGCCCTGAACCACGTGCACCACTGGAACCCCAACTACCGGATCGAGCGTACCGAGATGCGGGTCGGGGACCTCTCCGGCGTGCCGCCCGAGGCCCAGGCGCAGGAGGTGCTCCTGCGCCTGGGCCTCGACGCGCCGGTCAAGGGCGTCTTCCGGCCCGATCCGGACTCCCTCCAGGTGTTCCTCGAGGGCGAAGTGCTGAGGGTCCGGCTGGCCTCCGGCGTCGTCGAGCGGGAGACGGTCGCGGAACGGCCGCTCCTCCGGCCCATGAACGTCCTCCACCTCAACGTCCCGAAGCGCGCGTGGACCTGGGTGGCCGACCTCTATGCCGTGATCCTGGCCGTCGTGGCCGTCACCGGTCTCCTCCTGGGGGGCGGGGGGCTGCGAGGGAGGAGGGGGTGGCTCACGGCTCTCGGGGTCGCGGTCCCGCTGGCGTTCCTCGTCTTCCACTACGGGTGAGCAGGCCGGTCCCGCCCGCGCGTCCCGCCCGGGGTCGCTGGGGGGCGTTGCGGCGAGCCGGCCGATCTGGGAACCTACACCCGCCGCGGAAGCAGTCCGCGGCGGTCCCCCGTCCCTCCCCTCCGAAGCCGAGGAGATCCGATGAAGAGTTCCTCTGAACGGTTCACGTGCACCGAGTGCAGCGCCGTGTGGGGCAAGAAGGGCCAGACGCACTGCTGGAGCGGAGAGGGCGGCCCGCCGCGGCCGGACCGCTGCCCTTCGGGCGGCCACGGCGACGAGATCCGGCAGGCGTTCGAGGCGTACCGGAGCGGTGGGGAGGAGGCGAGGATGGCCTCGGTCGCCGCGAGGGTCGAGGGGCTGTGCTACCAGCCGGTGCCCGGCAGCCCCGCGGTGAACGCCCGGTGGACGCGGGTGGAGGACACGATCGCCTTCGCCAAGCTCATGGATTACCGGACGATCGGCATCGCCACCTGCATCGGCCTCCTGGAGGAGAGCCGACGCCTCGCCTCCATCCTCGAGGCGCAGGGCTTCGTGGTGCAGAGCGTGTGCTGCAAGGCCGGCAGCATCGACAAGCGGGAGTTGGGGATCGCCGAGGAGGACAAGGTGCGCCCGGGCAGCTTCGAGCCGGCGTGCAACCCCATCGCCCAGGCCGAACTGCTCAACGGCGCGGGCACCGACATGAACGTGGTCGTGGGGCTGTGCGTGGGCCACGACATGCTGTTCTCCCGGCACTCGAAGGCGCCCGTGACGACCCTCGTCGTCAAGGACCGGGTGACCGGGCACAACCCCGTGGCGGTCCTCTACGGCCAGAACTTCTACTACAAGCGCCTGCAGAGCCAGCCCGTCCGCCTGGAGCGCTGAGCCTCCCATCGGGGCGATCCGGCGGGGATCCTTCGGGGTCCCCGCCTTGCGTCGGGGCATCGGGGGTTTCGCCCCCGGCCGGCCGCGCGGCCTTCCCAGGCGGTCCTCGGAGGGTCCGGCGCCGTCCACGGCGGCGGTTGACGGCCTTCGGGGCCCTGGTAAACAGTCTGGCGAGGAACACGAACTCCGGGGGTCGTTCGTGCCGCGGGGGGGCGGTCGTGGAGCCCGCACCCGCGGAGCCGAGGGAGTTCCCGAACCGACGAGGGCGAGACAAGAGGAGGGACCATGAGGGCGAAGGGGCGAACGGCGCTGGTCACGGGAGGGACGGGGGGCATCGGGGTGGCG
The DNA here is from genome assembly GCA_964548515.1 of uncultured Thermodesulfobacteriota bacterium. Classification (GTDB taxonomy): domain Bacteria; phylum Desulfobacterota; class Deferrisomatia; order Deferrisomatales; family JACRMM01; genus CAZGRT01. The sequence goes on from CAZJSF010000049.1 coordinate 4,325, forward strand.
ATCTGCCGCCGGCTGTGCGACGAGGGGGCCAGGGTCGTGGCCGGGTACAACATGGGCGGGGACCACGAGAAGGCCCGGGCCTGGCAGCAGGAGCAGAAGGAGGAGGGCTACGACATCGGCGTCGCCTACGGGGACGTCCGCGAACTCGAATCGTGCAAGAAGTGCGTCCAGGACGTGGAGACCCTGGCCGGGCCCATCGAGATCCTCGTCAACAATGCGGGCGTCACCAGGGACTCCATGTTCCGAAAGATGAACTGGGACCAGTGGAACGACGTGATCCGCTCGAACCTGAACAGCCTGTACAACATGACGAGCCTCGTGATCAACGGCATGATCCAGCGGGGCTACGGGCGGATCGTCAACATCTCCTCGGTCAATGCCCAGAAGGGCCAGCTGGGACAGACCAACTACTCCGCGGCGAAGGCGGGCATGCACGGTTTCACCAAGGCGCTCGCGCTGGAGGTCGCCGCGAAGGGTATCACGGTGAACACGATCTCCCCCGGCTACATCGCCACCAAGATGGTGATGGCGATCCCTGAGCAGGTCAGGCAGAAGATCATCGAGGACATCCCCGTCGGGCGGCTGGGCGATCCCTCGGAGGTGGCCCGCGCCGTGGCCTTCCTCACCTCGGACGATGCCGGCTACCTGACCGGGTCGAACCTGGCGATCAACGGCGGCCAGCACATGTTCTGAGCCGCCGTCCCGAAGATGTCCGCGGACGCTCCCGGGCACGCGGAACCGGGGGCTGACACCCGGGGGGGGGGGAGAAGGGAGGAGGGCACATGGCCCAGGAGACGATGGCGAAGCAGATGCTCGACGCCAACAAGGCCGCCTTCGACAGTTCGTTCAAAGCGATGGTGATGATCCAGGAGCAGGCGGAGAAGATGACGGACACGCTCCTGGAGCAGACGAGCTGGCTGCCGGATGAAGGGAAGAAGATGATCCGGGAGTGGGTCGAGGCCTGCCGGAAGGGGCGCGACGACTACAAACGGGTCGTCGACGACGGCTACGAGCGGGTGCTCGAGTTCCTGAAGTCCGGCGGGCGTTAGGCCGAGGGCCGCGAAACGGGGTCGGGGGCGGCTGTCAGCGACGCCCCCCTCACCCCCCGGGGCCTGCGGTTCCCCCAGAGGAGGGTTCCACGCCGTCCACTGCGACGGGTGCCCCGAAGCGCTCCTCCGCGAGGCGGAGCAGAATTCGCCGTTGGCACGCCTTGGCCGGGCCTTCGTAGCAGACCAGGTACACGTCCTCCCGGAGGGCGCGTTCCGAGAGTTCCTGCAGGCGCCGCAGGGCCTCGGGGGCCGCGGCGACGTGCCCGCGGAACCGCTCCTCGTAGCGGCACGCGAGGAAGGCGCGGTTGTGCGCCTCGTCGCTCCCCCGGCCCAACTCCCTCTCCAACGACTTCTTGAGCGCTTCGAACTCGCGGAAGAGGTCCTCGGCCGGGGCGAGCTCGTCGTTGCCTCGGCCGCGGTTCACCAGGACACGGCTCTCCTTGGGGATGCCCAGGCGCTTCATCTCGGACAGGCTGGCTTCTCGGAGCAAGGTTGACCTCCTGCAGCATCGGGGCCGGCGCAGGCCGTGTCCCTCTCATCCGTGGGAGAGGGGTGACGTGCGTCGCCTACTCCTTTGCCCCGCTCTTCCCTTCTCGACCGGTTCCCTCCGGTGCCGCCCGGGCGTCCGTGGGACGCGCATGGACGAGTACCAGCGGGTGGCCGGCGGCCTCGTCGTCGGCGACGACCGCCAGGCTCAGGACCAGGGGGACTTCCGAACCGTCCCGCCTGACCCACTTGGCCTTCGCGGCGATCGGGGCTCCGGGGACGAGTTCTCCCCACAGGGCCTCGCGCTCGGCCGCAGGCGTACTGGCGTCGATCGTACCCGCCCGCTGCGAGCGGAGTTCCTCTTCCTCGTATCCGAGGAGCCGCGCGGCGCTCAGGCTGGCCTCGACGACCTGCCCTTCCCGGTCGAAGACGACGAGCGGGTCCGCCGCCTGGCGGATGACCGCGCGGAAACGCGCCTGGTAGGCGCGGGCCATGTCCCGAGCGGCGCGGACGGAGCGGAGGTGGCGCGCCCGGGAGGCTTCGTAGGCGTAGAACACGGCGCCCACCGCCACGACGAACAGGAAGGCGGCAGAGAACAGGGCGATGTGGATCGCGAAGAAGTTCGCCCGGTCCTTCGCCACGGTCTCCATCAGGGTATCGACCACGCCTTGGGCCGAGGCCTGGGTCCCCTCGAAGGCCCGCCCGTAGGCGACCTCGAGGCTCCCGCCCTGCCCCGGGGGCGCGGTGGCCATGAACCGTTGGATCGTGAGGTCCTTGAGACTCCGGACGCCCTGGAGCACCCCCTCCACGCGGCGGCGGATCGGAAGGTTCTCCACGGGGAGAACGCGGAAGGCCTTTCCCCGGGGGCCCGCTTCCTCCGCTCCCTCAAGCAGTGCTCTGGCGGCGGCTTCCGCGCTCTCCAGGCTCGCCCACGCGCGGTCGATGCTGCCTTTCGGGTCGCCCGCCAGCACCTGTTCCAGCGCCGTGCGGCTGCGCGCCGCGTAGACCTCCACTTCGGTGGCCGCGTGGAGGTGGGGGACGCGCAGGCCGCTGACCCGGTACGCGGCGGCAAAGATGTAGATGTCGAGCGCCATCAGCCCCATGGCCGCCGCGCCCAGGGCGAGACCGACCTGCCACCGGGGCACGGTCTCGGGTTCCCCGGAGACTTCCTCCGGGGCTGCGCTCGGCGCGGGCTCGGCCCGAAGGCGGGACGGGGCCTGGAAGTGCGTGCGCGCGAAGACCCTGACGAAGATGAAGATGCCGGTGACCGCGAGGAGCAGGAGACTCGCGCCGACCACGACGTTGTGCAACAGGCCCAGCTTCCCGCTGCCGAAGTGGATCTGGTAGAGAACCGTGTCCCAGAACCGCGCGAGGGCCGGCAGGTCCACATCCTCGAGGAGGATTCGCACCCGGTGCTGCCAGCGGCTCAGAACGTCCAGGGAGAGCATCAGCCCGCTCGATGCCTGGGCAACCACGAGCGGAGCCGCGATCAGGCCCAGATACCGGTGGATCTTTCGGAGTCTGATCTCCTGCACCACGTCTCCACGTGCCGGCCGCCCTCGCCGGCGGCCCAGTCCCCCGGACCCCGTACCCCCACCATTCTAGCTTGTGTCCGCAACGGCGCTGCGGCAATGATGACGCGGACCTCCTCCCTTCGGTTCTCTCGAAAGTGAGCCCCCTCCGTGTCCCTTCGTGCCCTTCGTACCCTAGTCCAGGTCGCCCGCAAGGGAACCTTCGCCGCAGCGGCGGAGGGGTTGGGACTCACGCAGGCGGCGGTGAGCCTCCAGATGAAGGGTCTGGAGGAAGAACTCGGCGCCGAACTCTTCGACCGCACCGGGCGCGGCACGCGGCTCAACGCGGCAGGCCGCCGCGCCCTCGAGCGTGCGGAGGAGATCCTGGCTCTCTACGACGGTCTGCGGGAGGAACTGGACCCCGAGGGCGGCGTGCGCGGCGTGCTCGAACTCGGGGTGATCCCCACGGCGCTCACCGGGCCGGTGCCGAGCGTGCTGGCGCGGCTCAAACAGCGCTACGAGGAGTTCCAGGTCCGCATCCGGTCGGGCATCTCCGACCACCTGGCGCCGCGGGTGGAGGAGGGCGACCTGGACGCCGCGCTCATCAGCGAACCCCCCTACGCGGCGCCGGCCCATTGCGAGTGGAGGCCCTACGACGAGGAGCCCTTCTACGTGGTGGGTCCCCGCAGCGCCGCCGCGCTGGACGACGTCAGCCTGTTCGAGCGCCTTCCCCTCGTCCGGTTCGACAAGACGGCGTGGACGGGTGCACTCATCGAGGGGCACCTCATGGCCCGTGGCATCCAACCCCTGGACGTCATGGAACTCGACTCCCTGGAGGCGGTGCTGAGCCTGGTGGAGCAGGGCCTGGGGGTCGCCGTCGTTCCCTTCAGCGGGGACCGCCTCGATCGGGCGCGGAAGAGGTTTTCCTTGATCCCCCTGGGGACGCCGCAGCTCCGGCGCCGCGTCGGACTGTACGAGCGGCGGCGGCACTCGGGGCGCACGTTCACCGAACTCCTGTACCGGGAACTCTGTGCCGAGTGTGAAACAAGAAAAACTTGAGTCACAGGTAAGAAAATATAAGCTATTTTTTCGGAGAAACCGCCGTTATGATCGCGCCCCTGTCGCCGGTGGCGGGGGAAAGCGCGGCCAACCGGAAGACGCGGCAGGGCTCGACGGTCTTCCCCGTTTGAAAACGACGGTGCCGCCGGAGAGGCCCACGGAAGGGGCAATCGCGGGCCGCGAAGGTTTTTAGCCAGACTGTTGGCTTTTTACTATTGCTAAACAAGAGGGGCGGCTGCTACGATCCGCTGCCCTGCGGGGAGGGCCCCGTGCAGGGCGCGGCATCCTCGAGCCCAGCCACGACCGCCCCGGTCCCCGGCGCCTCGCTCCTCCAAGGAAGCCATGAGAGAACTCCACGTCCGAGAGATCACCGAAGCGGTCCGGCGGATGGCGGTGGAGGCCAACACCGAACTCGGGCAGGACGTGCTCGACGCCTTCGGGCGCTTCGGGGCCGCCGAGGAGAGCCCGACCGGCCGCGACATCCTCGAACAGCTCTGCGAGAACGCCCGCATCGCCCGGGAGGAGAAGCTCCCCCTCTGCCAGGACACGGGCTTCGCGGTGGTGTTCGTGGAACTGGGGCAGGACGTGCACCTGGTCGGCGGCGGCCTCGACGCCGCCGTGAACGAGGGGGTGCGGCAGGGCTACGAGGAAGGGTACCTGCGCAAGTCCATCGTCGCGGATCCCCTGCGGCGGAAGAACACCGGGGACAACACCCCGGCGGTGGTGCACCTGAAGATCGTGCCCGGCGAACACGTGAAGGTCACCTTCGCCCCCAAGGGCGGCGGCAGCGAGAACATGAGCGGGATCGCCATGCTGCGCCCGGCGGACGGGGTGGAGGGGGTGAAGAAGTTCGTGATCGACCGGGTCAGCCAGGCCGGCCCCAATCCCTGCCCCCCGACGGTGGTGGGCGTGGGGGTGGGCGGCACCTTCGAGGTGGCGGCGTACCTGTCGAAGGTTGCCCTGCTGCGGCCCCTGGGCCAGCGCAACCCCGACCCCTACTACGCGGCGCTGGAAGACGAGCTCCTCGAGGCCGTGAACCGGCTGGGAATCGGCCCCGCGGGCCTGGGCGGCAACACCACCAGCCTGGACGTCCACGTGGAGGCCCATCCCTGCCATATCGCGAGCCTCCCGGTGGCGGTGAACATCCAGTGCCATTCGGCGCGGCACAAGGAGGTGGAGCTGTGACCCGCCTCACCACGCCCCTGTCCGATGCCGACGTGGAGAAGCTCTCGGCCGGCGACCAGGTGCTCCTCTCCGGCGCCGTCTACACCGCCCGAGACGCGGCCCACGCGCGGCTCGTCGAGCTCGTCCGGGACGGGAAGCCGCTGCCCTTCGACGTGAACGGCCAGGTGATCTACTTCGTGGGGCCCACCCCGGCGCCGCCGGGCCGGCCCATCGGCTCCGCAGGGCCCACGACGTCGTACCGCATGGACCCCTACAGCCCGGTCCTGATCGGTCTGGGCCTCAAGGGCATGATCGGCAAGGGCAAGCGCTCGGCCGAGGTCGTCGAGGCGATGAAGAGGCACAAGGCCGTGTATCTCGGAGCCACGGGCGGAGCCGCGGCGCTGATCGCGAAGCGGATCGTGTCCTCGGAGATCGTGGCCTACGAGGACCTGGGGCCCGAGGCGATCCGGCGGCTGGAGGTGGTGGACTTTCCCGCGACCGTGATCATCGACTGCCGCGGGGGGGACGTCTACGCCGAGGGACGCAAGCGGTATCAGAAGTGACGAGTGAGGAGTGACGGGTGACGCGAACGCGAGCCGCGTGAGAGGGGTTCCATGAGGACGAAGCTCGACGGGGACAAGGTCCGGAACGACCGGATCAAGAAGGTCGAGGAGATCTCCTGCCAGAGCGTGTACCGCTGCTACCAGTGCGGCAAGTGCTCGGCGGCGTGCCCGGCCACCCCCGAGATGGACATGCTCCCCAACCAGGTGATCCGGTACCTGCAGCTCGGGCTGGATGAGAAGGTCTTCGAGGCCAACACGCCGTGGATCTGCGCGTCTTGCCTGCAGTGCATGACCGTGTGCCCCAAGGGCGTTGACCTGGCGCGGATCATGGAGGCCATCCGCATCCTGCAGCTGCGCAAGGGGAAGAACGAGATCGAGATCCGCAAGTTCCCCAAGGAGTACCTGGAGAAGGCGCCCCAGATCGCTTTCATCAGCGGCTACCGGAAGTTCCTGTCCCTGAGCTAGAGGCGTGTTGGACGGGATAACGGGATGGACGGGATCGCGTTTTCAATGAGGGCGCTGGGCTTTAATCCGGGTGATCCTGTGATCCCGTCGAAGAGGTTTTCCGAGAGAGGCGAGACCCCATGAACTACCAGTACTTCCCCGGGTGCACGCTCTACACCAAGGGCAAGAGCCTGGACGAGGCCGGCAAGAAGGCGGGCGAGAAGCTGGGCTTCACCCTCGAGGAGATGCCCTACTGGACGTGCTGCGGCGCCACCTTCCCCCTGGCCGAGGACTACGACATGGCGCTGGCTTCCCCCACCCGGGTGCTGGCCCGGGGCCGGAAGACCGGGGAGAAGCTCGTGACCCTGTGCGCCGTGTGCCACAACGTGCTCAAGCGCACCAACCACGTGATGAAGACCAACGCCGAGCGCCGGGCGAAGGTGACCGACTTCATCGAGGAGCCCTACGAGGGCGACCTCGACGTGATCCACTACCTGGAGGTCCTGCGCGACGACGTGGGCTTCGAGAACCTGGCCGTCAAGGTGGATAAACCCCTGGCCGGGCTCAAGGTGGCCCCCTTCTACGGGTGCCTGCTCCTGCGGCCCAAGGCCGAGATGGGCATGGATGACCCGGACAGCCCCTCGATCTTCGAGGACCTTCTCCGTGCGCTGGGCGCGGAGCCGGTGGACTTCCCCATGAAGGCCGAGTGCTGCGGCGCCTTCCAGGTGGTCCACTCCGACGCCATGGCCACCCGCTGCTCCCGGGAGATCATCGACTCGGCCAAGAAGCGCGGGGCCGAGATGCTCGTGACCGCCTGCCCGCTCTGCCAGTTCAACATCGAGGAGCGGCAGGGCGAGATGGCCAAGGAGGAGCAGGGGTTCCGGGGACTGCCGGTGCTGTACTTCACCCAGCTCCTGGCCGTGGCCCTGGGGGAGGCGGCCGAGGCCATGGACGTGAGCCGCAACCACACCGACCCGCGCCCCGCGCTCCAGGCCCGCGGCCTGTAGAGAAGCGACATGGCTGAGCTCAACGACAAGCAGCGCGTCCTGGTGATCGGCGGCGGCATCGCCGGGATCACCGCGGCCGTGGACCTGGGCGACGCGGGGCACCAGGTGATCATGGTGGAGCGCCTGCCGAGCGTGGGCGGCCGGATGCTCCAGCTCTCCGAGACCTTCCCCACGCTGGACTGCGCCCAGTGCACGCTGACCCCTCGCACGGTGGAGACCGGGCAGCACCCCAACATCAAGCTCTACACCTACAGCGAGGTGGTGGGCCTGGAGGGAGGGCCCGGGGCGTACCGGGCCCGCATCCGGCGGAAGAAGTCCTACGTGGACTGGACCAAGTGCACGGGCTGCGGCGCCTGCCAGGAGAAGTGCCCCACCAAGGTCCCCACCAACTTCTTCGAGCGGGGCGTGGGGGCCAAGAAGGCCATCTACACGCTTTCCCCGCAGGCCGTGCCGAACAAGCCGATCATCGACGAGGACCACTGCCGCTACCTGCTCCACGGGAAGTGCGGCGTGTGCGCCAAGGTCTGCCCGGTGGAGGCGATCGCCTACGAGCAGGAGGAGAGCTTCGTCGAGGAGGACGTGGCGGCGGTGGTGGTGGCCACGGGTTTCGAACTCTACCCCGTGGAGGCCATGGGCGAGTACGGGTACGGCACGGTGCCCGACGTGATCGACGGCTTCGCCATGGAGCGGCTCTGCTCGGCCTCCGGCCCCACGGCGGGCCGGGTGCTGCGGCCCTCGGACGGCAAGGCCCCGGAGGACATGGTCTTCATCCAGTGCGTGGGGAGCCGCGACCCCGAGTACCACAAGCCCTACTGCAGCCGCATCTGCTGCATGTACTCGGCCAAGCACGCCAGGCTCTACAAGCACAAGATGCACCACGGCCGGGCGACGCTGTTCTACATGGACCTGCGCTGCACCGGGAAGGGGTACGAGGAGTTCCTCCAGCAGTCCACCGAGGAGGAGGGGCTGGTCTACATCCGCGGCCGGGTCTCCAAGGTCTTCCGCGACGGGGACAAGGTGGTGGTGTGGGGCACCGACACCCTCTCGGGCGAGCCCGTGGAGGTGCGCACCGACATGGTGGTGCTCGCCATGGCGGCGGTCCCGAACCCGGAGCAGGCGGAACTGGCCCGGGTGCTGGGAATCCCGGTGGACGACAACGGGTTCTTCCGGGAGTCCCACTACAAGGTGGGGTCGGTGGAGACCGGCCGGGACGGCATCGTGGTGGCCGGCACCTGCCAGGGCTCCCGCGACATCGCCGACACCGTGGCCCACGCCTCGGCGGCGGCGAGCAAGGTGCAGGTGTTCCTGAGCCGCCTGGCGCGCCAGGCGGCGTGACGGGTGACGAGTAACAGGTCCGGTACCTCGAACTGCGCGTCACGCGTCACGCGTCACGCGTCACGGACTTCGAGATGAATCGAATCGGCGTCTTCATCTGCTGGTGCGGGTCGAACATCGCGGGCACGGTGGACGTGCACCACCTCGTGGAGGATCTGCGCAAGATCCCCGACGTGGTCCACGCCGAGAACTACATGTACATGTGCTCCGACCCGGGCCAGGACCGCATCAAGAACGCCATCCAGGAGAAGGGGATCGACCGCCTGGTGGTGGCCTCCTGTTCCCCGCGGATGCACGAGAACACCTTCCGCAAGGCCGCCGGGTCGGTGGGCCTCAATCCCTTCCTGGTGGAGATCGCCAACGTGCGGGAGCAGTGCTCCTGGGTGCACCAGAGGGACAAGGGCGCAGCCACCCAGAAGGCCTTCAACATCATCCGGGCCACCATGGAGAAGGTGCGCCGGAACGCCTCCCTGGAGGCGATCCGCGTGCCCCTGACGAAGCGGGCCCTGGTGGTCGGCGCGGGGATCGCCGGACTCTCGGCGGCCCTGGACCTGGCCGACGCCGGGTACGAGACCGTGGTGGTGGAGCGGGAGGCGGAGCTCGGCGGCAACGCGCGGCGCCTCTCCAAGACCTTCCCGTACCACGAGGACGCCGCCGACATCCTGGCCCCCCGGGTGGAGGCGGTGCGGAACCACCCGAACATCCGCCTCTACGCCTCGAGCCGGGTGACCGAGGTCACCGGGTACGTGGGCAACTTCGAGGTGAAGATCGGCACCGGCGACGGCGGGGCCCCCGCCGAGCCCGCTTCCGAGACCGTCGGCGCCATCGTCGTGGCCACGGGCTACCGGCTCTACCCGGTGGAGCGCATGGCCGAGTACGGCGGCGGCTCGGTGCCGGACGTGATCGACGCGCTCGCCTTCGAGGACCTGCTGCGCCGGAGCTTCGACTCGGGGGAGCCGGTGCGCCGGCCGTCGGACGGGAAGCCCGTGCGGGACGTGGTCTTCATCCAGTGCTCGGGCAGCCGGGACCCGGAGAACCACAAGCCCTACTGCTCCCGAGTGTGCTGCCTCTACACCTCGAAGCAGGCGCGCCTCTTCCAGGAGCGCAACCCGGGCGGCCGGGCCGTGGTGTCCTACATGGACATCCGCACCGACTGCAAGAACACCGAGGAGTACTGCCAGAAGAACATCGAGGACGGGGGCCTCGTGTACGTCCGGGGCCGGGTCTCCAAGGTGTGGCGTGAGGGCGACAGGGTGGCCCTCTGGACGGCCGACACGCTGACCGGCGAGAAGCTCGAGCTCACGGCGGACCTGGTGGTTCTGGCCATGGCCGTGGAGCCCTCCCCGGGGTACGAGGAGGTGGCCAGCCTTTTCCGCGCGAGCGTGGACCAGAACGGCTTCTTCCAGGAGAGCCACATCAAGCTGCGGCCCGTGGAGAGCTCCACCCGGGGCGTGTACCTGGCAGGCGCGGGCCAGTACCCCAAGGACATCACCGACTCGGTCGCCCAGGCCCAGGCCACGGCCTCCAAGGTCCAGAGCCTCTTCGCCAACGAGGAACTGGCCCAGGACCCCCTGGTGGCCCGGGTGGACCCGGACATCTGCTCCGCGTGCGGCCTGTGCGTGCCCATCTGCCCCTACGGGGCCCGGGAGCTCGACGAGCGGGTGCGCCTCAGCCGCGTGAACGAGGCCCTGTGCCAGGGATGCGGCGCCTGCGTGGCCGTGTGCCCCAACAAGGCCTGTCAGCTCAAGAACGACAGCCCCGTGCAGGTGATCGGCGAGATCGAGATCTTCACCGAGCCGGACATGTTCGAGGCTTGCGGCTAGGCCGCGAGGCCGCTGGGAAGCTCTTCAGCCGCTCGGCGGCCGAGCCGCCAGCCCGCCAGCGCGCGACCAAGGGGAGTGCTTGATGCACCCATTCGCGGAAGAGATCCAGGAGAGGAGCGGGCAGAACCTGAGCCGCTGCTACCAGTGCAGGAAGTGCACGGGCGGCTGCCCCACGGTCTCCTGGTTCGAGTGGCCGAACCACGGCGTCGTCCGGATGGTGCAGAAGGGCCTGAAGGACGAGCTCCTGGCCTCCAAGGCCATCTGGATGTGCGTCACCTGCGAGACCTGCGGCACCCGCTGCCCCAACGGGATCTACCTCTCGCCCATCATGGACGCCCTGCGTTCCATGGCCGTGGAGGAGGGCCGGCCCCTTCCGGAGCCCGCCGTGATCGCCTTCCACAAGGCCTTCGTGGGCAGCGCGAAGAGGTTCGGCCGGGTCCACGAGGCCACGATGCTCGCGGAGTTCATGCTCAAGAGCCGGATGTTCCTGCAGAAGGGATTTCTCGGCGAGGCAGTCGGCGGGATGAAGCTCTTCGCCAAGGGCAAGATCCCGTTCCTGCCCTCGTCGGTGAAGGGCAAGGCGCAGGTGGACAAGATCTTCGAGGAATCGGGGTTGAAACTGTGAGGCCGGCTGGGTGGCCGGGCGGCTGGGCCGCTGGGCAGCCCGAAAGGCAGGGAAGAGCGAAGAGCAGCGGTTGGCCGCCTAGCCGCCCAGCTGCCTAGCGGAGAGTCCCATGGATTTTTCCTACTACCCCGGCTGCACCGCCCACTCCACGGGGTGGGAGTTCAACGCCTCCACGGTGGCCGTGTTCGAGGCGCTGGGATACGGCCTGCGGGAGATCGAGGACTGGAACTGCTGCGGCGGGGCGTCGGCCCACAACGTCAACCACTTCGTCGGGCTGGGCCTTCCGGCCCGCAACCTGGCCATCGCCCAGGCCGCGGGCAAGGACCTGATCATCCCCTGCGCCGGGTGCTACAACAACGTGAAGAAGGCCAAGACCGCCATGGAGGACGGGGGCGAGGACGCGGCCCGGCTCGCCCGGGTCCTCGACTTCGCTTGGGAGGGCAAGCTGGACGTGCTCTCCCTGGTGGACTGGCTGGAGCGCCCGGGCGTGATCGACCAACTGGCGAACCGCGTCAAGAAGCCCCTGAGCGGTCTCAAGGTGGTCGCCTACTACGGCTGCCAGCTGGTGCGGCCCCAGCGGGTCACGGGCCGCGCCTCCTGCGAGAACCCCACGGTGCTCGAGGCCGCGTGCGAGGCCGTGGGGGCCACGGCCCTCGACTGGTCCTACAAGGTGGACTGCTGCGGCGCGGACCTGGCCTTCGGCCACGGGGAGAGGGCCCAGACCCTGTGCACGAGGCTCGTCTCCCAGGCGAAGGAGGCCGGCGCCGACGCCATCGTGGTCTCGTGCGGGCTGTGCCAGATCAACCTGGACATGCGGCAGAGCGGCCTCGGGTTCCCCGTCCTCTACATCACCGAGGTGCTGGGCGAGGCGCTCCAGGTGCCGGGACGGGAGAAGTGGTGGAAGAAGCACATCGTGAACCCCTCGAAACTGTTCGGGTAGGGCAGCTTTCAGCGGTCGGCTGTCAGCGGTCAGCTCGAGTCTCGGGGCTGAGAGCTGAAGGCTGACAGCTGATCGCCGGAGCGAATTGATGAGCGACCCAAAGAACACCGCCCTGGTGATCGGCGGCGGCCTGGCGGGCATGCAGGCTTCGCTGGTGCTCGCGGAGCGGGGCCACCGGGTGGTGCTGCTCGACGAGCGGCCCGCTGTCGGCGGCCTCTTTCCGCTGCTCGACAACCAGTTCCCGACCCAGTCGTGCGGCGTGTGCTTCATGGCCTGCGACACGCCCACCTACTGCCCCTTCGTCCAGTGCGAGCTCCACGAGAACGTGGAGATCCTCCCCTACACGTCGGTCACGTCCGTGGAGGGGGAGGCCGGGGCGTTCCGCGTGAAGGCCCTCCAGCGGGCTTCGTGCGTGGACCCGGACAAGTGCACCGACTGCGGCGCCTGCGAAGAGGTCTGCCCGGTAGAGGTGGGCCGGGAGTTCGGCGACGGTCTGGAGACGCGGCGGGCCATCTACAAGTACTACCCCAAGGCCGTGGGCAAGGCCTACGTGGTGGACCCGGAATCCTGCACCCGGTGCGGCAAGTGCGTGGAGGCCTGCGACCCGGGCGCCATCGACCTGGACGCCGGGCCGGTGGAGCGCGAGGTGGAGGCCGGCTCGGTGGTGCTTGCCCCGGGCGCCGAGGTCTTCCCCGCGGCCCGCAAGGAGGAGTACGGCTTCGGGCGCTACCCCAACGTGCTCTCGGCCGTGCGGTTCGAGCGCATGCTGGCCGCGGGGAGCCCCAGCGGAGGCGTTCCGGTGCGCCCCTCGGACGGCGGGTCGCCCCGGAGCCTGGCCTTCGTGCAGTGCGTGGGCAGCCGGGACGCGGAACTCGGCCAGGGGCACTGCTCCTCGGTGTGCTGCATGTTCGCGCTGAAGCAGGCCTTCTTCGCGAAGGAGCGGTGCCCGGACCTGGACGTGGCGTTCTACTACATGGACCTGCGGACCTTCGGGAAGGACTACGAGGCCTACCTCCGGCGGGCCGAGAGCCTGGGCATCCGCTTC
>CAZJSF010000050.1:0-15378 GCA_964548515.1 uncultured Thermodesulfobacteriota bacterium
AGGCCGTCGCCCTCCAGCCGGAGCTCACCGACCTCCTCGCGCAGGCGGGCCTCCAGCTGCCGCCGCCCCTGGTTCGGGAGATGAGCCATGTCCTCGTGGAGTACGCGGCCGACCTCCTCATGCGGAAGGCCGACCGCTCCATCGGAGCCCTCCTGCTCTCCTCCGCCGCGGTGCGCGGTCCGGGCTTCCCGGAGCTGCTGGTGGCGAGCTACGCCGACGGCCTGGCCCTGGCGGCCGAGGTCGATCGGGACGTGGCGGCGTCGTGGATCGTGGAGGAGGAGGCCTCGTTCCGCGGGATGATCGCCGCCTACGGGGCGATCCTGCAGAAGGGCGACGCCAAGGCCTTCGAGGAGATGGTGGTCTTCCTCACGGCCACCGCCCAGCAGTACCTGGCGATGTACGGGTTCTCCATCCCCGCGGAGCTCGTGCCTCCCCTGGTCCGCTACGGGCTCTCCCGGGGCATGGCGCTGTGCGCCCCCGACCTGATGGATGCCGTGGGCGAGACGGTGGAGGCAATGGCGGCAGCCCTGGCGCCCCTGGAGTGAACCTCGAGACGCGCGGACGGGGCGCCCTTCGGGGCGCCCCGTCCGCGCGTGCAACCGAAGCGCCCCGGGGTTCCTTGACCCCCACCGAGCCGACGGCGCATACTTGGCCCAGAAAACGACCAATGGGGGCGATCTGGCTTCGACGGGGATGCTGAAGCCGGCGGTCGCGTGCCGAGGTGCCCGTGGGCCTCGTAAAACAACGGGCAAAACGATAGCTGCCGACAACTACAGCTACGCTCTCGCCGCCTAAGGGCGGTGACGTCCGACCCATCAGGCCTGCGGGGTGGACTCGGACGACAAACTAGCAGGATAGTCCCGCCGAGGCGCTCCCCGGCGGCGGGGCGAAACAAAGGGGAGATCGCGGAGTCGGGATCCTGTCTGTGGGAGCCCGCCTCAGCCAAAGCAAAACACAGACTACGCACGTAGTGGCTCCGGTAGACGGTCTTCGGACGCGGGTTCGATTCCCGCCGCCTCCACCATTCGCTTGTTGGCACTGGCCTTCTTGTCGGTATGATCCGCACGTCGGATCGTAGCGGTGGGAAGGCCAGCGTTGTTTTGCTCCGATGGGGAGGCCTGCATGACCGTGGGTGAAGGCGTGCGGCGGTTGCGGGAGGTTCTCCCCTTGCAGGCCCGGCGGGCGACGCTGCCAGAGGCCGGGGGGAGGCTTCATCGACACGTCCTCGAGTCGTTCGGGCACGAAGGGCGTCCTCCGACCCTCGCGGAGTGCGCGGACTTCCTGGATGTCGTGGACGCAGGCGGGGTGCTCGCCCGGCTGGCGGAGGACGACCTGGTCGTCCTCCGCGCCGACGGGAGCATCGAGGGCGCGTATCCGTTCACGACGTCTCGAACCGCCCACCGCGTCGAACTGATGGGCCGCACGGTCCACGCCATGTGTGCGCTCGACGCGCTGGCGATGGCGCCCATGTTCGAGGCCGATGCGGTCGTGGACTCCCGTTGCGAGGTGAGCGGAACGCGCCTGCGGATCGAACAATCCGGCCTCGAACTGGTTGCCGCCCACCCCACGGCGGCGATCCACGTGGGCATTCAGTGGGGGGCGACCGGGGGAACGGCCGCGCGCTCGCTCTGACGGAAGATGGTCTTCCTCCGTGACGAGGAAACGGCGATACGGTGGGCGGAGGAGGAAGGCGGTCGCCGGGACGTGTTTCGCCTGCGCGAAGCGATCCGGTTCGCCAGCGACTTCTTCCGGCCGCTGCTGGACTTGTAGCGTGACAGCGGGGCGCGGCTGCGTCCCGGACATTTCCGTTCCAGGGAAGGGGAGGGCCATGGCAGAGGGCGACGGGTGCGGGCAGGCGGTGCGGGTCAAGGTGCTGTCCACCGAGGGCTGCGCGAGCGCGCCCGCGACGGTGGAGCGCATACGGGAGACGGCCGGTGATCTCGGCGTGGAGATCGCGCTGGAGGAGGTTGTCGTCGTGACGGAGGCAGAAGCCGTGTCCCAACGGTTTCTCGGAAGCCCCACCGTGCAGGTGAACGGCCTGGACCTGGATCCCTCGATGCGGGAGGAGACGAAGGTGGGGTTCGTCTGAAGGATGTACGGGGCATCGGGCGTGCCCACGCGGGAGATGATCGAAAGAGGCCTTCGGGAAGCCACGGGGGCCTGACGGGTCGCCCGGCCGCCTTCGTTCGAGACCGGGTCCGTTCCTCCCGTCGTCAACGGACGCGGTACCCCCGAACCCGGATCCGGAACGGATCCGGGTTCGGGGGTACCGGGCTGCACACGATACGGCAGGGCCGCTCCGGAGCGGCTGCGTCGCGCGCGGCCGCCGTCGCTTGCGGCGGACCGTTGCCGCGGGTTGTCTGGGCTCGGCGGGCGTCGTTGCTATACTGGCAGCAGTGCCGGTTGTCCTGATCGTGGCGCGAGGAGATGCGATGGGACGCTCGAGGAAGGGGGCCGCGGTGGTTCGCGGGGCGCTGATGGCGGTGCTCGCCGCCCTGTGGGTGCCGGGAACTTCCGGAACGGCGTGGGGCGAGGAGTCGACGGAGTGGGAGGCGGTGGTCCAGGCTCGAAAGTCCTGGACCGGCGATCTGCCGGGCATGGTGGAGCGGCGGATGGTCCGCTTCCTCGTGGTCCACAACCCCATCTTCTACTTTCTCGACGGCGCGACCCAGCGCGGGTCGGCCTACGAACTCGGGGTGGAGTTCGAGAAGTTCCTCAACGAGCGGTTCAAGAAGGGGACGCTGCAGGTGCACGTGGTCTTCGTTCCGGTGCCCCGTGATCGGCTGCTCGACGCCTTGGTGAAGGGAGAGGGAGACATCGCTTCGGCCAACCTGACGATCACCCCGGACCGGGAGAAGATCGTGGACTTCTCGGAGCCCTTCCTCACCGGGGTGGACGAGATCGTCGTCACGGGGGCCGACGAGCCGCCGTTGAGCAACGCGGAGGACCTCTCCGGCCGGGTCGTCCACGTCCGGAGGTCGAGCAGTTACTTCGAGAGCCTCACGGCGCTCAACGCGCGACTGCGCAAGGCGGGCAAGGCCGAGGTTCGGCTCGTGGAGGCGAACGAGGCGCTGGAGGATTCGGACCTGCTGGAGATGCTGGACGCGGGCATCCTCCCCGCCGTGGTGGTGGACAGCCACAAGGCGGAGTTCTGGGCCCAGATCTTCCAGAACATCCGCCTGCACCGGGGGGCGGCGGTCCGCCAGGGGGGGAGGATCGGCTGGGCGTTCCGCCAGGGCAGCCCCGAGCTCCAGAAGGCCGTCGACGAGTTCGTGCGCGGGCACAAGAAGGGGACCCTGATGGGGAACGTCCTCTTCAAGCGGTACCTGCAGAGCACGCGGTACGTCCGCAACCCGCTGCGCAACGAGGAATATCTCCGGTTCAAGAAGGCCGTGGCGTTCTTCCAGACGTACGCCGACAAGTACGATTTCGACTGGCTCCTGGTGGCGGCCCAGGCCTACCAGGAGTCGCGGATCGACCAGAGCATGCGCAGCCCCGCCGGGGCCATCGGCGTCATGCAGATCCTGCCCACGACCGCCGCGGATCCCAGCGTGAACATCCCGACCATCGAGAAGATGGAGGACAACATCCACGCGGGGGTGAAGTACCTTCGGTTCCTCCGCGACACGTACGTGGGCGAGGAACCCTCCGACCCCATGGAGCGGGCGCTCTTCGCTTTGGCCTCGTACAACGCCGGCCCGGCCCGGGTGGCGGCGCTGCGGAAGAAGGCGGCGGCGACGGGGGTCGACCCGAACCGCTGGTTCGAGAACGTGGAGGTGGTCGCGGCGCGGGAGATCGGCCGCGAGACCGTCCAGTACGTGAGCAACATCTTCAAGTACTTCATCGCCTACAAGCTCGTCGTGGACCAGAAGGCCCTCCGGGAGGAGGCCAGGCAGCAGGCCCACGCGCAGTAGCGCCGATCCCGGGCTGGCGCCGGCCGGGGGGAAGGGACACTCCAGCCAAGCCGGCAGCAGCCTCGGGATGTTCCGTTCCCCCGCCCTCCGCAACCCCCGTTTGCCCCTTGACAGCCGTACTGTGGCCCCATTACAGTCGTTTCGTAGCTTCTCAGTAGCTACATGTGAGCTTCCGCGGCGCGGCGTGCACCGGACGGCAACGTCCCGCAGGCCGCGCGGGTTCGCATCCGACGGCCCTGCGACGGGACGACGCCCGATGGACCGACCGAAGAGTTCGGAAGAAGCCCTGGCCCCGAGACCGGAGGACGTACGTCCCGCCTCCCAGAGGTCCAAGTTCGAGGTGTGGGGGGAGGAGATGATCGAGAAGGAGGTCCGGCAGAGCGGCAACAGCGGCCGCGTGTACCTTCCGCCGAGTTGGATCGGCAGCCACGTGAAGATCATCCGAATTGACTAGGCGGCGCCCGATGATCGAGTTGAGAGAGTTCGTCCGCTCCGACATCCCCGAGATGGTCTCCATCCAGCGTGCGATCACCAAGAAGAAGGTGTCGAAGACCTGGACCCGGATGCTGGAGCGCCGCCTCGACGACGGCCGCGGGGTGGGGTGCGTGGCCGTCCGGGACGGGAAGATCGTGGGGTTCGCGATCGGGGAGGCCAAGGGAGAGGTGTTCGGCTCGCCCCAGAGCGGGTGGATCGAGCTCGTGGGGGTGGATCCCCGGGCGATGGGGGAGGGCATCGGCAAGGCGATGATCGAGAAGGTGTTCGAGGCCTTCCGTGAGCGGAAGATCGAGAACGTGTACACGGCCGTCCGCTGGGATGCGGTGGACATGCTCTCGTTCTTCAAGTCGGTCGGCTTCGGCCGCTCGGACTTCATCAACCTGATTCGGAAGCTCTAGCTGTTTCGGAAACGCCAGGTCCGACGGGGCGGCCGAGCGGGATGGGGCACGGCCGCAGCACCTGAAGGGGACGCACGATGAGATACGCAGAGACCGGCTACAACCTGGAAGTCGACCTGTCCCACGGAAGCATCGACCGGGTGGAGACGGACCCGAAGGAAACCGAGCTGTATCTCGGCGGGCTGGGCACCAACGCCAAGATCCTCTGGGACAGGG
Source organism: uncultured Thermodesulfobacteriota bacterium (assembly GCA_964548515.1). Classification (GTDB taxonomy): domain Bacteria; phylum Desulfobacterota; class Deferrisomatia; order Deferrisomatales; family JACRMM01; genus CAZGRT01. Next base: position 5,024 of record CAZJSF010000050.1, read on the forward strand.
TCCCCCCGGAAGTGGAGCCCTTCTCCGAGGACAACCTCCTGATCTTCAGCGCCGGCCTCCTGTGCGGGACCCCCGCCACGGGCTGCAACCGCACCATCGTGACGACGATCTCCCCCCAGACCCGGCTGATGGCCTTCTCGATGATGGGCGGGTTCTTCGCGCCGGAGCTCAAGTACGCGGGCTACGACAAGGTGATCATCCGGGGCAAGTCGCCCGACCTCGTGTACCTGTGGATCCACAACGACAAGGTGGAGATCCGGGACGCGACCCACCTGCGCGGCAAGGGCGCCATCGAGACCGCGCAGCTCATCACCAAGGAGCTCAACCAGCCCGACGCCCAGGTGGCGGCCATCGGCATGGCCGGCGAGAACCGGGTCTACTTCGCCTCCATCGAGCAGAGCCGCTCGAGCGCAAGCCGGGGCGGCATCGGCGCGGTCATGGGGGACAAGGGGCTCAAGGCCATCGTCGTGCGCGGCACCAAGGACATCCACGTCGCCCGCCCGGAGCAGTACATGGAGCTGTGCGACGAGGTGATGGACTACATGCGGTTCCGGGCGGAGAACCCCATTCCCGGGGTCATGCCCATCCTGGCCGGGCTCGGGTCGCCCCAGGAGATGAAGGTCCACGACGAGAAGTGGCACACCGAGAACTTCATGTGGGGCAACTCCCGGGTCCGCCGCAAGGACTTCTGGACCGAGGAGATCGCGAAAGAGTGGACCGAGACCATGGAGAGCATGCAGCGGCGCTTGATCAGCTGCTACAACTGCCCCATGACCTGCGGGGCGACCATCCAGCCGCCGGGCCAGCCCACCTACATGATGAAGTGCTTCTCCAAGCTCACCTACACCATGGCGGCGTTCTCCGACCTGGAATTCGGCCTGGGCATCGCCCAGAGCGCCACCGAGTACGGGGTCGACGGCTTCTCGGCGCCCCAGGTGATGGCGTTCGCGCTCGAACTCTACGAGAAGGGCATCCTCACCGACGACGACTTCCCCGGGATGCCCGAGGACAACGAGGGCCGCTTCTACTACCTGCTGGACAGGATCGTGCGCCGGGAGGGCATCGGCGACGTGCTGGCCGACGGCACCTACTGGGCGGCGAAGCGGATCGGCAATGGGGCGGAGGAGTACGCCCACAACAACATCAAGAAGCACGAGCAGCTGCCGCTGAAGCTGTCGATGCTCAACCCCATCTACTTCCTGATGTACAGCACCGGCGAGAAGATCAACATCACGCAGATCGAGGGGCAGTTCCCCCAGGCGCCCTGGCCGACGCGGGAGGAACGGGAGGAGTTCGCGAAGGACTGGTTCCAGGTCCCGGACGACAAGTTCAAGCAGATCCTCCTGGACTGGGAGCCGCGCGGCGAGAAGTCGATGCCCTTCTACCCGACGGTCGAGATGTGCTGCGACATCGTCGACTGGCAGGAGAAGATGCACTACATCGACGACGCCCTCGGCATGTGCGCCGGGCTCTCCTCGTTCCCGCTCAAGCCCCCCTACCACATCCACAACTACCCGAAGTTCATCTCGGCCGGGGCCGGCTTCGACATGGACGAGGAGAAGCTGACCCAGGCGGTCAAGCGGTATCGCACCCTGGTCCGGGCGAACAACATCCGGCGGGGCATGCGCCGCAAGGACGAGAAGCCGCCGGAGAACCACTGGAAGAAGCGCTTCCCGGAGCTCGAGGAAGAGCTGTTGAGCACCTACTACCGGTACAAGGGGTGGAACAGCGATGGCATCCCGACCGAGGAGACCCTGCGAGAGCTGGGTCTGGACTACGTCGCCCAGGACTTCGTAGAGCGGGGGATCCTGGGCGGCAACGGCGGCGAGGCCTCCCAGGAGGCTCCGGCCGAGTGATGCGACACGCGAGTCGAGAAGGCGGTGGCTGCCATGGCTGAGAAGAAGAAAAAGACGAAGACCATCAAGAGGATCCACGTCGACGCGGACAAGTGCAACGGGTGCCGCGCCTGCGAGCTCGCCTGCTCCTCGTTCCACGCCACGCCGAAGCACAGCGGCAACAACCCGGCGAGGTCCCGCGTGCGGGTGATCCGCAAGCCGCTGGAGGACATGTACGTGCCGGTCTACGCCGGGGAGTACACCGCGGCGGAGTGCATGGGCAGGAACACCTACACGATTGACGGCAAGGAGTACGACGAGTGTGCCCTGTGCCGGGCCTCCTGTCCGTCGCGGGACCTCTTCAAGGAGCCGGACTCCGGCCTCCCGCTCAAGTGCGACATGTGCGAGAGCGTGCCGCAGCTCGACGAGCCCCTGTGCGTCAAGTGGTGCATGGTGGGTGCGCTGAAGTACGAGGAGCGGGAGGTGGAGGTCGACGAGGGCGAGGAGGAGGTCAAGTCGGAGGAGGTGGAGGTGGGGTTGGAGTCGCTGGTCGACAAGTTCGGACTCCAGAAGGTGATGGACACGGTCGCCCGCCTGTCCAAGAAGAGCTGAGGAGCGCCGTGGAGAACGTAGGCGACTACAAGGAGATCGTCGATCTCATCAAGGCCAACGGCGGGGACGCCTTCAAGTACTGCTACCAGTGCGGGTTGTGCGACGCCGTTTGCCCGTGGAACCGCGTCCGGCAGTTCAGCATCCGCAAGATCGTCCGGCAGGGCGCCTTCGGCATGACCGAGATCGAGAACGAGGAGATCTGGCGCTGCACCACCTGCGGCACCTGTCCGCAGCGCTGCCCCCGCGACGTGCGGCAGATCGACTCCGGCGTGGCCCTCCGGCGGCTCGCCACGGAGTACGGCGTGTTCCCCGAGAACGTGCGCCCCGTGCGGGCCGCGAGCGGGAACCTGAACACCGTGGGCAACCCCTTCGGCGAGACGCGGGAGAGCCGGGCGGACTGGGCCAAGGACCTCTCCGTGCGGCCCTTCGAGAAGGGGATGGAGGTCCTGTACTTCAGCGGCTGCTACCTGAGCTACGACCGCAGGCTGCGGAAGGTCGCCGCGGCCACGGCCCGGGTGCTGCAGAAGGCCGGGGTGGAGTTCGGGATCCTGGGCACCAAGGAGAACTGCTGCGGCGAGAGCATCCGCAAGGCGGGCGACGAGGAGGTCTTCAAGCACCTGGCCAAGGAGAACATCAAGACCTTCGTGGACAACGACGTGAGGAAGGTGCTCGTCTCCTCCCCGCACTGCTACCACACCTTCAAGAACGAGTACCCGGAGTTCATGGTCCACTTCGAGGTGGTGCACGTGAACCAGTTCCTGCGCGAACTCCTCGAGTCCGGGCGGCTTAAGCTGGAGGGGGAGTTCCCGAGGAAGGTCACCTACCACGACCCCTGCTACCTGGGCCGGCACAACGGGATCTACGACGAGCCCCGCGACGTGCTGCGGAAGGTGCCGGGCCTGGAGTTCGCCGAGATGCCCGACCGGCGGGAGGACAGCCTGTGCTGCGGCGGCGGCGGGGGCCGGATCTGGATGGACACCCCCAGGGGGGAGCGGTTCTCCGACCTCCGGGTGGCGCAGGCGGTCGAAGTGGGCGCCCAGGTGCTGGCCACCTCCTGCCCCTACTGCATCACCATGCTGGAGGACAGCCGCCTGGGGCTGAAGGACGCGGAGTCCCTCGCGGTGAAGGACATAACCGAGATCCTGCAGGAGGCGCTCTGATCGGCGCCTCCCGTAGATCCTTGTGCGGCACGGCGGGTTCTTCCCGCTCTTCTTGAGGGCGGAGGGGACTCGAGAGCTCCCGTTGGCAGCGAGACGTACCGAACCCTGACGAGGCGATCGAACATGGCAGACGTACACGTGATCCAGGGGCAGCCGAAGGACCTCCCCGTCGGCCGCGGCGCCGGCGAGCACGGCGACGTGATGGTGGTGGGCGGGGGCATCAGCGGCATCCAGGCCGCCCTCGACCTGAGCTCCGCCGGGTTCAAGGTCTACCTGGTCGAGAAGGGACCGTCGATCGGCGGGCACATGGCCCAACTCGACAAGACCTTCCCGACCAACGACTGCTCCATGTGAATACTCTCGCCCAAACTGGTCGAGGTCGGCCGGCAGCCAAATATCGAAGTCCTGACGTACACCGAAGTCGAACGCGTGGAGGGGGAGGCGGGCGACTTCCGGATCACGTTGAAGAAGAAGCCCCGCTACATCGACGAGGACAAGTGCACGGGGTGCACGTCGTGCGTGGAGTACTGCCCCGTGCAGTACCCGGACAAGTTCAACCAGGAGATCTCCCTCAACAAGGCCGTACACGTCTACTTCTCCCAGGCCATCCCGCTCATCACCTACATTGACGAGAGCTGCCTGTACCTGAAGGAGAAGAAGTGCGGCATCTGCAAGGCCGTCTGCAAGGCGGGGGCGGTCGACTTCACCCAGGAGACCGAGAAGATCGAGGTCCGGGTCGGGTCGGTCGTCCTCTCTCCGGGCATCGAGCCGTTCGACCCCAACGCGCTCAAGGAGTACCGGTACGGCGAGTTCGCCAACGTCGTCACCAGCATGGACTACGAGCGCCTCCTGTGCGCCACCGGGCCCTACCAGGGCGAGGTGCTGCGAGGGTCTGACCAGAAGCACCCGAGGAACCTCGCCTGGGTCCAGTGCGTCGGGTCCCGGCAGGTGCGCGAGGGGGCGAACAGCTACTGCTCGTCGGTGTGCTGCACCTACACCCAGAAGCAGGTCATCCTCACGAAGGAGCACGACGCCGACGCGGCGTGCACCGTGTTCCACAACGACATCCGCTCCTACGGCAAGGACTTCGAGCGCTACTACCAGAAGACGGCCGAACTGCCCGGCGTGCGGTTCTTCCGCAGCTACGTCAACATCGTCCGGGAGCACCCGGAGACGAAGAACGTCACGATCCGGTACAGCACCCCGGACGAGGGCGTGAAGGAAGAAGAATTCGACATGGTCGTGCTCTCCGTCGGGCTCAACCCGCCGGAGGACGCCCAGGGCCTCGCGCGGACGTTCGGCGTCGAGCTCAACGACCACGGGTTCAGCCGGGCCACGCCCGCGAACCCCATGGAGACGAGTCGGCCCGGCGTGTTCGTGAGCGGCGCCTTCCAGGGGCCCACGGACATCCCGGAGTCGGTCTTCACCGCCAGCGCGGCCGGCTCCCAGGTCGGCGAGTTCCTGGACTACCGCAGGGGGAAGCTCGCCGTCGAGCGGGAGTACCCCCTCGAGCGTGACGTCTCCGAGGAGGAACCCCGGATCGGCGTCTTCGTGTGCCACTGCGGGGCGAACATCGGGCGGATCGTGGGGGTGCCCTCGACCGTGGAATACGTCCGCACCCTGCCCAACGTGGTCCACGCCCAGGAGCAGCTCTTCTCGTGCGCCACGAACTCCGCCAAGGAGATCACGGACGTCACCAAGGAGAAGGGGCTCAACCGGGTCGTCGTGGCCGCCTGCTCCCCCCGGACCCTGGAGGCGCTCTTCCGGGACACGGTCCGGGAGGCCGGGATCAACCCGTACTACTGCGAGATGGCCAACATCCGGGAGCACTGCTCGTGGGTCCACGCCAAGGAGAAGGAGAGCGCCACCGAGAAGGCCAAGGACATCATCCGCATGGCCGTGGCCCGGGCCGCCCATCTGGAGCCCCTGCAGGAGTTCGATCTGCCGGTGAACAAGGCCGCCCTGGTGGTGGGTGGCGGCGTGGCCGGCATGACCACGGCCCTGAGCATCGCCGAGCAGGGCCACGAGGTGTGGCTGCTCGAGAAGGAGGCGGAACTCGGGGGAACCGCCCGAAGGATCCACTCCACCCTGGCGGGCATGGACGTCCAGGCGTTCCTCAAGGACCTCGTGGGCCGGGTCCACCGCCACCCCCTCGTCCACGTCGCCACCGGGGCGACGATCGCGGGCGCCACCGGGTACGTGGGGAACTTCGTGACCCGGGTGAAGGCGCGGGGCCGGATGCAGGAGATCAAGCACGGGGTGACCGTGCTCGCCACCGGTGCCGCCGAGCACCGCCCCACCGAGTACCTCTACGGCGAGGACGACCGGGTGATGACCCAGCTCGAGGTCGAGGGGGCCATCGCCGCCGGGGACGAGCGGGTGCTGGGCGCCCAGGCCGCCGTGATGATCCAGTGCGTCGGCTGCCGCCAGCCCGACCGGAACTACTGCGCGCGGATCTGCTGCGGCCAGGCCGTCAAGAACGCCCTGAGCCTGAAGGCGAAGCGCCCGGAGATGGACATCTACATCCTGTTCCGGGACATGCGCACATACGGCTTCAGCGAGGACTACTACCGGGAGGCGGCGGGGAAGGACGTGAAGTTCATCCGCTACGAGCCCGAGAACAAGCCCGTGGTGCGGGCGGTCGAGGAGGCAGGGCGGAGCGTCCTGCGGGTGGTGGTCGACGACCCGGTCCTGGGCACGACCCTCGCCATCGACGCCGATCTGGTCGCGCTGTCGGCGGCGGTGGTGCCATGCGAGGGCAACCGGTCGATCGCCCAGCTGTTCCAGGTGGCCCTGAGCCCGGACGACTTCTTCAAGGAAGCCCACGTCAAGCTCCGCCCCGTCGAGTTCAGCACCGACGGCGTGTACCTGTGCGGCACCGCCCACTACCCGAAGACCCTGCAGGAGACGATCAACCAGGCTTACGGCGCCGCGGGCCGGGCCGTGGCCCTGCTCTCCCACGACACGGTGGTCGCCTCCGGCTCGGTGTGCGAGGTGGAGGAGAACAAGTGCATCTCCTGCGGCGAGTGCGTGTCGGCCTGCTCCTACGGGGCGGTGGAACTGCGTGAGACGGGGCGGGGCAAGAAGGCCTGCGTCAACCCCGTGCTGTGCAAGGGCGACGGGCTGTGCAACGCGGTGTGTCCCACCGGGGCCATCTCGCTCAAGCACTTCACCGACGAGGAGTTCCTGAGCCAGATCGACGCCGCGGTCGGCGAGTGACCGTCGCCCGCGCTGCGGGCCTGAGGGGATGGTTTTCTGACAGAGGAGGACACGAGATGAGCGCGAAGTTCCGACCGAAGATCCTGGGGTTCGTCTGCCACTGGTGAGGGTACGGGTCTGCGGACCTGGCTGGAGTTTCCAGACTACAGTACAGCCCCGAAGTGCGGCTCATGCGCGTCATGTGCACGGGTCGGATCGACCTCGCCTTCGTCCTCCGCGCGTTCCTGAAGGGAGCGGACGGAGTCTTCATCGGCGGGTGCCACCTCAACGAGTGCAACTACACGACCCACGGGAACTTCTACGCGCTGCGGATGTCGTACATCTGCAAGCGGCTGCTCCAGGCGCTCGGCCTCGACCCCGCCAGGCTGCGCATCGAGTTCATCTCCGGCGCCGAGGGCAACCGTTTCGCGGAGATCATGAGCGACTTCAGCCGGCAGATCCGCGAAATCGGGCCCATCGGCGAGGCCGAGGGGCTCGACGGCGCCGCGCGCCGGTCGCGGCTCGAGGCGGCGATGAAGATCGTTCCCTACGTGAAGCTCCTGGAGCGCGAGCGGCTGCGGGTGCGGTTCCAGACGGAGGAGGAGTACGCGGCGTTCTTCGGCGGCGCCGAGTTCGAGCGGCTGTTCCGCGAGACCGTGGCGGAGAAGCTGGCGATGAGCCGGATCGCCTCGCTGCTGCAGGACAAGGCCCTGCCCGCGGGGGAGATCGCGCGGGCCCTGGGAGTGACCCCCTCGGAGGTCTCCCGGCACCTGGGGAGTTCCACCCGGCACGGCCTGGTCCGCTACGACGCCGCGGCGAAGTGCTACGCGCTGGCGTGAGGGAACTGTCGGCGGTCAGCGGTCAGCGGTCAACTCGGATAAGAAGGTTCCACCCGCTCTCGGCTGACGGCTGACAGCTGACAGCTGAGAGCTTTCAGGACGGAGACCATGGACATCGACGCGATCGACCGGATCATCGAGAAGCACGGGGGCGAGCCTAGCTCGCTGATCCAGATCCTTCTGGACATCCAGAGCGCGAACCACTGGCTGCCCAGGGAAGCGCTGGAGCGGGTGGGCGAGAAGCTGCAGGTGCCCATGGCCCGGATCCACCACGTGGCGACCTTCTACAAGGCGTTCAGCCTCGTGCCCAAGGGCCGCAACCAGGTCCACATCTGCATGGGTACGGCCTGTCACGTCCGCGGGGCGCAGCGCGTGCTCGACACCGTCCAGGACGCGACCGGCATCAAGCCCGGCGAGACCGACATGGAGCTGAAGTTCAGCCTGGAGACGGTCAACTGTCTCGGGTGCTGCGCCCTCGGGCCGGTCATGGAAGTGAACAAGAAGACCTACGGCAAGCTCACGCCCGGGGAGACCGCCCAGGTGCTCGAGAGCTGCGAATAGGGGACGACCATGGGCTGTCTGCGTTCAGCGGAGGAGTTGGAGGAATTCCGCCGGGAGGTCTCCTCCCGGAGGGCCCCGGGCACGCCCTGCGTCTCGGTCTGCGCCGGCGCGGGGTGCATGGCGTCGGGCGCGGCGGAGGTCATCGCCGCCTTCCGCACGGAGCTCGCCTCCCAGGGGTTCGACGGGACGGTGGACGCCAAGGGGACCGGGTGTCCCGGCTTCTGCGAGCGGGGGCCGATCGTGGTCGTCTACCCGGAGGAGATCTGCTACCTGCAGGTCAAGCCGGAGGACGTGCCGGAGATCGTCGAGAAGACCATCGGGAAGAAGGAGGTGGTCGAGCGCCTCGTGTACGCGGACGCGGACACGGGCGAGAAGGCGGTCAGGGAGTCCGACATCCCCTTCTACAAGCACCAGGAGCGGGTCATCCTGGGCACCAACATCCGCATCGACCCCAAGAGCATCCACGACTACGTGGCGGTCGGCGGCTACTCCGCGCTGGCCAAGGCCCTCTTCCAGATGACGCCCCAGCAGGTGCTCGACGAGGTCAAGCGCTCCAACCTGCGCGGCCGCGGCGGCGGCGGGTTCCCGGCGGGCCGCAAGTGGGAGGGCTCCCGGGACGCGCCGGAGGAGCCCAAGTACGTGATCGTCAACGCGGACGAGGGCGATCCCGGCGCCTTCATGGACCGCGCTCTCCTGGAGGGCAACCCCCACTCCATCCTCGAAGGGCTGGTCATCGGGGGATACACGGTCGGCGCCCACGAGGGCTACATCTACGTCCGTCAGGAGTACCCGCTGGCCGTCGAGAACGTGACCCTGGCGATCCGCCAGGCGGAGCAACTGGGGCTGCTCGGCGAGAACATCCTCGGCTCCGGCTTCGACTTCGTCGTCAAGGTCCACCAGGGTGCGGGCGCCTTCGTGTGCGGGGAGTCGACGGCCCTGATGACGGCTCTGGAGGGAAGGGCGGGGGAGCCCCGGCCCAAGTACATCCGCTCGAACATCAAGGGCCTGTGGGAGCGGCCCAGCGTGCTCAACAACGTGGAGACGTGGGCCAACGTGCCGCTCATCGTGAACCGGGGGGCCGACTGGTACACGCAGCTCGGCACCGAGAGCAGCAAGGGCACGAAGATCTTCTCCCTGGTGGGCAAGATCGTGAACACCGGCCTGGTCGAGGTCCCCATGGGCATGACCCTGCGGGAGATCATCGACGAGATCGGGGGCGGAATTCCGGGGGGGAAGAAGTTCAAGGCGGTGCAGACGGGGGGACCGTCGGGCGGGTGCCTGCCCGAGAGCCTGCTCGACCTGCAGGTGGGTTTCGACGAGCTCACCAAGGCGGGTTCCATGATGGGGTCCGGTGGCATGATCGTCATGGACGAGGACACGTGCATGGTGGACGTGGCCCGTTACTTCGTCGACTTCCTCACCGACGAGTCCTGCGGCAAGTGCGTCCCCTGCCGCGAGGGGCTCCGGCAGATGCACAAGGTGCTCACGAACATCACCCGGGGCCGCGGCAAGCAGGGCGACATCGAACTGCTCCAGGAGCTCTGCGAGGTGGCCGCGGACGCGGCCCTGTGCGCCCTGGGCAAGAGCGCTCCGAACCCCTTCCTCAGCACGCTGCGCTACTTCCGCGACGAGTACGAGGCCCACATCGCAGAGAAGCGCTGCCCGGCGCTCTCCTGCAAGGAGCTGATCGCGTTCCACATCGACCCGGAGAAGTGCCAGGCGTGCGGGAGCTGCCTGCGCAAGTGCCCGGCCGAGGCCATCATCGGGGGGAAGAACCTCGTCCACATCGTCGACCAGGAAAAGTGCACCAGGTGCGGCACGTGCCTGGAGGCCTGCCCACCGCGCTTCTCCGCCGTGCGGAAGCTCTCCGGGGAGCCGGTGCCGCCGCCGGTGCCGGAAGACAAGCGAGCCATCGTGAAGAAGGGCAAGAAAGATGCGTGACGTCCGCCTGCAGATCGACGGCAAGGAAGTGGTGGCGGCGGAGGGGACGACGGTTCTCCAGGCGGCCCGAAGCGCCGGGGTCTCGATCCCCACCCTGTGCCACCACGACGAGCTCGAGCCCTTCGGCAGCTGCCGGCTCTGCCTCGTGGAGGTGGAGAGCCGGGGCAGGACCACCCGCGTCGCGAGCTGCGTGTACCCCGTGGAGGAAA
>CAZJSF010000050.1:15388-16985 GCA_964548515.1 uncultured Thermodesulfobacteriota bacterium
GGTTGGTGGTGCGGACCCGCTCGGCGGCCATCGACCGGATCCGGAAGATGATCCTCGAGCTCTACCTCGCCCACGCCCCCGATTCGCCCCGGCTCAACGCCCTCGCCGGGGAGTACGGGGCGGACAAGGACCGCTTCGAGAAGGAGACCTCCTTCTGCATCCACTGCGGCCTGTGCGTGCGCTACTGCACCGAGGTGAAGAAGGCGGATGCGGTGGGCTTCGTGGACCGGGGGCCGCGCAAGGAGATCGCCTTCGTGCCAGAGATCGCTGCCAGGGAGTGCTGGAACTGCAAGGAGTGCTTCCCCCTGTGCCCCACCGAGGCCCTGCAGGCGGCCTACGTCCTGATCGAGGCACTGAAGTTCCCGCGGCCGCCGTCGGGCGCAGACGCGGGTGCTGCGCGCGGCGGGTAGGCCCCGTCGAGCGGCGCCCCCGGACTCCTGGGGCCGGGCGGCGCGGGTTTTGGTTGCGTTCGCCCCGCCCCAGGTTGTATGCTCCGCCACCAAGTGCCGGGCCGCGCGTGTCGGGCCGGCCAGCGACCGCGGTGTGCACATCCAACGAGGGAGAGGCGACCGTCGCCTCTCCCTTTTTCGGTATGCCGCGCTGCCTCGAGTCACACGGCGGGTCGGCGGGCATGGACCGCGCCGCCTCACAACGGGATGAGAAATCCCACAGCAGCAGGAGAAGGGGAAGATGGCAAGAGGAACGGTGAAGTGGTTCAACGACCAGAAGGGCTTCGGCTTCATCACGCCGGACGACGGCGGGGCTGACCTCTTCGTGCATTTCAGCGCCATCCAGGGCCAGGGTTTCAAGACCCTGTCCGAGGGACAGGCGGTGGAGTTCGAGGCGACCCAGGGCCAGAAGGGCCCCCAGGCCTCGAACGTCCGTCCGGTCTAAGACCCGGTCCACGGCAGGGGGGCGGGGTCCGCGGGGCTTCGCCCCCCTTTCCACTCGGCGCCCGTCCGGGCGCGCAACAGATCCACGTCCTTTGCCCCTGCGCTCGCAGGGTGGTCGGCGGTCCCGGCGGCGGCCGTGCGCCGGGAGGACGATTCGGCTGGAGGAGCGATGTCGGTTCGACTGTTCGTAGGGAATCTCGCGTTCGACGTGACGGAGGCGGAACTGAAGGAGTTCTTCTCCGCGGTGGCTCCGCCTTCCCAGGTGCGCCTCCCGACCGATCGGGAGACGGGAAAGCCCCGCGGGTTCGCCTTCGTCGATTTCGACGATCGCGCCCAGGCGGAAGAGGCGATCCGCCGCTTCCACCAACAGATGTTCAAGGGCCGGGCGCTGGCGGTCAACGAGGCGCGCGCACGCGAGGCCGGTCGGCCCGCCGTCGCGGGGAGCCCGCCTCCTCGTGCTCCCCGCCCGGACTCCTGGGCTCCGCCGGCTGCGGGGGACCTGCAGCATCCCGGGCAGCCCCGGGGCACGTTCGGCCCCGACGCCCCCGCCCGCGGCCGACGGCGCCAGAAGGCTCGTCGCTCGACCGAGGAGCGGGTGCCCAAGGGGCCCCTCCGAGAACGCGGTGGAGGGCAGCTCTTCCTCGGAGCCGAGGAGGACGAGGACGACGACGCCGGGCTCAGCGATTTCGCGATCTGGGCGCGCG
>CAZJSF010000051.1:0-16933 GCA_964548515.1 uncultured Thermodesulfobacteriota bacterium
GCCGAGGCCGACCTCGTGGTTGTTCACCTTGGCGGCGCGGGAGCGGAGGCCGAGCTGCTCGTGGACCGCGAAGGCGAAGTCCAGCGCGCTCGCGCCTTCCTCGAGGCTGAACACGTCCCCCTTGGGGCTCGTCACCTGGATGGCGTCCGGGCGGTGGAACCGCAGGAAGTCCTGGATGTCCATCGCCTCGTTCTGCAGGAACTCCCGGAGGTCGTCCAGGTACTCCAGGTTGAACTGGGGGCTGGAGATGTCCATCGACAGGAGGCCCAGGCGGTTGAACCGGTCCGCCGCGCGGCTGGCCACGTAGAAGCTCACGATGCGCCCCTGGTAGGAGACCCGGGTCTCCAGGGCCCGGAACCCGTTGTTCCGGGGCACGCTCAGGGTGTCGGCGAAGGTCCCCGGCAGGGCGCGGAACGCCAGGTGCACCCGGCCCAGGGCGCGGTAGGCGTCCTCGCTGGTCTCGGTTACGATGCGCAGGGTGAAGAGGTTCTCGGGCAGCGGCGGCACGTCGGGGCGGTAGCGGTTCCAGCGCAGTTCCACGCGGGCGCCCAGGTCGCCGGGGAAGACGTCCGCCAGCTTTCCCCTCAGCTCCTCCAGGGGCCGCACCCAGCCCTCCTTGAGGTCGGCCTGGGCCCTCTGGAAGGTGGCGAAGGCCTCCGGGGTCAGGATCGGCCCGATCTTCTCCGTGAGCCGCTCCGCCACGTCGGTCATGCACAGGCGCCGGCAGATGTTGGCGTACATCTCGGCGCTCTCCCGGGCGATCCGTACCTGTTTCTCCCGCTTGAACACGCTCAGCGTCTCGAGGTTGTCGAGGCGGTCGGCGAGCTTGACCAGCAGGACGCGGATGTCCTGGAGCACGAAGCTGAAGAGCTTCTGGTAGGTGTGGACGCGGCTGTCCTTGATCTTGGTGAGGGCCAGGACCAGGTCCGCCGCCTCGGGAAACTCGGTCCGGAGTTCCGGGTAGGTGTAGGTCGTGTCCTCCAGGGTGTCGTGGAGCAGGCTCGCCTCCACGGCCGCCCAGTCCACGATGCGCCCGAAGCGGCTCACCTCCATCGCGGTGCGGACCGTGTGCCAGATGTACTCCTCGCCGGACCTGCGCTGCTGGCCCTTGTGAAGCGCGTCGGCCCGGTCCAGGGCGAGGTCGAGGCGGTCCGCCAGGGTGCCGACGTCCGCGTCGCCCACCTCGTGGTGGATGATGAATTGGCTGAGGATCTGTTCCTTTTCCCGCGCGAACCGCTGCGACACGACTCTCCGCTTCCCGATCCGGGGGCCACCCCGATCGACTGGCAGTTGAAACTGTGTACCACAAGGCCGAAAGGACCGGAAGGTCGGGGGATTCCAGCCGGTCGGCCCCGAACCGGGTTCCCCTCAGAGACTCCCGGCGATGGTGCGGGCGGCCTGGAGGGCCGAGCGGCCCGAGCGGATGCCCCGTCCCATGGCCCAGCGGACCGCCTCGGCCTCCCAGCCCCGGGGCGGCGAGACGCCCAGTTCCGCGAGATGGCGGGAGACCGCCTCGAGGTACGTGGGCTCGTCGAAGGGGTAGAAGCCCAGGGAGAGCCCGAAGCGGTCCGCAAGGCTCACCGCCTCCGCGACGGACTCGCCCGGGTGGATCTCCCCCTCCGCGGGAAACCACTCGGGAACCAGGTGCCGCCGGTTCGAAGTGGCCACCACGAGCGTGTTCTCCGGCCGAGCTTCCAGTCCGCCCTCCAGGAGGACCTTCAGCTCCCGGCAGCGCTCGTCCGGTCCGCGGAAGGAGAGGTCGTCCAGGAACAGGATCCAGCGTCGGCGGTCCGCGGCCAGGGTGTCGAGGATCTGCGGCAGGTCGGGGATGCGATCCTCCGGGACCTCCACCAGCGCGAGGGGGACTTCCGGAAGGGCGGCGGGCAGGGAGCGCACCAGGGAGGACTTCCCGGTGCCCCGCTCCCCCCAGAGGAGCACGTCGTGGCTCGGCCGCCCCGCGACGAAGCGGGAGGCGTTCTCGTAGAAGGCCGCCTTCTGCCGCTCGATGCCGGTGAGGACCCCCGGTTCCACCACCGCCGGCCGGTGCACCTCCCGGAAGCCGGCGGAGGTCCAGAGGAACGCCGACGCCCCTCCGGGAGCCGCCGTGGCCCCCCTGCCCGCGGCGGGGCCGAGGGCCTCGAGGGCCTCGGCCAGGCGCTCCAGGCGTTCGAGGAGTCCCGAATGCTCGGCCTTCACGGGGCCGCCTCCGGGTAGGACGCGAACTTCCGCCGCTGGGAGAGATAGTACCCCTGGTTCGGCGGGTTCTGGGCGAGGGCCGCGTCGATGGCGCGGAGGGCGCCGGTAAGGTCCCGGGTGCGCCAGCGGGCCTCGGCCAGGGTGTCGAGCACGTGGGGCGAGGGCGACAGGCGCACCGCCAGCTCCGCCAGCGCCAGGGCCCGTTCGGGGCGGAACATCCCGGGGGTTCTCGCCGTCAGGTACAGCCACGCCAGGTTGTTCAGGGCCTCGGCGTTGTCCCCGTCCAGGCGCACGACCTCCTCGTAGGCGGACTCCGCTTCGGGCTCCCGGCCGAGTTCCTGGTAGAGGTTTCCCAGGAGGAACCACGACGAGGCGTCCCGGGGGTCCTTGTGGACCCTGTGGAGCAGGCCCCGCTCCGCCACGAAACCGTCGAGGGCCCGGTCGAGCGGTCCGGCGAGCAGGGCTGCCGTGAGGGCGCCGGCCAGCACGACCCCGATGCCGAAGAGAAGGGTCAGGCGCCTCACCCGCCGGTGGTGGTCGCCCAGCACGGCCGGGTCGCGGGACGCCGCGGCGAGGAACCCGACCCGCTCCCCGATGGAGCCGTGGTGCCACGAGGGGAGGTCCCGGATGTCCCCGGAGTGGAAGCTCACCCGCTCCAGCGCCGAGGCGAGGGGTTCGGGCCGGCCGGTGGCCTCCAGCGCGTACACGTCCGCCTGCCTCTCGAAGGCCCGGCTCACCGAGCCGAACAGCCCCCGGAAGTAGCCGAAGAGCAACGCGAGGAGGCCGAGGGTGAGGGCGGCGGAGGCGTAGAAGCTCGTCTGGGGCCGGCGCAGGGCCTCCGGGTCGGCGATGCCCCACCAGGCCAGGGCCGCCTCGGCGAGCCGGAAGAACACGGCGGCCAGGCACACGTACCCGAGGAAGAACAGGAGGTAGAACCACAGGTGGCGGTACCGCACGTGGCCCGCCTCGTGGGCGACCACGCCGTCGAGTTCCTCGGGAGAGAGAACCCGGACGAGGGCCGGCGTGAGCAGGAGGTAGCGGAAGCGGGGGACGAGCCCGACGATGCCCGCGGTCATCACCCGTCCCTCGAGGAGCGGCCAGTAGAGGATCTCCCGCACGCGGAGCCGCAGCGAACCGCACACCGACTCCAGGTGGGTGCGCAGGGGCCCCGGCGGAATCGGCCGGCACCCCCAGAGCGTCTTCACGAGGAGGGGGAGGAACACGGCCACGAGCCCGAGGAACAGGGGTGCGTAGAGCAACTGGAGGAGGGGGTTGGCCTCCAGCGCCGACGCGCCCGCAGGCCAGAGCCAGTGGAGGAGGTCGGAGACGGCCATGAGAACCAGCCACGGCGCCAGGACCGGCAGTTCCATCCGGGCGTGGGAGACGACGAAGCGGAGCCGGGTCCCCTCCTGCCCCAGGAGGACCCCCTGCAGGGGATAGGCTTCCCACCAGACGACCAGCAGGAGGATGACGTAGGGCAGCACCCCCAGCGTGCTGCCGAGCACCTCCGATCCCCGGGAGGCCGGCGCGAGCACGAGGCCGGGATAGTGGGTCGCGTAGAGCAGCAGGGCGAAGGGGACGAGCATCACGCCCTGGTAGCCCTGGATGGTGGCCGCGAAGGAAGCCCGGAGCGCCCGGGCCTCGGCCTCGTCGTGGAGCGCCCGCCCCATGAGCCGCCGGAAGCGGATGCGCAGGGCCGCCCAGGCCGCCGCCAGGGGAAGGAGCTGGGACAGCGCTTCCCCCAACGTCCAGCCCGGGCCGACCTCCCGGGGGGCGAGGGCCTGGACCGCGATGGCGATGAGGAACGTCAGGACACTGCCGTACATGCTTCGCCGAAAGGAAGGGGTCGTTCCGCGCCCGGTTGGGCGAGGAGGGGGAGCGCCCGCGTCCGCGCCCCGTTGCGCCGGCCCCCCGCAAGCGAGAGGGCTCCGGCGGGGACAGGGTTGCTGCGCACTAGGGGAGGTCCCTGAGGTAGCGGGAAGCGCGGCGGACCTCGTCGAAGACGAGGGCCGAGCTCATGGTGGCGCTGGTCACCGCGTCCACTTGCGGGTCGAAGGGGAGGTCGTCCACCTGGCGCCCCTGCAGGCGCTCCTCCAACTGCCGCGCGTCGTCGGGGCTCCAGACAGCGTTCCCGAACTTCGTCACGTAGATCGGCTCGAACCCGCGGATCCGGCCGCGGCCGTCGAAGGCGAACAGGAAGTGGATCGTGTGGCACAGGTCGCACACCGGCTCCCGCGCCGCGACCCGCGCGTACACGTCGAGGGGGCTCCCGTCCGCCTCCCGGGCCCGCCAGAGCCGGGTCCCCGCGGGGAGGGTGACGGGCTGCGTCTCCACCTGGCGCCCGAGGACGCGGGAGAGTAACGCGGCGGTGCGCGCGCCCTCGTCCTCCGGCGCTCTCCCGGGGGTCTCCCCCCGCTGCGCCGTCCCCCGGGGAGGGGCGCTCCAGCCCCGGAGCAGGGTTCGCGCCCGGGCGAGCAGCTCGACGTCCCCGTAGAACCCCACGTGGAAGTCCGCCAGGATCCAGCGGTCGTCCCGGCGGAGCAGGAAGGCGGTGCACGGCGTCCCTCCCGGATCTCCCAGGGCGTAGAACTGCTCGAAATTGGGGTCCGCGGCCAGGGGGATCGACAGGTCGAACTCGTCGCGGAACTCCTGGAGTTCGCGGTCGTCGTTGCCCGCGGCGACCGACAGCACGCGGACCCTTCCCTCCAGGTCGCCCGGCTTGAGGAGCTCCGAGAAGGTCTGCAGCTGCGGCGCCTGGCGCCAGCAGGTGAGGCAGAACTTGTTGAAGAACTCCAGGACCAGGAGGTCGCTGCGGATGTCGCTGAGGCGGAAGGGCCCTTCGGGAAGCCCCAGGGCTTCGTGGTCCGACGGGGCCAGCAGGCGGGGGAAGGACAGGTCCGGGAACGGATCGCCGGGGCTCACGCAGAGATCGGGCCCGGCCGCGGCCGCGGATGCCGAGAGCGACAGGGCGAGCAGGGCCGGAAGGATCGCGCGCATGCATGACTCCGTCGGGGGCGGGTTCCCGCAAACGGTTCGGGAAACTACCACCCGCAGGCCCCCGGCACAAACCGGGCTCAGAGGAGGCGGCCGAGTTCCGCGAGCACCTCGGCATGGATCGCTCCGTTGGTGGCCACCACGTCCTCCCCGTAGGGCGTGAAGGGCCCGCCGTCCAGCCCGGAGACCCTCCCCGCCGCCTCCTCCACGAGCAGGCAGCCCGCCGCCAGGTCCCACGGCTTCAGGCCGGGTTCCCAGAACCCGTCCAGCCTCCCGCACGCGGTGTAGGCCAGGTCCAGGGCCGCGGAACCTCCCCGCCGGACCCCGTGGGTGAGGTGCGTGAGCCGGACGAAGGCCTCGTAGTTGTTCCGCGGATTGGTGCGGCGGTCGTAGGGGAACCCGGTGGCGAGCAGCGAGGCTTCCAGCCGCGCGGTGCCCGAAACCCGCACCGGAACGCCGTCGAGGAACGAGCCCCGTCCTCGGCAGGCCGTGAACATCTCGTCGCGCAGCGGATCGTACACGACGCCGGCCGTGACCCGTCCCGCCTCCTCCCACGCCACCGAGACGCAGAAGCAGGGGTAGCCGTGGGCGTAGTTCACGGTGCCGTCGAGGGGGTCCACGATCCAGCGGTCCCGCCCTCCGGGCGAGAGGCCCTCCTCCTCTCCCAGAACGGCGGTCCCGGGCGCCCGGCGCCCCAGGATCTCCCGGATCACCTCCTCGGACCGCAGGTCGACGTCGGTCACGAGGTCAACCGGCCCCTTGTGGCGGACCGCGAATCCCGTGCGGTACCGCTCGCGCAGCACCGCCCCGGCGGCCCGGGCCGCCTCCACCGCCGCGTCGATCACGGCCCGGCCACCCCTAGCACCGGCCGGCTCCGTCCTCGCCTTCGCCGAAGAGCAGGGCGCGCTCGTCAGCCGAGAGGGAGGCCCGGGCGTGGTCCCGGAAGTGGTTCACGCCCGCGAAGAACTCGCGCATCATCGCGACCAGGAGGTATCGCCCCTTCGGCGTGAGAGTGAAGGCCGCCTCGTCGTCCCGGGCGAAGGCCCCTGCGGCGCGGAAGAAGGCGGTTTCCAGCCGGAGCCCCTTCTCGACGGGCACCCCGAAGCGCTCCCGGAAGGCGGGCTTGTCGAGCCTCAGGCCGAACAGCCCCATCATCAGCCTGTACCGCATCTGCTCCCGCGCGGGGAACCTCCGGGAGGCCGTCACCGGGGCCCGGCCTCCCCCGACGGCGCGCTCGTACTCCCCCAGGGAGAAGGTGTTCGCGTAGATCGAGCCGTCCAGGTAGCTGAAGGCGCCGCTGCCGATCCCGACGTACTCCTCGTAGTCGACGATGTACTCGTCGATCATCGCCCCGGCCGTCCGGGAGAAGGTCCAGGCCGTGGCGGGCTCGAAGGCCCCTTCCAGGGCGTCGCTCAGGAGGCGGTAGTACCGGTACTCCCGGGGGTAGTCCACCCGGCCCACCGTGGCCGCGAGGGAGCGCCGGACCGCGGGAGACGTCATCAGCGGGTAGAAGGTGGTCTGGTTCGCGCCCGAGGCCCGGAGCTTCTCGACGTCCCGCAGGAGCGAGGCCTCGGTCTGGCTCGGGAAGTTGAAGATCATGTCCGCGTTGAGCGAGTGGAACCGGCCGGCGACGGACTGGAGGCGGCCGAGGATCTCGTCTCCGCTCCCGTACTTGTCGTAGCGGTCCATCTGCCGCAGCAGGCCGTCGTCGAAGCTCTGCACCCCCACCGAGAGCCGCTGCACCCGGTCCTCCAGCCGTTCGAGCACCTCCGGGACCAGGTGGTTCGGGTTGGTCTCGGCCGAGACCTCCTCCACCCGGAAGAGGTGGCGTGCCAGGTCCAGCGTGTCGGAGAGCTCGTCCACGAGGATGGTCGGGGTGCCCCCGCCCACGTAGACGGAGGGGAAGTCGTACCCGAGGTCCGCCACCATGCGCATCTCTTCCCGGAGGCGGCGGAAGTACGCCCGGGCCGGGGCCTCCGAGAACGGGAAGCGGTTGAACGAACAGTAGGGGCAGAGCCGCTGGCAGAACGGCACGTGGACGTAGAGCATGCAGCGCTGGCCGGGCCGGGGCCTCGGGAGAACGGCCTCGGCGCCTCCCTGGAGGGAGAGGATCCGCCGGTTCGCGACCCGCAGGAAGGAGGTGAGGATGCGCTCGGCGAGCAAGGGGGGCGTACCTCCGGTGTGTGGGCCGGCCGGCGGGGGAAGGTCTGCGGCCGGGGAGCTCGGGCGGCTCGAAGAAGACTCGGGCTGCAGACGGGCCCGTGTCAAGGCTTCCGTGCGGCCCGGGCCTCGCGGGGGGCGCGGGGAGGGTGCGGCGCGGCCGGGGCGGGTTGGCGCCGGCACGGGCGCCCCTTTTTGGGGTCTCGACACCCTTGCTGCTAGAATGGCGGCCGCTGTCTGCCGGTCGGGCCCCGGGTAACCGGCCGGTTCTCGTCACGTAAGGGGGGGGCACGGAGGTTTCGTGGAAGCGACGGAGCAGATGGCTCGGAAGATCCGCGATCGGATCCGCGGGAACTTCGACCGCGGGGCCGGGGCGTACCAGGCCTTCGAAGAGGGATCCCGGTTCTTCCGCACGCTCCTGGAGGGACTTCTGGCGCTGGGGCCGGGGGTCCGGGGCAAGCGGGTGCTCGACGTCGGCTGTGGGACCGGGGCGTCCCTCGCCCTGCTCCGGGAACGGGTGGGGCCGGGTGGGGCGGCGGTAGGACTCGACCTCTCCCTCCCCATGCTCCGGGAGGCGCGCCGGGGGCTGGGGAGGAGCGTGCCGCTGGTGGGGGCCGACGCCTGCCGGTTCGGGAGCACCTTCCGGTGCCGCTTCGACGCGGTGGTGTACAATGCCGTCGTCTTCATGCTCCCCGACGTCCGGGGTTCCCTCGCGTCGGCGGGCCAGGTGCTGGAGGCCGGCGGTCGGATCTACCTGTCGAGCCTGGACGGGGTCTGGGTGGACGGCGAGCCGGTCCCGGACGCGCTGGCGGCCATGGGCGTCGCGGCCGGGAACCACGCCGTCTCGCCGTGGCCGGCGGTGGAGGCGGCCTTGCGGGAGGGCTTCGAGGAGCCCTCGGTGCGGCGCTGGAGCGTGCAACTCTCGCCGGAGCGGTTCGAGGCGTTCTACGGGCTGGAGCCCATGAGTGCCGGGCTGATGCCGGGGCTCCCCTACGGGACGCGCCGGCAGGTGGTGGAGGACGCGGCCCGGCAGTGGCGGGCGGAAGGTCGGTCGCTGGAGCAGGTCTGGGTGCTGGCCTGCGCCGGGAAACCCTGAGAAGGGCTCCCGCCCGATGAGGCGGGGCCCGCAAGGAAGGAAGCCATGGGCAAGACGACGCTGCTGATCCTGGTCGCCTTGACGTTCCTCTCCTCGGGAGTGCACGCCACGGAGGCTGATCCCGCGGCCTACCAGGAGGTCACCCAGGCCGAGCTCGCGGGCGCGCCGGAGGCCTTCCAGGACAAGAAGGTGCGCTTCACGGGGACGTTCCTGTTCACCGGGAGCGACTTCTGCTACCAGATCCGCAAGACCAAGATCAACACCAAGGACTACTTCTGCTTCGCCCTCGGAACCCCGAGCGTGGTGCGGCTCTACCTGAAGAAGGACCATCCCCAGGCGGACGAGCTGCTCAACGTGAAGAAGGGCGCCCGGGTCACCGCGTTCGGGGTCTTCGACTTCCTCGGTGCCGACTACAAGTTCCTGGTGGTCGACCGCATCGAGGTGAAGCCCGCTTCGTGACCTCCTCCGGACTGACGCACTTCGACGAGGGTGGGGGGGCCCGCATGGTCGACGTCACGGCCAAGGCCCCGACCGACCGCCGCGCCCTGGCCGCCGGCAGCGTCTGGGTCGGGCCGGAGACCTATCGCCGCATCGAGGACCGCAGCCTCGAGAAGGGGGACGTGCTCCAGGTGGCGCGCCTGGCGGGGATCATGGCCGCCAAGCGCACGGCCGAGCTCATCCCCCTGTGCCACCCCCTCGCCCTGACGTCCGTGCGGGTGGACTTCGACCTGATCGCGGCGGACCATCGCGTGGACATCCGCGCCGAGGTGCGCGTCTCGGGGACGACGGGGGTGGAGATGGAGGCCCTGACCGCGGTGTCCGTGGCCGCGCTCACCGTCTACGACATGTGCAAGGCGGTGGACAAGGGGATGGTGATCGGCGAGGTGCGGTTGCTGCGGAAGGAGGGGGGGAAGAGCGGCACCTACGAGCGCCCCGGCGAGGGGCGCTCGTGTGCGGCACTAGAACAGGCCCTCCAGGCTGAAGACGTGTAGGAACTCGTCGCTGCGCTGGCGGGCCTTCTGGACCGCGTACCCCAGGCGCAGGAACGAGCCGTTCCACCCGAACCCCAACGAGGCGTAGTCCTTTCCGGTCTCCCCGCGCCACATCTGCCCCAGGCGGGCCCTCCACCCCTCCCAGGGCAGCCGGTACTCGGCGCCCAGGTGCAGGTCGATCCCGTTGGAGATGTCCTCCCGCAGGTTGCGGACCAGGTCCGCCGCCAGGTCCCAGCCGTGGAAGTCCACCTGGGCGACCCCGACGGCGATGTGGCGGTCGAGGATGTCCAGGGAGGTCTCCAGCAGGTTCGTCCCCACCACCGAGAACCGGGTCCCCGAAGGCCGCTCGAAGAGGAAGCCCACGTCCGCGGTGACCACGTCCTCCCACTGCGAGTCGCCGCGCTCGCGCCCCTGGACGTAGCGCAGTGTGAACCCCCACCAGAGCCCGCGGCGGCCCACGGCGAAGGACAGCCCCATGTCCTCCCGCTCCGTGCGGTCCCCCTGCATGCGCAGGTACTGGAGCGCCCCGCCGATGGGGGAGGTGACGTTGTCGATGAGCGTGAGGCAGCCGCCGTCGAAGGCGCCCTCCCGGCGGGTGGCGTAGGTGGCGCCGGCGAAGAAGCCGCGCTCCGTAGCCACGGCCGCGGGGTTGAGCCGCGGGGCGTCCACCGAGGTGGCGAGGCTGCGCAGGGCCCCTCCCATGCCCAGGGAGCGGGCGCTCAGCAGGGTGGGGTCCGGCGTGACCGCCCAGGCGGGGGCGCCTGCCAACACGGCGGCGACGAGGATGAAGAATCGTCCGAGCATGAAATAGAGTTTCCGGCCTGAACGGAGGGGTTGCTATAATCCGACGCCCTCGGGTCGGAACAGAGTAGCACGCGTGAAGTGCCAATCCTAGCTCCTTGCAGGAGCCGGCCAGTCGAAGCGGGGAGTCGACCATGGACGAAAAGCGGCGCGAACACTTTCGGAAGATCCTGCAGTCTCGCCTCGACGATCTCGTCGGCGAGGCCCGCAGCACCATGACCAACCTCAGCGAGGGCGAGGAGACCTTCGCCGATCCGACGGATCGGGCGGCGGCCGAGTCGGACCTCAACTTCGTCCTGCGGATCCGGGACCGGGAGCGCAAGCTCATCCAGAAGATCCAGGAAGCCCTCGACCGCATCGAGGACGGGAGCTACGGGGTCTGCGAGACCTGCGGGGAGGAGATCGGCTTCAAGCGCCTCGAGGCGCGGCCGGTGACGACCCAGTGCATCGACTGCAAGTCCGAGGCGGAGCAGCGCGAGCGCACCGGATCCTGACCGCGACCGCCCGCCCTTGCCCCCCCCGGCCTCCCCGTTCCCCCGTTCCCGCCGGCTCCGCTCCTGTCTCCTCGGCGTCGCGGCCGCGTGGCTGTCCGCGAGCGCCGCCTGGTCGTACGTCCTTCCCGCGCCGAAGGTGCTCCAACGATGGGCGCGGACGCGCCCGGCGGCCCCTGACGGGCCGGTGCAGCTTCCCGTCCGATGGGGCGGGCGGGACGGCTGGCTCTACGCGGGAGGTCCGGGCGCGAGCGCCCTCGCCGTGAGCGGCGAGCCCACGGCGTTCGACCCGGGTCCCGGCGGGGGAGGGGTCTTTCCCGCCCTCTGGCGGGCCGTGGACCTCTTCGCCTCGTCGAACCCGGACGAACTGCGGGCCTCTCTGGAGGCTGCGGGCGTCGACTTCTCGCGCGCGGGGTACGCGCGCGCCCTGCGCTCCGAGGACGGCGTCGCCCACACCGTGGGGGCGCGGGGCGAGGGGGAGGGCGACCTTCCCCAGGTGCTCTTCTCCCGCCGCCCCCTGTGGCCGCTGGCGATCCGAGTGCACGGCTGGGAGAGCGTGGAGGTCGGGCCGCCGGGCCCCGGGGGCTGGCCGGCCTGGCTCCAGGTCGCCGACGGGAGGCGGCTCGAGTTCACCGGACCCCCCGTGGACGCCCGCGAGGCTCCGCCGTGGGCGCGCCGCCCGCTGGACTTCTTCCCGTCGGGAGAGGGCCTTCCCGACTGGCGAAGGGCGTTCGGCGAGCCCCGCCCCTGACCCATGGGCCCCTACGCCCGCGTCGCCGTTCTCCGTCCCGTCCACCGCACCTTCCACTACCGGATCCCCGAGCACCTCGGCGCGTTCGCGGTCCCCGGCGCCCGCTGCGCGGTGCCGTTCTCCGGCACCCGGACCGTGGGTTTCGTGGTGGCGCTGGAGGACGCGGCCGAGACGCCCCGCGTGAAGGACCTGCTCGAGGTCCTCGACCCCGCCCCCTCGTTGCCCGCCGACCTCCTCCGGTTCGGGATGTGGCTGTCCGCCTACTACCACCATCCGCCGGGGGAGACCCTCGCGGCGCTCTTTCCCCCCGGCTCGCGTGCCGGATCCGA
Source organism: uncultured Thermodesulfobacteriota bacterium (assembly GCA_964548515.1). Lineage (GTDB taxonomy): Bacteria > Desulfobacterota > Deferrisomatia > Deferrisomatales > JACRMM01 > CAZGRT01. The sequence continues at coordinate 11,811 of CAZJSF010000051.1, forward strand.
GGTCGTCTACCGCCTCGGTGAGCGTTGCCCCGGGGACGGGACCCGTGAACCCGAAGAGGAGAAAATCCTGGGGCGGCTGCGCGCGCGGGAGATCCTTCCCGTTTCGGCCTTCCGGCCCGGGGAGCAGCAGGTGGTCGGGCGGTTGGTGCAGAAGGGGTGGGTCGAGCGGGAGTGGCGGGGCAGGGCCCCGGAGGCGCCCCGCGGGGAGGACTGGTTCCGGCTGCTACCGGAGGCGCCGTCCCCCGACGACGTGGCCGCGCGGTCGCCGCGCCAGTCCCAGGCGCTCTGCGCGCTGGCGGAAGGACCCCGCTCGGCCCGGCTCCTCTCGGCGGAGGGGGTCTCCCGGGCAGCCCTGCTGCGGTGCGTGGAGAAGGGGTGGATCTCCCGGGGGGAGAAGCCCGCCGAGGCGGCGGACCCGGCGCTATACGGGCTCGCGGGTTCCGGTTCGAGGCCCCGCCTGACCCCGGAGCAGGCCGGCGCGGTGGATCAGGTGCGCGAGGCGATGGACTCCGGGGCGTTCGTCACGATCCTCCTCGAGGGCGTCACCGGGAGCGGCAAGACCGAGGTCTACATCCGCGCGGTGGAGGAGGCCCGGGGCCGAGGGCGCGGGGCGATCGTCCTGGTTCCCGAGATCGCGCTCACCCCCCAGGTGCTGGGGCGCTTCGTGGAGGCGTTCGGGCAGGGGGTCGCGGTGCTCCACAGCGGGCTCGGCGAGCGGGAGCGGCGGCTCCAGTGGGAGCGGGTGCGCGGAGGGGAGGCACGGGTGGCCCTGGGCACCCGCTCGGCGGTCTTCGCCCCCGTCCGGGACCTCGGGCTCGTCGTCGTGGACGAGGAGCACGACCCCTCGTACAAGCAGGAGGAGGGGCTCCGGTACCACGCCAAGCACGCCGCCCTGGTCCGGGCGCGCGCCTGCGGGGCGGTGGCCGTGCTCGGCTCGGCCACGCCGGACATCGAGACCTATCACGCGGCCGCCGAGGGACGCTTCCGCCGCGCGGTCCTCCCCCGGCGCGTCGGCGGAGCCCAGCCGCCGTCGGTCGAAGTGATCGACCTGCGCCAGGAGGAGGGGCGCCGCCGCTCCCCGGTGCTCCTCTCCGAGCCCCTCCGGGCGGCCGTGGGGGAGTGCCTCCGCCGCGGCGAGCAGGCGCTCCTCTTCCTCAACCGGCGGGGCTTCAGCCCGGCCCTCGTGTGCCGGACCTGCGGGGAGGCCCTGGGCTGCCGGCGCTGCTCCATCGCCCTGACGCTCCACCGGTCCCGGGGCCCCTCCGACCTCCTGTGCCACCACTGCGGCGTGCGCCGGGAGCCCCCCGAGACGTGCCCCTCCTGCGGCTCCCCGGACCTGGCGGCCGCCGGCGCGGGGACGCAGCGCCTCCTGGAAGAGGCGCTCGGGCTCTGGCCCTCGGCCCGGATCGTCCGGCTCGACCGGGACACGGCCGCTTCCGGCCCCGCGGTGATCCGGTCGGTCCACCAGGGGGAGGTGGACATCCTGGTGGGCACCCAGATGATCGCCAAGGGGCACCACTTCCCGCGGCTGACGGCGGTGGGGGTGGTGGACGCCGACCTGTCGCTCCACTTCCCCGACTTCCGCGCGGCGGAGAGGACGTTCCAGCTGCTCATGCAGGTGGCGGGCAGGGCGGGCCGGGAGAGGCTGGAGGGGAGGGTCCTGCTCCAGACCCGGAATCCCCACCACCCCGCCATCGCCGCGGCGGCCCGCGGGGACTACGAAGCCTTCGCCCGGGGCGAACTGGAGGCCCGGCGGGAGGCCGGCTTCCCTCCCTTCCGGCGCGTGGCCCTGGTGCGGGTCTCCGCGCCCGCCGAGGCCGACGGGCAGGGGGCCGCGGCCGAGGTGGCCGAGCGGGCCCGGGCAGCCGCCGGGCGGGGGAAGGTGGAAATCCTCGGCCCGGCCCGCGCGCCGATCGAGCGGGTCCGGGGGCGGTGGAGGTACCAGGTCTTCCTGCGGGGGCCGGGTCCCGAGGCCGGTCCGGTGCAGCAGGTGCTGCGTCGGCTGCGGGCGGTGCGGGTCGGGTCCGCGGCCGCCGACGTGCGCGTCCAGGTGGACGTGGACCCCGTGTCCTTCCTGTGATCGCGCCCGGCCGGGGAGGCCCGGACCCGGGGCGGCCCGGGCCGGCGGGGGGGAGGGGCCTCGCTTGAAATCGACCCGGCGAGGGTCTAAGGTATGCCGTCCGTCGGCCCTGGAGGGAGGCGGAGCTTGCAGGGAAACGAGGTGGTGGACGCCCTGGTCCTGCGGGGCGCGAGAGGCGTTGGGGATCGGGGGTTCCGGCTCCTGGTCGACGCGTTCGGCTCCGCCGGGGCGGTGCTCGCCGCACCCCCCGAGGCCGTGCGCTCGGCGTGCGGCGCCTCCGACGGGTTGATCCGTGCCCTCGGCCAGGCGCCCGCGTCCCGGGTTGCGGCGGTCGAGGAGGTGCGGAGGGCGGCCGCCGCGGGGTTCACCCTGGTCCCGTACGGGGATCCGCACTACCCCAGCCTCCTGGCGCAGATCCCGGACCCTCCCGCCGTGCTCTACCTGGCCGGCTCCCTGGAGCCCGAAGACGAGTTCTCGGTCGCGGTCGTGGGAAGCCGACGGGCGAGCACCGCGGGCTGCCGGTTCGCCCGGCGGTTGGCCCGGGACCTCGCGGCTGCCGGGGCGACCGTGGTCAGCGGGTTGGCCCAGGGGATCGACGCCGCCGCCCACCAGGGCGCCCTCGAGGGCGGGGGCCGGACCCTGGCGGTGTTCGGGGCCGGGCTGGACGTGATCTATCCCGGCTGGAACGCGGAGTTGGCCGCCGCGGTGCGGCGGTCGGGCGCCTGGCTGAGCGAGCTGCCGTTGGAGAGCGAGCCCCGGCCCCACCACTTCCCCCGGCGGAACCGCATCATCAGCGGCCTGACCCGGGGGGTGGTCGTGGTGGAGGCGGCCGAGCGGAGCGGTTCGCTCATCACGGCGCGGTCGGCCCTGGACCAGGGGCGGGAGGTCTTCGCGGTGCCCGGCCTGCCGGGGGCGTTCAACTCCCGCGGCGCCCACGGGCTGCTCCGGGAGGGGGCGAAGCTGGTGGAGTGCGCCGAGGACGTCCTCGTGGAGCTCCGGCCCTCCTCGGGGAGGACTGCGGGACCCGCGGCGGCGCGGCCGGGGGCCGGAGGCGGCTCGGGGCCCACCGGGTCGGCGAGGCCCCTGTGGGAGGCCCTGGAGGATCAGCCGCTGCACATCGACGAGGTGGCGGCCAAGGCGGGGTTCGCTCCGGCAGAGGCCGCCGCCGGCCTCATGGAGCTGGCGCTGGGGGGGCACGCCGAGGAGTTTCCGGGAAAGCGCTACGCGCGGTGTCGGACGCAGGGGTGAGGGAGACGGGATGAAGGGACGGATGTTCGACGTGGTCGCGTACATCACGCGTCAGTACGGCCCGGACGGCGGCGACGTGGAGGACCCGCAGGGGCTCCGCAACGAACTGCTCGACGCCGGGTTCGAGGAGGACGACGTGGAGCGGGCCCTGGCCTGGCTCCGGCGGCTGCGCCGCCGGGCGGCCGCCCCGCCGTCCCCCGCGCCCGGGCACGCCATCCGCCTCCCCACGCCCGAGGAGGGGCGCAAGCTCTCCACGGCGGCCCGGGGGCTCCTGCTTCGCCTCGAGCGGGGGGGACTGATCGACGCTCCCATGCGCGAGACGGTCTACGAGCGCGCCCTCACGCTGGATGAGCCGGAACTCGGGGTGGAGGAGCTACGGGTCCTCGTGGCCCTCCTGCTCAAGGCGACCCCGGGCTGCGACGACCGGGTCGTGGAGCGCCTGCTGGCAGGGGACGTCGAGGGGATATACCACTGAGCCGGCTTTCCTCCGAGGGGCGCCGGGCGACCGCTTGCCCCGCCCGCCTCCCCGGTTCCCGCAAGGATTTCGAACGAGATGCCGCCGGTGCGCACGGGGTCGTGCGCCGCCGGGCGGCCCTGTGCTGAGAGCGATGGTTTCCGCATGCCCAAGTCGTTGTTGATCGTGGAGAGCCCCGCCAAGGCCCGAACCCTGCGGGGGTACCTGGGGAAGGACTTCCGGGTGGAGGCCAGCGTGGGGCACGTCAAGGACCTGCCCAAGAACGAGCTCGGCGTGGACGTGGAGAAGGGGTTCACGCCGGAGTACAGCGTCATCCGGGGGAAGGGGAAGGTCCTGCAGCAGCTCAAGCAGGCGGCCCAGGCGGTGGACGCCGTGTACCTGGCGCCGGACCCCGACCGGGAGGGCGAGGCCATCGCCTGGCACATCGCCGAGGAGATCCGGCCCCGGAAGGGCACCAAGCCCATCTACCGGGTCCTGATCAACGAGATCACGAAGAAGGGGGTCCAGGAGGCCCTGGCCAGGCCCCGCGAGATCGACGCCAACCGGTACAACGCGCAGCAGGCCCGGCGCATCCTGGACCGGCTCGTCGGCTACCAGGTGAGCCCCCTCCTGTGGAAGAAGGTCCGCCGGGGCCTGTCGGCCGGCCGGGTCCAGTCGGTGGCCCTGCGGCTGGTGGTGGAGAGGGAGCGCGAGATCCAGGCGTTCCGCCCCGAGGAGTACTGGACCCTGGACGTGGCCCTGGAGGGCTCCAAGGCCCCCGCGTTCACGGCGCGGCTCCGCAAGATCGAGGGCAAGACGGCGAAGCTGTCGAACCGCCGGGAGGCGGAGTCGGTCCGGTCCGACGCGGCGGAGCAGGCCTTCCGGCTCGACCGGGTGGAGAAGAAGGAGAAGCGCCGCCACCCCGCCCCGCCGTTCATCACCTCCACCCTGCAGCGCGAGGCCTTCCGCAAGCTCCGGTACTCGGCCAAGAAGACGATGTCGGTGGCCCAGCGGCTCTACGAGGGGATCGAGGTCGAGGGCCAGCCGACCGGCCTCATCACCTACATGCGCACCGACTCGACGCGGCTCTCCGCCGACGCGGTGGAGGCGTGCCGGGAACTCGTCCGGCAGGCCTACGGCCCGGAGTTCCTCCCGGAGCGCCCGGTGGCGTACCGGGCCAAGAAGGGGGCGCAGGACGCCCACGAGGCGATCCGGCCCACCTCCATGGACCTCCCGCCCGAGCGGCTGCGGCTCCACCTGGACGCGGACCAGTACCGGCTCTACAAGCTGGTGTGGGACCGCTTCGTGGCCGGCCAGATGAAGCCCGCGGTCTACGACCAG
>CAZJSF010000052.1:0-16827 GCA_964548515.1 uncultured Thermodesulfobacteriota bacterium
GGAGCGGGCGGGAGCGCCGCCGGTGCCTCGGCGGGGGCCGGTGCCGACGCCGCGGGCCGATCGGGCATGACGCTGGACTTATAGCGAGTGGTCGCCTTGTAGGTCAAGCCGAGGCACGTGAGCATGAACACGGCCGCGGCCACGGTCGTCAGCTTCCCCAAGAGCGTCGTGGCCCCGGAACTCCCGAACAGGGTCTGGCTGGAACCGCCGAACGCGGCTCCCATCTCGGCGCCCTTGCCCTGCTGCAGCAGGACGATGCCGATGAGAAGAAGACAGACGACGACGTGCACGATGACGAGCAGGACGTACATGTTTCAGGCTCTCCTCCGGTCGAAGTTGGCCCTTATACCCGAAAGAGGGCGATGCTTGCAAACGTTTCGGCATCGAGGCTCGCGCCCCCGACCAGCGCGCCATCCACGTCCGGCTGCGCCATGAGTCCCCGAATGTTGTCCGGTTTCACGCTGCCGCCGTACAGGATGCGCGTGGCGGCCGCCCGCTCCTCTCCCCCCATCGACGCCAGGAGTCCTCGCAGGTGGGAGTGCACCTCCTGGACCTGCTCTTCGGAGGCGGTTCGTCCCGTCCCGATGGCCCACACGGGCTCGTACGCCACCACCACCCGGTCCACCGCCCCCGGTCCCAGCGGCGCCAGGGCTCCCTCCAGTTGGGCCTGCACGACAGGGAAGGCGCGCCCCCCGTCCCTGTCGGCCAGCGTCTCTCCGACGCACACGATGGGCGTGAGGCCCGATTCGAGGCAGCGGGCCGCCTTCTTCGAGACCGAGGCGTTGGTCTCCCCGAAGTAGGAGCGGCGTTCGGAATGGCCGACGATCACGTAGGTGACGCCGGCTTCCTGGAGCATCCCCGCGGAGACCTCGCCGGTGAAGGCCCCTGCCGGTTCCCAGTGGATGTCCTGGGCCGCCAGCCGCACGGGGCTCCCCGAGAGTGCCCCGCCCACGGCGTGGAGGGCCGTGAAGGGAGGAGCCACCGCCACCTCGACGCCCTCGAGGGACCCGAGTCGGTCCCGGAGCGATGACGCGAGGGACGCGCCCTCCCGGGCCGTCTTGTTCATCTTCCAGTTGCCGGCGATCAGCGGAACTCGCAACGGTCATTCCTCCAGGGCCGCCAGGCCGGGGAGCACCTTGCCTTCCAGCAGTTCGAGAGAGGCTCCTCCCCCGGTCGAGATGTGCCCGATCCGCGGTGCGACGCCGGCCTTCTGGACCGCCGAAACGCTGTCGCCGCCTCCGACCACGGTGAAGCCGCCGCACCCGGCCACGGCGCGCGCCAGGGCGAACGTGCCTTCCGCAAAGGCGGGGGTCTCGAACACGCCCATCGGCCCGTTCCAGACGACCGTGGCCGCGTCCGCCAGGGCGGCCCCGAAGGTTTCGCGGGTCCGGGGGCCGACGTCGAGGCCCTTCCACCCCGGCGGTACCTCCGGCCCTTCGGTCGCCCTGGCGGAGGCCGGGTCGGCGAGGTCCCGGGCGATCACGTGGTCGCGGGGCAGCAGGAGCTGCCTGCCCAGGCGTTCCGCCTTGTCGAGGATCTCGCGGGCCACGTCGACCTTGTCGGTCTCGGCCAGGGAGTCGCCGATCGGCGTCCCGCGGGCGGCCAGGAAGGTGAAGGCCATTCCCCCCCCGATCAGCAGCCGGTCCACCTTGTCGAGCAGGTTGCGGATGACCTCGATCTTGTCGCTCACCTTGGCCCCGCCGAGAATCGCCACGAAGGGGCGCGCTGGGTCTTCTAGAACCTTGCGGAAGGCTTCGACCTCGGCGAGAAGAAGCTTGCCCGCCGCCTTCCTGCCGCCGCCGAAGTGCTCGGCCATGCCGGCGGTGGAGGCGTGGGCTCGGTGGCAGCTGCCGAAGGCGTCGTTCACGTAGAGGTCCGCCAGGGCGGCCAGCTGACGCGAGAGCTCCGGATCGTTCCTGGTCTCGCCCGGATGGAAGCGGACGTTCTCCAGCAGGAGCACCGCCCCCGGTCCCGTCGCCGCCGCCAGGCGCTCCACCTCGGGCCCAACCACCTCGGGTGCGAGGGTGACCGGCCGCTTCAGCACTTCTTCCAGCGCCCTGCGGACCGGGGCGAGGCTGAAGGCGGGGTCCGGGCCCCCCTTCGGCCGCCCCAGATGACTCGCCAGGACCAGGGCCCCCCCGGCCCCGAGCACGGTCTCCATCGTGGGGATGGCGGCACGGATGCGGGTGTCGTCCTGGATCACCCCGTTCTTCAGGGGGACGTTGAAATCCACGCGGACGAAGACGCGCTTGCCCTCCATCGGGAGCTGATCCAGGGGTCGGATCATGGGTTCACCTCCTCGAGACGGTCGCGGCGTTGAGGCGCCCGTGCCCCCCGGGGGTCCGAGGACCCGGGGACGCCCGGGGGCTAGCCTCCCCAGCGGCCCACGAACTCGGCCAGTTCCACCAGGCGGTTGGAGTAGCCCCACTCGTTGTCGTGCCAGGCGAGGATCTTGACGAGCTCCTCGCCGGCGTCCCGGGTGCTGGGGCCGTCCACGACGGCCGAGAGCGGGCAGCCGACGTAGTCCACCGACACCAGGGGTTCCTCCGTGAAGCCGAGGATGCCCCGGAGGGGGCCCTCCGCCGCGTCGCGCAGGGTCTCGTTGACCGCTTCCGCCGCCGCGGGTTCCTCCAGGGTTACGCTGAGATCGGCCAGGCACACGCTGGGCGTGGGCACCCGCACCGAGAGGCCCGCGAGGCGGCCCTCCATCTCCGGCAGCACCGTTGCCACGGTCGGCGCCACGTAGGTCGTCGTCGGGATCAGGGACAGGGATGCGGCTCGCCCCCGGCGCACGTCGGGGTGCGGCCGATCGAGGATCGCCTGGTCCGCCGTGTAGGAGTGGATCATGGTCACGAGGCCCCGACGGACTCCGTACGCGCGGTGCAGGACCGCGAGGATGGGTGCAAGGCAGTTGGCGGTGCAGGAGGCGTTGCTCACGACCCGGTGCCGGGATGGGTCGAAGCGCTCCTGGTTCACCCCCAGCACGATGGTGGCGTCGGCGCCGGGTGCGGGCGCGGAGACCACGACCCGGCCGGCTCCGGCCTCCAGGTGCGCGGCCGCCTGGGCCCTCCGGGTGTGGCGCCCGGTGCACTCGAGCACCACGTCCACCCCGAGTTCCCGCCAGGGGAGCCGTGCGGGATCCTGCTCTCGGAAGACGCGAACCGCCTGCCCCCCCACGAGGAGGGAGTCCTCGCGGGACTCCACGGCGGCGTCCAGCCTGCCCAGCACCGAGTCGTTGCGCAGCAGGTACGAAAGGGTCTCGGTGTCGGCCGTGTCGTTGACGGCCACCACGTGGGTCCCCGCCCTCCCGAGGGCGACCCGGAAGGCGCTTCGGCCGATCCTCCCGAACCCGTTGATCGCGATGCGCAGGGCCATGTGGGCTCTCGGGACTCCAAACGAACACGCCCCGGGAACCCGGGGCGCATCGAGCGGCCGGACGGGCCGTTCAGATGTAGTACATGAACCTCGAGTCGAGCTTCCGCTCGATGCCCAGCGCCTCGGCCTTCTGGCAGAGGTTCTGGATCGTGGTGTTGCGGAAGATGTCGGCGATCCTGTCCCCGAGTTCCTTCCAGAGCGGGCTCGCGACGCACTGGTCCTTCATGTCGCACATGGTCGCGTCGCAGCTCCCTCCCGCCTCGTCCTCCCCCACGCAGAAGACCAGTTCGATCGGCCCCTCGGTGGTGGTGATGATGTCGTAGATCGTGATGTCCTTGGGCTCCTTCAGGAGATAGTACCCTCCCTTCGGTCCCCGCTTGCTGCCCAGGATCCCGGCCTTCTTGAGCTTCTGGAAGATCTGCTCGAGGTACCGCGGGCTGATCCGCTGGCGGTCCGAGATGTCCTTGATCTGCGCCGGCAGGCCGCCCGTGTGGTACGCGATATCGAAGATCGCCCGAACCCCATACCGGCTCTTCGTAGTGAGTTTCATGACTCCCTTTCTCCCGGTTTCCGATCTGCCGAGGGGAAATTATCATTCCTCTCCGCAGCCGTCAAGAAAACCGGAGGAGATCTCAAGCCTTTTCCGGGAGTCGCACGCGAAGGTGGAGATCCCGGAGCTGCTCGGCGTCCACGGTCGAAGGCGCCTCGGTGAGCAGGCACGTCCCCTTCTGGGTCTTGGGGAAGGCTATGACGTCCCGGATGCTTGGGCTCCCGCACAGGAACATGAGCATCCGATCCAGCCCGAAAGCGATGCCGCCGTGGGGAGGGGCGCCGTGGGACAGCGCTTCCAGGAGGAAACCGAACTTGGCCCTGGCTTCCTCCGCCCCGATGGAGAGCATTTCGAAGACCCGCGCCTGCAAGCCCTCGTCGTGGATTCGGATCGACCCGCCCCCCAGTTCCGTGCCGTTGAGGACCAGATCGTAGGCCTGGGCCCGCACCTCGCCGGGTGCCCGGTCGAGCTTGGGCTCGTCCTCGTCCTGCGGGCGCGTGAACGGGTGGTGCAGGGCCACGTAACGCTTGGCCTCGGCGTCCCACTCGACGAGGGGGAAGTCCGTCACCCAGCAGAACGCCCACCGATCGGCGGGAATGAGGCCCAGCCGTGTCGCGAGGTGGGTGCGCAGGCGGGCCAGGGCCAGGTTGGCGACCTTGGGGTCGTCGGCCACGAAGAACAGGATGTCGCCCGGCTTCGGTGAAAGCGCCCGGGAAATGCCGTCGCGTGCCTCTTCGCCGAGGAACTTGGCGATGGGGGACTGCCACTCGCCGTCCGGCTGGACGCGGATCCAGGCGAGTCCCTTGGCGCCGAAGGGCGCCACGAAGCCCGTGAGGTCGTCGATCTCCTTGCGCGACAGGATCTCGCCCGCTCCCTGGGCGTTCAGGCCCTTCACGACTCCCCCCCGGCCAACCACCTGCGCGAAGACCTTGAAGTCGGAGCTCGCCACCGCCCGGCTCACGTCCGCCAGTTCCAGCCCGAAGCGGATGTCCGGCGCATCGCTTCCGTAGCGCCCCACGGCCTGGTCGTAGGGAATTCGGCGGAAGGGACGCTCCAACTCCACGCCGAGGCACTCCTTCCACACCGCCGCGACCATCTCCTCCATGAGTTCCATGAGCTCGCCGGGGGTGACGAAGCTCATCTCCAGGTCGATCTGGGTGAACTCCGGCTGGCGGTCCGCCCGCAGGTCCTCGTCCCGGAAGCACTTCACGATCTGGTAGTACCGGTCGAGTCCGCCCACCATCAGGAGTTGCTTGAAGAGCTGGGGCGACTGGGGAAGGGCGTAGAAGTGCCCCGGGCTGAGGCGACTCGGGACGAGGAAGTCCCGGGCCCCTTCCGGCGTGCTCCGGGTGAGCATGGGGGTCTCGACGTCGACGAATCCGTGCTCGTCGAGGAATCGGCGCACGGCCATGACGGCCCGGTGGCGCCGCCGGAGGTTGCGCTGCAGCGCCGGCCGGCGCAGATCGAGGTAACGGTGCCGGAGCCGGAGGTCCTCCCCTGCCTCGGCGTCGTCCTCGATGGGAAAGACCGGCGGCGTGGCGCGGTTGAGGATCCTCACCTCGGCCGCGCGCACCTCGATCTGGCCCGTCGGCAGGTCCGCGTTCTCCGTGCCTTCGGGTCGCGGGGTCACGAAGCCGCGCACCGCTGCGACGTACTCGCTGCGCAGGTCGTGTGCCTTCGCGTGGGCCGTGGGGGAGTGCTCGGGGTAGAACACCACCTGCGTGAGGCCCTCCCGGTCGCGCAGGTCGACGAAGACCAGTCCGCCATGGTCGCGGCGCCGATGGACCCACCCCATCAGGGTGACCTCCTGCCCCTGGTCCGCCAGACGCAATTGGCCCAGGTTGTGCGTCCTCTTCCAGTCACCCATGTTGTCGATCACGTCGGTTCCTCCGGGTCGGACTCCCTCGGATGGGGGCCTGGGACCCTGCAAAGAAAGCGCAGGAGCCCGATGGGGTCCTGCGCGGATGGGCGGAGCGGTGCGTTGCGCGTCCTCAACCCCCGGCCTTGAGCAGTTTGGCGCTCTCCTCCGAACCGTGGGGGGAATGGCACCCGAGGCACTGCCCCCGGGTTCTCGTGTGCTGCGTGCCGGTGCCGCGCTCGTGGCAGAGCATGCAGAGGCGGTCCTTCTGCGTCTTCAACTTGAAGGCGCCGGCCTTCCCGGCGGTGCAGAGGGGCCCGGTGGGCTCGTGACACGACACGCACCCCTCGGCACCCGCCTCCTCTGCGGCCACCGGTCCGTGGAGGAACTTCAGGGAGACCATCTGCCCGTGGCAACCGCCGGCAACGCACGATCCGGCCCACGCGCCCGCGGCGCCCAGGCCAAGGGAACCGGCGACGACGACCACAGAGATCGGCAACCACCCGTGTCTCATGAGATTTCCGCCCTCCCTTCGACTGCAATTGCAAGGCAATTGACGATGCGCTGCACGGCTTCCGCCAGGGGTACCGTCACCTGGGTGCTCTCTTCCAGATCCTTGACCGCGACGGTGCCCGCCCGGATCTCGTCTTCCCCCAGGATCAGTGCGAAACGAGCCCCGCATCGGCCGGCGGAGCGCATCTGCGCCTTCATGCTGCGCGGCTCGTAGTCGATCTCTGCCCGGGCGCCGGCCTGGGCCAGGCGGCGTCGGAGTGCCAGGGCCGCCGGGAGGGATTCCGCCCCGAGGTGGACCAGGTACGCGATGGGCTTCGGGCGCGACGCGCTCGCCTCTCCCACGAGCATCGCCAGGCGCTCCATGCCCAGTGCGAAGCCGAGGGCCGGCACCGGGGGGCCGCCCAGGGTCTCGACCAGACCGTCGTACCGCCCGCCCGCCGCCACGGCGTTCTGCGCGCCGAGGTCGTTGGAGAGCAGTTCGAAGGTGGTTCGGTTGTAGTAGTCGAGCCCCCGGACCATCCGCGGGTTGATCCGGAAGGGGATCCCTCCGTCGCGGAGCGGCCCCAGCGCGCGATCGAAGTGCTCCGCGCACTCCCCGCACAACTCGGATGCCAACGAGGGTGCGTCGGCCGTGGTTTCGCGGCAGTGGGGGCTCTTGCAGTCGAGGACCCTCAGCGGGTTGGTCTCCAACCGCCGCCGGCAGTTGTCGCAAAGCCCCTCCTTCCGGGGCTCCAGGTGTTCCCGCAGCCTCTGCACGTACGCCTTCCGGTCGTCGGAGCAACCCAGGGAGTTCACCTCCAGGGAGACCCGGCCCGAAAGGCCGAGTGCCGAGAAGAGGTCCCACAGCAGGCACAGCACGTCTGCGTCCGCGGCGGGTTCCGCCCACCCGAAGCACTCGGCCCCGATCTGGTGGAACTGACGGAGCCGTCCCTTCTGCGGGCGCTCTCGCCGGAACATCGGCCCCGCGTAGTACAGCCGGGACTTGGTCTCGCGGTGGTGGAGGCCGTTCTCGAGGTAGGCCCGCACGGCCGAGGCCGTCCCTTCCGGGCGGAGCGTCACCGAGGTGCCGCCGGTGTCGGAGAAGGTGTACATCTCCTTCTCGACGATGTCCGTCTCCTCGCCGATGGAGCGACGGAAGAGCGCGGTCTCCTCGAGCAGGGGCAGGCGGATCTCCTCGAATCCGTAGCTGCGGAACACGGATCGGGCGATCCGCTCGATCTCCTGCCACACGGGTGTCTCGTCCGGCAGGAGATCCCGGAATCCCTTGAGCCGCTGAATTTCCATGGGGTCAGCAGGAGTGGGCCGCGTAGACCGTGTCCCGGGTCGCCTCCTTGCCCCGGTACATCGCGCGGTCCGCCTGGTCCAGGAGATCTTCCCGGGTCTTGGCGTCGTTGGGGTAGGTGGCCACGCCTATGGACGCGGTGAGACGGATCGAACCGCCCTCCCTGCCGAGGAAGACGTGCTCCTTGATGGCCCGCCGGATGCGCTCCGCCACGTCCCGCGCCTCCGGAGAGTCGGTCCGGGGCAGTACCACCGTGAACTCGTCGCCGCCGTATCGGATCACGACGTCGCCGTCGCGAACCTTGCTCGTCAGGATTCGGCTGATTTCGATGAGCACCTTGCCTCCGGTGAGGTGACCGTAGGCGTCGTTGACCTCCTTGAAATAGTCGAGGTCCAGGAAGAGCAGGCTGAACGGGGTCTCCAGGCGGTCGGCCTCCGCGATGTTCTTGTCGAGCACCGTGTCCAGGTAGCGCCCGTTGTAGAGATCCGTCAGGGAGTCCACGAAGGCCATCTGCCGGGCTTCCTGCATGCCGCGGGCGGACTCGTAGGACAGCTCCACCTGCGCTCCCAGGAACGAGGCGTTCGCCGTGTCCTCCGGGTCGAACGACGCCCCCTTCTCCGCGTGCAGGAGCACGAACACGCCGTCCACCGCACCGCGGTTCCACAGGGGGACGATCAGCGCTTCGCAGAAGTCGGGGGCCCCGCAGCCGTCGGCGATCCGCGCGAGCCGGTTCCGGCCCATGACGTGCACGCGCTCGACGCCGCGCAGGTACTTGAGCCCCTTGGTGATGAACGCGTTCCGAATGGCTTCGGCAGACGTCTGCTCCAGTCCGCGGTGCTGACGCAAGGCCATGAAGTGGAGGTCCGAGCCGCTGTGCAGGCTCAGCCCCGCCGCGGCGCGGGTGGCGTGGCACAGCGCCTCCAGGCCCAGGGACAGGACGCGGAAGGGATCGTCGAGGGACGCGAAGGAGCGGGAGAGCTCGTAGAGCCCGAGCTGCTTGCGGAGGCGGTCGTTCTCCTCGTACAGCCGGCGCTGCGCCAGGGTCGCCTCCACCACCACGACCAGTTCCTCGGCGGCGAAGGGTTTCCGCAGATAGTCGGCGGCCCCCCGTTTGAGGGCCTGGATCGCCGTGTCGATGGACGCGTAGCCGGTCATGATGACCACGTCCACCGCGGGGTGCTGGGCCTTGACCGACTGGAGGAGTTCGAGCCCGCTCATGCCGGGCATGTAGATGTCGGCGACGATCAACTCCACCGCTTCCCGCGCCAGGACCTCGAGGGCCTCCGGGGCCGAGCCCACGGCGAGCACGGTGTAGTCCTCTCCCCGCAGCACCTCCGAGCAGAAGGTGCGGAAGAAGGCGTCGTCGTCAACAACGAGAATGGTCGAGTTAGGCATGGGAATCCCGCAGGGCGCCAGTCGTGAGAACCTACCAAATGCCCCCCGGGGTGTCAATCGCCGCCGGGTGCCGCGCCGACACCCTCCGGGCCCACCCAGGCGTGGAGGAACCCTCGCTGGTGGGTCGACAGCACCGCGGCTCCGGAGGTCTCGGCCGCTTCGACGAAACGGGCGGACGGCAGCCCCGGCCGCCCGCCGGCCGAGATCAGGACCACGCCGGGGCGCACCGCCCTCAGAAAGTCTCCGAGCAGGGCGTTCGAGGCCCCGTGATGGGGGGCCACCATGAGGTCGCTGGGGACGGCCAGCGGAGAACCGAGCAGGAGCCTTTGCCCCGCGGCTTCCAGGTCGCCGGGCAACAGGACGGACCTGCCGGCCCAGGATATCCGGAGGACGAGGGAGCGGTCGTTCTCCCGGTGGGCCGCCACCCACCCGGCCTCCACACCCCCTCCCTGCACTTCCCGCCTCCACCCCGCCGGCGGGACCCACCGCACCGAGCACCCCACGCGATCGGCCTCCTCAAGGAGCGGGCGGTACCGCTCGTCGCCCTCGAAGGAACCGGGAAGCCAGAGCTCCCGCGGCCTCCCCCAGCGCAGGGCGGCCGGGAACCCCCCGAGGTGATCCGGGTGGGGATGGGTCGAGACCGCGAGCCACAGCCGACGGCACCCCAACTGCCGAAGCGCTGGCACGACCACCTGTTCGCCCACGTCGAAGTCCGTCGCCGGGAAGCCCCCCGCGTCCACCAGGGCCCAGCCCAGACCCGGCATGCGCAGCGCGACCGACTGCCCCTGCCCGACGTCCAGGAGCCACAGGTGAGTCCTCCCGTCTACCCGTTCGGACACGCGCTCCAATACAACCGGTGCGACGAGAAGGGTCAGGCCCGCGCCGAGGAGCAGGGTGGCGTGGCCCCTGCGAGCAGGCGCCCGCAGGGCCAGCGTGGCCGCTCCGAGGAGCGCACCGGAGCCGGCCAGGCCCCAGAGCGTTCCAATCGGCGGCCAGGACAGCGGTTCGACGAGGGGGACGAAGGTCGCCTGCACTGCGAGCAGGGCTCGGATCCCCCCGCCTGCCAGGGCGGCCGGCCAGTACCCTGCTCCGGGGGCGACGAGGCCGGCGGCCGCCCCCGCGAGTGCCAGCGGCAGGCACCCGAACCCCACCAGGGGGACGGCGAGGGGGTTCAGGAGGAGGCCGACCAGACTGGCCTCTCCGAAGTGGTACGCCGACACCGGCGCCGTGGTCGCCGTGGCCGCCAGGGAGGCGCACGCCAGGGCGGTCAGTCCCTCCCGGGTCTTGCGTCGCAGGCGCCGGAAAAGGGAAGGGGGCCGACCGAGCCGGGCCAGGGGGTCCGGCGCCGGCCGCAGGCGCTCCTGCAGGAGCGGTGCGACCCAGAACAGGCCGGCCAGGGCGGCCAGGGAGAGGTGCAGACCCGGTTCCCGCAGCCACCTCGGGTCGACGAGGCCGAGGATCAACGCGGTCGAGACCAGGGCGGTGCTCGGCTTCACGGCTCGTGAGAGGGAGAGAGCCAGAAGGAGGAGACCGGTCATGGCCAGGGCGCGGACCGTGCTCGTCTGGAACCCGGAGAGTGCGGCGTAGCAGCCGAGCAACGGGAGTGTGAGTGCAAGGGCGGCGGGCTTGAGCGGGCAGGCCAGGGCCACCCGGGGCACCCTCGCGAGCACCCACATCAGCGGCGGAGTCAGCAGCAGGGCGAGAATCCCGAGATGCAGCCCGGAGATGGCGAGCAGGTGGGAGGTCCCGGCCTGCCGGAACGAATCCACGGTGTCCGGGTGGAGTGCCGACCGGTCGCCCAGGGCCAGCGCCCGCAGCACGGCGCCCGCCTGGCCCGGGGCTGCCTCCTGCAGGCGGGAGGCGGCGAGCCGCCGGAGTCCATGCCATTGCCCCGCCCCGGCGCCGGGTGCCGCCAGGGAGAGGGAGCCCGGCCAGGAGGCGGACGCCCTCGCCTGGATTCCGAGCCTCCGGAGGCGGGTCTCCACGTTGTCCCGTCCCGGGTTGCGTAGGCCACGGGGAGGGCGCAGCGTCGCCCGGAAGGTGACGACGTCGCCGCGAAACGGGGCAGGCTCGGGCTCGCCGGAGAGGTGGAGAAGGATCCTCCCGGACGCGTCCTGCCAGGGTCCGTCGGCGGCGTCCGCGAGTGCCCGAAGGTCGACGACCAGGCGGTATCCGTCGGCCGTGCGGCGCGGGTCCTCTGCCAGCGTTCCCTGGAACCGGCGGGTCTCGCCGAGGGGGAGTCCGGTTTCGGCCGGAGGGAGGGCGCCGACGTACCCTGCCAACCCGAGTCCCAAGAGGGCGGCGCCGCCGGCGGTCCTCAGGGTTCCCCCGGGAAGGGATCTCAGGAGGAGGGCGGTCGCTGCAACCCCGAGAACGGCAGCCCAGGCTGGTCGATCCGCGGCCAAGGTGCCGCAGAGGACCGCGGCCAGGGCCGCGAGGGGCAGGGCCTGTGCCCGGAAGCCTCGACGGGCGTCGGGGGGAGGCGGGGTGTCACTCCTCCCGTCGCCGCGGCGGGCGCACGAGGTCCTTGGGGACGACAGCCTTCTCCTCCCGGCGCAGATACTGCTCGAGTTCGTGCCGCAGGTCCCGCTGGACGAACTGGACGACCTCCTCCAGGCTCTGCTGCAGTTCGATGATCTTCCGCCTCATCTCCAGGATGACCTGCACCCCCGGGAGGTTCACCCCCAGTTCCTCGCGCAGGCGCTGCACCCTTCGCACCGTCTCCAGGACCTCCTCCGGGTAGAACTTCTCGTCCTCTTCGGCCGGCGCCGACGAGACGATTCCGACTTCCTCGTAGGTCCTCAGGGCTTGCCGCGTGATCCCCGTGATCTCCAGCACCTCGTGCACCCGATACAGTTTCACGGCGCTCCTCATCGCGTGCCCCCGGTTCTCATATCCGGTCCCGCAGGGTTTCCAGCTTCTCCCGGACCTCGGGGTCCAGTTTCCGCGGAATCTGCACCTGCACCTCGGCGAAGAGGTCCCCCTTGCCGGCGACTCCCTTGCCCTTGAGGCGGAACCGCTGCCCGTTCTGCGTGCCGGCGGGTATCTTCATGCGCACCGCGTCTCCCAGCGTCGGTACCAGGGCGGTTCCCCCCAGCAGGGCGTCCATGAGCGGGATGCTCACCGGTGTGACGAGGTCGTCCCCCTCCCTCCGGAAGCGGGGATCCGGCCTCGTCCGGATGCGGATGTAGAGGTCGCCCGTCGGCCCTCCCTCCGCGCCCGCCTCTCCCTTGCCCGCGACCCGGATCCGCGAACCGGTGTCGACCCCGGCCGGGATTCGCACTCGGAGCCGCTCGGCGCTCGGTACCGACCCTCGGCCGCCGCACCCCCCGCAGGGAGTGCCCGGCAGCCGACCGCTCCCGCGGCACCGCTCGCACGGCTGCTGCAACGAGATGGGACCTCGCTGCACCGTGACGCGCCCCCTTCCGCCGCATTGCGGGCAGGGTCCCCCGCCCGTCCCTGCCTTGTAGCCGGCCCCTCCGCAGTCCGGGCACGCCGCCGCGCGGCGGTAGGAGATCTCCTTCTCGGTGCCGAGCACGGCCTCCCGCAGATCCACCTCCATCTCGTACTCGAGGTCGGATCCGGGGCGGGGCCCCGGGGCGCGTGCCCCACCCCCACGTCCGAAGAGGTCTCCGAAGAGGTCGCCGAAGTCGAAGCCCATCCCGGGGCCGAACCCGCCGCCCCCCGAGCCGTCGCGAGGCCCGGCTCCGCTGCGGAAGCCCTCGAAGGCCGCGTGGCCGAGGGAGTCGTACTGCTTGCGCTTCTCGGGGTCCTCCAGGACCTCGTAGGCCTGGGAGATCTCCTTGAACCGCTCCTCGGCCGACTTGTCGCCCGGGTTCACGTCGGGGTGGTACTTCCGGGCCAGCCTGCGGTAGGCCTTCTTGATATCCTCCTCGGACGCGGTCCTCTTGACGCCCAGGACCTCGTAGTAGTCCTTCTTGGCCATGCCGAACATCTCCGTGGCCGGGTGGCCCTCTCGTTCCCTCTGGGCCGTCGCCCGGGAGAAGGGTAGACACCGTCCTTCCGAGTGTCAAAAGGGCGGCCGGGGCTCTTTGCGAGAGCTTTTCAGCGAGGGTCTTCCCGGTACGCGACGACGAGGCGCAGATAGTCGTCCCGGGTGCGGAGGACCCGGGACAGGTCGTCGTCGGTGAGGTCGCGGACCCGGCGCGCCGGCACCCCGAGCAGGAGGCTCCGAGGTGGAAAGGAAGCCCCTTCTGCCACCACCGCACCGGCTCCCACGATGGACTCCTCCCCGATCCGCGCGCCGTCGAGCACCACCGCTCCGATCCCCACCAGGACCCGGTCGCCCACGGTGCATCCGTGGACCACCGCGCGGTGCCCGATGCTCACGTCGTTGCCGATGCGTAATGGATGGACGCCCCCGGTTACGTGGAGAACGCACCCGTCCTGGATGTTGGTGCGCTCGCCGATGCGGATGCGGTGCACGTCTCCCCGGATCACCGTGTGGAACCAGACGCTGGAGTCCTCGCCGATCTCCACGTCGCCGACGATGACCGCGGTCGGTGCGACGTGCACCCCGGAGGCCAGCTGCGGCACGGAACCCCGGAACGGAACGATCATGGATTCTTCCTTGATTGACAGGCCTTTCGGGGGTCGGGTAGCATCGCGGCCTCTCTCCTCGTCCCCACCCTTCGCCGTCATGAGCCCCACGCGAACGGTCTTCGTTGCCCTGCTAGCGCTCCTGGTTGCGCGGCCTCCCGCCACCGGCGCCGCGGTGCGATTGGAAACCGAGGGAGTCGCGCCGTTCGTGCTCGAAGAGGTGCTGGTGGAGGATAGCACGCGGTGGTACGACGCCCAAGCGCTGCTGGACCGCCTCCCCGGAGCCACGCAGTGGGATCCCGACAGCCGCCAACTGAGCTACCGCGAGGGGTCCCACTGGGCCGCCTTGCGCCCCGAACCGCCCTACGCCGTTCGGGACGGACGAGCCGTTCGCGACGCCCCCCCGGTGCTCCTTCGGGACGGCAGGCTGCTCGTGAGCGATCGGTTCCTCGCTTCGGCCGCCGCCGAGTTCTTCGGCCGTCGGGTGGAGGCCAGGGCGGCACGGTCCGGCCCCGCGCGTCGGATCGCCCTGGACCCCGGCCACGGCGGGGGCGACGCGGGGACCCGGGGCGGGGGCGGGGTCGTCGAGAAGGACGCGGTGCTGGCCCTCGCGCTGGGAATCGCGGAGCACTTGCGACAGAGCGGGTTCGAGGTACACCTCACCCGGACGGAGGACAGGGATCTCGGGGATGCTCCCCGGGCGGCGGTCGCCAACTACTGGGGTGCGGAGCTCTTCCTGAGCCTTCACCTGGCGGGGAGGGGACGGCCCCAGGCCCGGGGGTTCGAAGTGTTCGTGCCGCCCAGGGTATCGCCCGGAGTCGACGGGAGGCTCTGGGAGGCCGGACAGTCGGGCGTGGAGGAGGCCAGCCGGCGCTGGGCCGCGGTCTTGCGCCGCGCGTTGGGCGAAGAGGTCGCGACCTTCGATCGAGGGATTTCCGACCTTCCCAGCCCCGTTCTCGAGGCTGTGGCGGCCCCCGGGTGTCTGCTCGAGGTCGGCAGCCTGGCCTGGCCCCAGGAGGCAGACTTCCTGCGGAGCGAAGCTGGAAAGGCGGCCCTCGGGCGTGCGGTCGCCCGGGCGGCGGAGCAATTCTTCGCCCCGTAGTGGGGGGCGACGCGAGGAGACCCATGCGAGGTGATGGAAGATTGCCCGAGGAACTCCGCCCGCTGCGGATCGAGAAGGGGGTTCTCCGCTATGCGGAGGGGAGCGCCCTGATCGAGATCGGCAACACGCGGGTGCTGTGCGCCGCCAGCCTGGAGGACGCGGTGCCGTCCTTCCTGCGAAACAGCGGGAAGGGGTGGGTGACGGCCGAGTACGGCATGCTCCCCCGGGCCACCGAGACCCGCACGCCCCGGGAGGCGGCGCGGGGGAAGCAGGGGGGGCGCACCCTCGAGATCCAACGCCTCATCGGGAGGTCCCTGCGGGCCGTGACGGACCTCGGCAGCTTCGGCGAGAGGACCCTCTGGATCGACTGCGACGTCCTCCAGGCGGACGGCGGCACGCGCACGGCCTCCATCACCGGGGCCTACGTGGCCCTCGCCGAGGCGTTCCGCACCATGGTAGCCCGGAACCTCATCAGTTCCGTGCCGCTCCGGGACGCTGTGGCCGCCGTGAGCGTAGGCGTCGTCGGCGGGAGGCCGCTGCTCGACCTCGACTACCGGGAGGATTCCGGGGCCGACCTGGACATGAACGTCGTGATGACCGCCGGCGGAGATCTCGTGGAGGTCCAGGCCACGGGAGAGGAGCGTCCCTTCAGCCGGGCCCGGTTGAACGAGCTCCTCGAGCTGTCGTGGCTCGGGATCCGGAACCTCCTGGATGCCCAGCGCCGGGCGCTGGGGGATGCGTGAGGCTCCTGGTCGCGACCCGCAACGCGGGGAAGCTGAGGGAGCTCAGGGCCCTCCTCGGGGAGCGCGGGGTAGAGGTGCGGGGCCTCGTCGACGTTCCCGGTGCTCCGGTGGTCGAGGAGGACGCCGAGACGTTCCTCGGGAACGCCCTCAAGAAGGCCAGGGTCCTGGCGGAGGCGACCGGGCTCCCCGTACTCGCCGACGACTCCGGCCTGGTGGTCGACGCGCTCGGAGGGCGCCCCGGAGTGCACTCGGCGCGGTACGCCGGGCCGGGTTCCTCCGATGCCGACAACAACGGGAAGCTGTTGCGCGAGTTGACGGGCGTACCTCCAGAAGACCGGGGGGCCGCGTTCGTCTGCGCCATGGCCCTGGTCGCCCCGGACGGGAGGGAGTTCACGGCCTCTGGTCGTCTTTCCGGGCGCATCCTGGAGGCGGGGAGGGGGGGCGACGGGTTCGGCTACGATCCGCTCTTCCTCGTGGAAGAGGAGGGAAGGACGCTGGCCGAGATGGAACTCGCCGCCAAGAACCGGATGAGCCATCGGGCGCGAGCCCTGGCGGGGATCCTTCCCCGCGTCCTCGAACTCGCCGGCCCATGAGCCCGACAAGGCCGCCCAGTCTCCTCCTGTGTTTCTATTACGGGTTCCTCCTCGCGACCACTGCCCTCGGATACGGGTACCCGTACCCGTTGTGGGGCGTGGTCCTGACCGGGGGCTGGGCCAAGGCCGCCGTCGTGGCCGACTGCCTCGTCCTGCTCCACATCGTCCTGGGGTGCTGGCGGGCGCAGCGCCTCAGCTGGTTCCTCCTGCTGGGGTACAATGCCTTCGAGCTCCTGAGCCTTGGCGTCAGCCTGGCCGTGCTGGGCCCCGCGGAGTTGGAGCCCTTCGTCCAGGGCGCGTCGATGGAGGCCTTCTACTGGACGGCGGGGTTGTCCGCCGCCCTCATGATCGCGATGACGGCCCTCGCTCTCCGGAGGCGGGAGTCGTTCGTCAACCGGGACATCTACCTGTTCTGACCGGGGCCGAGAACGGAGAGGGACGCGCCGCAGAGGGCGCAGGATCGCGGCCGAAGCCGGGGCCGCGGGGGAGGGATCGCGATGACGGGCGTCGTCGGTAGCACGGAGAAGAGGGTGAGCGTCACGGTGGAACTCGAGGAGAGGCACCTGGCCTACCTGGAACGCCTCACCGGCCAGATCCAGAAGACGACGGGGGCGGAACTCCGGGCGTCCGACGTGGTTCGGGCCCTCGTCGAGGCCCTGGGCGAGTCGAGCCCGGTGAATCCGTCGACCGTCCGGGGGGAGGCCGACCTCGTCGAACTCTTCTCCCGGCGCTTCACGCGCCAGGAGGACCCGCGGCACGACCGGGACCGCATGCGGTCGTAGCCCTCCGGGGCTTCGCCCCGGTCGAGGGAGGCGCCTGCCGCCGTTACCCGTCCAACAGGGAGCCGGGGAGCTAG
>CAZJSF010000053.1:0-16767 GCA_964548515.1 uncultured Thermodesulfobacteriota bacterium
ACCTGCCGCTTGCGGCCCTCGCGCAGGGCGATCCGGAACCGCACGCCCCCGGCGGTGCGGCTCACCCCCCAGACCCGCGCCGGGGCCGTGACGCCCTCCTCCAGCTCGACGCCCTCGGCCAGAAGCCGCACCTCCCGCGCGCCCAGGTCCCCCGTGGCGGTCACCTCGTACACCTTCTCCACGCCGTGGCTCGGGTGGAGGAGGCGCTGGGCGAGGTCGCCGTCGTTGGTGAGGAGCAGCACGCCCCGGGTGTCGCGGTCGAGGCGGCCCACGGGGAACAAGCGGCAGCCGACGTCGCCCACCAGCTCCATCACGGTGCGCTCGGCGTGGGGGTCGCGCACCGTGGTCACGTACCCCGCGGGCTTGTGGAGCACCACGGTGACCCGGGGGCCCTCGCGGCCGACCCGCCGGCCGTCCACCTCGATGCGGTCCCGCCCGGGGTCCACCTTGGTCCCCGGCTCCCGCACCACCTCCCCGTTGACCCGCACGCGCCCGGCGGCGATCCAGGCCTCCCCCTCCCGCCGGGAGCACAGGCCCCGGGCCGCCAGGACCTTCTGGAGCCGCTCAGCCCCCACCGGTCTCCCCTTCCTGCGTCGCCGGCGCCTCGGAGGCGGCCGGCTCCCCGCCCTCCGCGACCCCCTCCCCCTGCCGGGCCAGGATCTCGTCGATGTCGCGCAGGCTCGGCAGCTCCGTCAGGGACCCCAGCCCGAACACCTCGAGGAACCGCCGGGTGGTGCCGTAGAGCAGGGGCCGGCCCGGGACGTCCTTCTTCCCGAGGATGCGGACCAGGCCCCGCTCCAGGAGCGACTTCATCACGCCCCCGCAGTCCACGCCCCGGACCTCCTCGATCTCCGCCCGGGTGACGGGCTGCCGGTACGCCACGATGGCCAGGGTCTCCATGGCGGCCCGGGAAAACCGCACGGGCTTGGGCGTCTCCAGCCGGGCGACCCAGGGCGCAGCCTCCTGGCAGGTGCGGAACTGGTACCCCCCGGCCACCTCCCGCAGCTCCACGCCCCGGCCGGTGCACCGGTCCTTCAGGGTCTCCAGCGCCTGCAGCAGGTCCGCCCGCTCCACCCCGTCGGGCGCGAACACCTGCTCCAGGCGCGCCGCCGCCACGGGCTCCGACGAAGCGAACAGGACCGCCTCCACGGCTCGGATCAGGGTCTCGGCATCCACCGCTCACTCCTCCCCGGGCACGGCGTAGACCCGGATCTCGCCGAAGGGCACGGCCTGCACCACCCGCAGCGCCCGGAGGCGCACCAGCTCCAGCAGGGCCAGGAAGGTCGCCACGATCCGGCTCCGGCTCGGCCTCGGGGGGAAAAGGTCGCGGAACAGGAGTCCCCCGCCGGCGGGCACGCTCTGGAAGTGGTCGAGGATGTCCTGGATGGCCTCCTGGATGGAGATCCGCTGGCGCGCCACCTCGTGGACGAACTCCTCGGGAGCCTGGTCGACGAGGTCCTTGAAGGCGAGCAGCAGCTGGAACAGGTCCACCTCGAGGGGCGCGTCGGGGTGCTCCACCTCGTCCAGGTCCGGCGCGCGGCCCGGCCGGTCGAACACGTCCCGGCCCAACTGCGGGCGCGCCTCCAGTTGGCTCGCCGCCTCCCGGATCCTCTCGTACTCCAGCAACCGGCGCACGAGCTCGGCCCGTGGGTCCTCGCCCTCCTCCTCCGGCTCCGGGGGCGCCGGCAGGAGCATGCGCGACTTGATCTCGGCCAGGGTCGCCGCCATCACGAGGAACTCCCCCGCCTCGTCCAGGTCGAACTCGCCGAGCACGTCGAGCACCGCGAGGTACTCCTCGAGGATCCGGGCGATGGGGATGTCGTAGATGTCGTACCGGTTCTTCCGGATGAGGTGCAGGAGCAGGTCCAGGGGCCCCTCGAACCCCTCGAGCCGCACCCGGTAGCCCTGGCCCTCCTCCCGGAGGATAGCGTCCTTCCCCTCCGCCATCATCCCCCCAGCAGGGCCCGGGCCGCGACCCGGAGGACCGGGTACAGGGACCACTCGAGGGCGCCGGAGAAGACCACCAGGAGCAGGATCAGGAACCCGAACCGCTCCATCCGGTACACCGCCCCGGCCGCCCCCGCCGGGAGGAGCCCCGCGAGGATCCGGCTCCCGTCCAGGGGAGGCACGGGCACGAGGTTGAACAGCCCGAGGCCGAGGTTGACCAGCACGCCGGCGTGCGCCATGAGCCACAGGGGGAACCACACCGCGGCCCCGACGCGGGTGTCCGGGGCCTGGAGCGCCCCGAGCAGGTGGTACGCCGCGGCGAAGGCCGCCGCGAGGGCCAGGTTCGCCGCCGGCCCGGCCAGGGCCACCCACAGCATGCCCCGGCGGGGGTTGCGGAAGTTCGCCGGGTTCACGGGCACGGGTTTGGCCCACCCGATCATCCGGGTCAGGAGGAAGACCAGGGTGCCGGCCACGTCCAGGTGCGCCAGGGGGTTCAGCGTCAGCCGCCCGGCGTCCCGGGCCGTCGAGTCACCGAAGCGGTCGGCCACGTACCCGTGGGCCACCTCGTGGACGGTCACCGCCGCCAGGATCGGGAGGGCGACGACGGCCGTCTCGCGGACCAGGGAGGCGAAGTCGGTCATGCTGGGGGGTCTCCGGGGCGTCGGGGAGGCCAGGACGGTACCAGAGCGTGCGAGAGAGGGTCAAGAAAATCGGGCACTTCCGGGCTCCGTGCGCCTCTCAGAGCCCCAGGTCCCGCGCGATCAGGACGACCTTCGTGCGCCCCGGCGGAAAGGACTTCTCGGTGATGGTCCAGGTGTTGCAGATGCGGTCGGGGCTCCGGCAGTCCGCGCAGTAGGAGGTCTCTGCGCAGGGGGTCCTGAACCTCGTGTGCCGCATGGCGTTGGCGGGCGCCGCGAAGCCCCTGACGCGCGCCATGGCCGCCTCCACGTCCGGCACGATCTTGTTGCGCCCCGCCAAGACCACCACCCACCGGGGGCCGAAGGTCAGGCCGGCCACCCGGTTGCCGACCATGTCCAGGTTCACCAGGGCGCCGGTCTCCGTCACCGCGTTGGCCCCGGTGAAGAACAGGTCCACCAGGAGGGCCTGCCGGCGGCGCTCGATGACCTCGGCCCGGGGCACGGTGTCGTCGAACGTCTCGATCACCCGGAACCCGGGGTCCTTCCGCAGGACGTCGAGGACCCCGGTGGCGTACAGGGTGAGGGAGTCCCCCCAGGAGACGGTCTTCGCCCCGAGCCCTGGGAGGATCCGTCCCAGGATCAGGTCCCGGGCCTCGTCCGCGTCCTGCGCGACGAAGGCCTCGAAGCGGTTGGCCTCCAGGGCCGCCCGGCACGCCTCGAGCCTGCGCTCCCAGTATCGATCCGAAATCGTTCCCACGGGGCCTCCTCCGGGCGAAGCGCCGCCGTTCCGGCCCCTACCGGGACCTGGCGGCATCGAGCACCAGTTTTCGCAGGACCTCCTCCCCCTCGAGCACCTCCATCGCGATGCGCACGGCCAGGACCGGGAGTTTCAGGGGCAGGTGGCCCAACAGCCGCATGGCGTCCTTCTCCGTGGTCACGAGGGCCTCCGCCTTCATGAGGCCGGCCCAGCCCTCCACCTGTCGCAGGTCCTCGGGCCGATACCGGTGGTGGTCGGGGAACGGCACGGATTGGAGCAGGTGGGCGCCGAGTTCCTCCACCTCGCGGAAGAAGGCGTCGGGCGTGCCGATCCCCGCGAAGGCGAGCACCCGGAGCCCCCGGACGCTCTCCAGCGGCCGGGTGCTCCCGCTCTCCAGGTCCACCACCGCCAGGGGCGCGTGGGCCGTGGGCAGCACGGGCACGGAGGCGCCGCAGCGGCGCACGATCTCCCGGACGGCGTCGAGCTTCCGGGCGTCCGCCCGGCGGGTCCGGGTCACCAGGACCGCGTCCGCGTCGGCCACGGCGCCGGGCGGCTCCCGCAGCAACCCCCGGGGGAAGCAGGACCCGTTGGCGAAGGGGTGGCGGGCGTCCACGGTGACCAGGTCGAGGTCGCGGCACAACCGCAGGTGCTGGAACCCGTCGTCGAGCACCAGCACCTGGACGGCGAACCTGGAGACGGCCATCTCGGCGGTGTCCGCCCGGTGCCGGCCCGCCAGGACTGGCACCCCCGGCAGCCTGCGCGCCAGGAGCACGGGCTCGTCGCCGGCCACCTCGGGGCCCAGGAGCACCGTTGCGCCGTCCGAGACCACCGCCGCCCGCCCCCCCAGGGAGCCCCGGTACCCCCGCGCGAGCACCGCCGGGCGGAGCCCCTCGGCCTGCAGCATCCGGCACACCGTCTCCACGCAGGGGGTCTTGCCCGTGCCTCCTGCCGTCACGTTGCCCACCGAGATGACGGGGACGGACGCGCGGTACGACCCGAGCACGCCGCGGCGGTACGCCCAGCGCCGCAGGGCCATGAGGCGCCCGTAGACCCACGCGGCGGCCGTGAGGGGAAGGAACACCAGGGCCCACCCCGCGCTGCGGGCCCGGTGGGTGAGCATCTCCCTGATCCAGAGGTGGATCTGCATCAGCCCGCTGCCTCCAGGGCGCCGACCGATTCGAGCACGGCGAGCACCCGCGACGTCGCCCCCCGGTTCCGGGCGAAGAGGGCCTCGGCCCCCGACCGGGCGGCCCCCCGCGCGTCCTCGTCCGTCAGGTAGTTCCCGAGGGCCGACGCGAGGCCCGCGCCGTCGGCCACCCGGGTGCCGGCCCCCTCCGCCAGGACGGCTCCCGCCACCTCCCGCGCGTTCTCCGTGTGGGGGCCGAAGACCACCGGGACCCCCCAGTTGAGGGGTTCGAGCAGGTTGTGCCCTCCCACGGGCACGAGGCTCCCCCCCACGAACGCCGCGTTCGCGCCCCCGTACAGGCGGCCGAGAAGGCCGTAGCGGTCGACCACCACGACCGCTCCCTCCCCGAAGGCCCGGAGGAGGGCCCCCTCCAGCGGTTCGCCGAGCTCGCCCCAGAGGCGCACGGGCACGCCCGCCCGGGCGCACACCCCCGCCACCTCCTCGAGGCGCTCCAGTTTCCGGGGCGCGAGCACGAGGCCGAGCTTCATTCCTGCCAGAGGCTCGCCGCGCGCGGCCGCGAGCAGCGCCTCCTCCTCGCCGGCGTGGGTCGAACCGCCCACGACGACCCGCCAGCCCCCCGCCCGCGTCCTCCGCAGCGCCCGCACGACGGGGTCGGACGCGTCGGGAGCGGGGAGATCGAACTTGAGGTTGCCCCCCACCGTGACCCGGCCCGCCGGAGCGCCCAGCGCCCGGAACCTCCGGGCGTCCTCCTCGGACTGGGCCTGGATGACCGCGAACCCCTCGAGAAACGGGGCGAGGGCCCGCCCCAGGGTGCGGTACCGGGCGAACGCCCGGTCCGAGAGCCGCGCGCTCGCCAGGAGGGTCGGGACCCCCCGGCGGCGGGCCGCGCGCAGCAGCGCCGGCCACAGCTCCGTCTCCAGGACCACCAACCCCCTCGGCGCGGCCTTCTCCAGGCACCGCTCCACCAGGGGGCCCAGGTCGAGGGGCAGAAAGCGCGCCGCGTCGCGCCCCGCCAGTTCGCCGGCCACGTCGCGGCCGGCCGGGCTGGTCGCCGTGAGGAGGGGGCGGGCCCCCCGGGCCCGGAGCGCCTCGACGAGGGGGGTCGCCGAGCGCAGTTCCCCCTGGCTCGCGCCGTGAACCCAGACACCGCCCCGAGGCACGCGGCCCCAGAACCCCAGGCGCTCCGGCCAGCCCACCCGGTAGCGGGGGTCGGCGAGCGCGCGGGCCGCCAGCACGGGCCAGCCCAGGACCAGGGCCGCCCAGCCCGCGGCCTGGTACGCGGCGTAGAGGGGCGTCACGGAGAGGAGACCCCGAGGCGGCTCTCGGCCTCGTCGGTCGCCCGGGTGAGCGCCAGGCGGATCTCCTCGGCCGCCTCCTCCACCGGCCGGCTCCGGTCGAAGCGCAGGGGCGGCCCGTGCCACAGGAGGACCCGCGCCCACGGCAGCGGGAGCTGGAAGCGGTCCCAGGAGGAGAAGACGATCTTCCGGGAGATGGCCACTCCGACCGGGACCACCGGCACCCCGGCCTGCCGGGCCGCCTGCGCCACCCCGGGGTGGACCGTGTAGCGCGGCCCCCGGGGGCCGTCGGGGGTGAACGCCACGTCGCGGCCTCCCCGCAGGTGCCGCAGCACCGCCCTGAGGGCCTGGGCGCCCCCGCGGCTGGAGGACCCCCGGAGCGGCACGTACCCGAAGGGGACGAGCACGCGGCTGAGGAACTCGCCGTCGCGGCTCCGGCTGATCACCGCGCCCATGCCCCGGCCCCGGTAGGGGATGGCCGGCCCGAGCAGCCGGTTGTGCCAGAACGCGAGCACCGCGGCGCCCCCGTCCCGGGCGCGCGCCACCCCCTCGAGGCCCTCGCACCGGTGCCGGACCGTGAGCCCGAGGAGCCGCAGGTAGGCGCGGCCGGCCCCGGCCGCGACCCGGAGCACGCCCTCACCCACCCGCCGCCTCCCCCCCGAACTGCACCCGGCACAGGTGCCGGTAGTCCTCGTTCCCCTCCATCAGCTCGGCGTGGGCCCCCCGGGCCACGATCTCCCCTTGCCGCAGGAAGAGGATGAGATCGGCGCTGCGCACCGTCGAGAGCCGGTGGGCGATGACGAAGGTGGTCCGGGACCGCATCAGGCGCTCCAGGGCGGCGTGCACCTCGCCCTCCGAGACCGAGTCGAGGGAACTCGTCGCCTCGTCCAGGATCAGGATCGGCGCGTCCTTCAACAGCGCCCTCGCGATGGCGATGCGCTGCTTCTGCCCGCCGCTCAGGAGGTCGCCCCGCTCCCCGACGCGGGTGTCGTAGCCGTCGGCCAGCTCGCGGATGAAGCCGTCCGCGTGGGCCGCCCGCGCCGCCGCCTCCACCTCCTCTTCCGTCGCCGCCGGGCGTCCCGCCCGGATGTTGTTCCTGATGGTGTCGTCGAAGAGGAACGTGTCCTGGGTCACCACGGCCACCGCCGCCCGCAGGTCCGCGGTGCGGTACTCGCGGAGGTCCGTGCCGTTGATCCGGATGGACCCCTCCGTCGGGTCGTAGAAGCGCGGCAGGAGCTTGAGGGCCGTGGACTTCCCGGACCCGCTCGGCCCCACCAGCGCGACCGCCTGCCCCCGAAGCGCGCGGAAGCTCACGCCCCGCAGGACCTCCGGCGCCGAGCGGTCGTAGGCGAAGCGAACGCCCTCGAAGCGCACCTCCTCCACCGGTCTGGGAACGGGCAACGCGCCGCCCCGCTCGGAGGGGGCCGCGGGGGCGTCCATCACCTGGAATACCCGCTCCGCCGCAGCCAGGGCCTGCTGGAGGGAGCTGTTCAGGCTCCCGGCCCTCTTCAGGGGGTCGTAGAGCATGAACAACGCGGTGAGGAAGCTGAAGAAGCTCCCCGGGGTCGTCTTGCCCGCGAGCACCTGGCTGCCCCCGTACCAGATGATGGCGGCGGCCCCCAGGGCGCCGAGGAACTCCATGAAGGGCGCGCTGGCGTCGCTCACCCGGGAGGTCTTGAGGTTGACCCGCCGCAGGCTCTCCGCCTCGGCGCGGAAGCGCTCGGCCTGCCGCTCCTCCAGACCGAAGGCCTTGACCACCGCGATGCCGCTGAACCCCTCCTGGAGGGCGTTGGCCATCTGGCCGGTGCGCTCCTGGCCGCGCCGGGCGTAGCGCCGCAGGAGCACCGCCACCCGGCGGGCCGGGTAGGCCGCCAGGGGGAAGACCGCGACGGCAACGAGGGCGAGGCGCCAGTCCCGGTACAGGAGCACGAACGCCAGCCCGGCGAGGGTGAAGGCCTGCCGCGCGAGCTGGATCACGTCGGGGATCGCCCGGTGCATCGCCCCCACGTCGTGGGTGACCCGGGAGACGAGGGCCCCGGTGGGGTTCCGGTCGAAGAAGCCCAGCTCCCGGCCCTGGAGGCACGCCAGGAGGTCGGCGCGGAGCTGCAGGACCACGGCTTCCCCGACCCAGCGCATCGTGTACGCCTGGAGGTAGCGGCACACCCCCTTGAGCAGGTACAAGGCCAGCACGGCGAGGGGGAGCAGCTTGAGCTTCGCCGCGTCCTGGCGGATGAAGACCTCGTCCAGCACCGGCTTGACCAGCCACGCCGCGGCGCCCGCGCTCGCGCCCACGACGGCCATGCACGCGCCGGCAAACGCCAGGTGGCGCGCGTACGGCCGGAAGTAGGCGGCCAGGCGCCGCAGGATCGTCACTCCGCCGCTCCGCCCCCGAAACGGCCGAGGAGGAACTCGGCGGCCCTCTCCGAAGCGCCCCGCTCCCCCAGGGAATCCCGCACCCCTGCCAACCCCCGCAGCACCGCATCGCGCCGCGGCCCCTCGTCCAGGAGGGCCTCGACCGCCTCGACGACGGGCTCGGGCCCGGTCTGCACGAACTCGGGCACGACCCGCCGGCCGGCGACGAGGTTGGGGAGCGAGACGAAGGGCACGCGCACCATCAGGCGCCCGGCGGCGTAGGTGAGGGGATGGACCCGATAGACGGCGACCAGCGGGGTCCCCACGAGGGCGCACTCCAGGGTCGCCGTGCCCGACGCCACCACGCAGACCCGGGACCGCTCCATGACCTCCTGGCTCCTACCCTCCAGCACCTCGATCTGCAGCCGGGGGGAGGACGGGGCCGGAGCCAGGGCCTCGGGGGGGATGCCCGGAGCCCGGGGCACGAGGAAGCGGAGGGGCCGGGTGCGGGCCAGGATCGACGCGACCTCCCTGAGCAGCGGCCAGATCCGGGCCACCTCGCCGGGACGGCTCCCGGGCAGGAGCCCCACGGTGTCGGCCTCGGGAGCGAAGGCGCGGGACGCGAGGTGATCGAGGACCGGGGATCCGACATACCGGGCGGACACCCCCCGCTCCCGGAGAAACGCTTCCTCGAAGGGCAGGATCACGAGCGCCTCGTCCACCGAGGCCCGGAGGCTCCGCGCCCGCCACGGCCCCCAGGCCCAGACCTTGGGAGGGATGTAGTACGCCACCGGGACGCCCCTGCGCCGCGCCGCCCGGGCCAGGCGGAGGTTGAGCCCCCCGAAGTCCACGGGAACGAACAGGTCGGGAGGTTCATCCAGCCGTTCCAAGACCCGGGCTCGCGCCCTCAGGACGGCCGGGAGCCGCCCCGCCGCCTCCCAGACGCCGAGGGCCGACAGCTCCTCGGCCGGGAAGATCACCTCCGCTCCGGCCGCGCGCAGGGCTTCCCCCCCCACGGCCCAGACCCGGAGGCCGGGCCGGATCCGGCGCAGGGCCCGGACCAGGGCGGCGGCGTGCGCGTCGCCGGAGACCTCCCCCGCCACGATCCCGAGGCTCCGCAGGCGCGGGGAATCGAGCCCCTGGTTCGGCCCCGTGGCAGTCCCGTTGTGCCCCAACCCCCGATCCCTCCTTCGCGGGGGCACGGTCCGCCCGCCCCCGCCGCCCGGGCGGCTTCAGAAGGCGAGCACCGCGATCCCGTGCCTCTCCGCCTCCTCGAGCGCACGCTCCTGCTGGAAGAAGAAGGTCTTCCGGGCCTCGAAGGCGAGCACCCGCACGCCCGCGTCCGAGCAGGTGCGCACGGTCTCCAGCCCCACGGCCGGCACGTCGAAGCGGGGGTCCTGCTGGGGCTTGGCCACCTTCACCGCCACGGCTCCCGGCCCTCCCAGGGTACCCCCCCGGCGGATCGCCGCGTCGGTCCCCTCGATCGCCTCCACGGCTAGGACGGCGCAGGACTTCACCACCACGGTCTGCCCCACGTCGAGGCGTCCCATCTCCCGGGCCAGGGCGGCGCCGAAGTCGATGTCGGCCCGCTCGTCGGCCGTGGGCTGTCTCCGGGTGAACACCTGGGGGGCGGGGAGGTAGGGCTCCATGGCGAAGGTCTGGGGGAGGAGTTCGATGCCCTCCGAGGCCAGCACCTCGGCCACCTTGGAGAGGATCGTGTCGTCGCGGCGGTCGCGGAGGCCCCAGAGGAGCGTCAGCGCCTTCAGGTCCGGCCGGAAGTCTCGAAAGATCCGGGTCTTCTGGACCTTGCCCGCGAGGATCGCGTGGCGGACCGACTCCTTCCGGAGGACCTTGAGCAGACGCCCCACCCGGCCCAGCGGCTGCCAGTGGGTGCGGTCCACCTCGGCCTCGAGGGCGGCGTCCGCCTCCTCCTCCAGCGCGACCGCGACGGTCTCCAGCCCCTGGAGGCGGAGCTGCCGGGCCAGAAGGAGGGGAAACTCCCCGGCCCCGGCGATGATCCCTACCCGGTCCATTCAGCGCGTCACGCCGCGCTCGGAGGCAGCGATGAACTCCACGAAGCACCGCACCTCGGACCTCCCGTACCCCGGGCTCCCCCGAACCCTCTCGAGCGCCTGCGCCAGCACGTCGCCCGACTGGAAGACGTCGCGGTAGGCCCGCCGGAGGTCCGAGATCGTCTCCTCGTCGAATCCCCGGCGCCTCAGCCCGGTCACGTTCAGCCCGTAGAGCTTGGCCCGGTTGCCGGAGGCCGACACGAAGGGGGGCACGTCCATGACCACCGCCGAGCACCCCCCCACGAAGGCGTGCGCCCCCACCCGGACGAACTGGTGGACCGCGGTGAGGCCTCCCACGGTGGCCCAGTCCTCCACGTCGACGTGGCCCGCCAGGGTGGCGGCGTTCGCCAGGATCACGTGGGAGCCGAGCCGGCAGTCGTGGGCGACGTGGGAGTAGGCCATGAGGAGGCAGTCCGCCCCCACCCGGGTGACCCCCCCGCCCCCCTCCGTGCCCAGGTTTACGGTCGCGAACTCCCGGATCACCGTCCGCGGCCCGATCTCCAGGAGGGTGGGCTCGCCCTGGTACTTGAGGTCCTGGGGCACGGTGCCGACGGCCGCGAAGGGGAAGACGCGGCACCCGTCCCCCACGGTGGTCCGGCCTTCGACGAGCGCGTTCGCCCCCACGGTGACGCCCCGCCCGAGGCGGACGTGGGGCCCCACTACCGCGAAGGGTCCGATCTCGACCCCCGCCCCGATCTCCGCGCCCTCGTGCACCACGGCGCGGGGGTCGATCGCCGCAGCCGCCTCGGGGGCGAGTTCAGCCTGCCGCACCGGTCGCCTCCACCAGGGCCGCGGAGAGCTCGGCCTCGGCGACCACCTCGCCGTCCACCCTGGCCTCGGTGGAGAAGGACCAGAACGCGCCCCGCTGCTTGGTCACCCGCGCGTGGAGGTGGAGCTGGTCCCCGGGCGTGACGGGCCGCCGGAACTTCGCGCGGTCGATGCCGCGGAACAGGAGCAGCTTCCCCTCGATGCTCTCCCCCGTGGTCCGCAGCGCCAGGATGGCCCCGGCCTGGGCCAGGGCCTCCACGATGAGAACCCCCGGCATCACGGGCTCCCCCGGGAAGTGCCCCGGGAAGAAGGGCTCGTTGATCGTCACGTTCTTCACCGCGTGGATGCTCTCCCCGGGCTCCACCTCCAACACCCGATCCACCAGGAGGAAGGGGTAGCGGTGGGGCAACGTGGCCAGGATCGCGCGCACGTCCTTCATGGCGTCTCCTCTCCGCCGCGGGCCCGCTCGAGCTCCCGCAGCCGCCGTTCCAGCTCCCGAACCGTCCGCCGCAGGGCCGGCAGCCTCCGCAGCGCGGTCTGCACCCGGAGCCACTCCCGGTGTTCGAAGGCGGGGCTCCCCGACACGGTGCACCCCGCGGGGAGGTCCGACGCCACCCCCGACTGCGCTCCCACCGTCGCGCCGTCGCCGACGGTCACGTGGCCCACGACCCCTACCTGGCCCGCCAGCACCACGCCACGGCCGAGCCGGGTGGACCCGCTCACCCCCACCTGGGCCACCAGCACGCAGTCCTCGCCCACGACCACGTTGTGCCCCACCTGGACCAGGTTGTCGATCTTGGTGCCCCGGCCGACCCGGGTCTCGCCCAGGGCCGCCCGGTCGATGGCAGCGCAGGCCCCGACCTCCACGTCGTCCTCCAGCACGGCGATGCCCACCTGGGGGATCTTCACGGCCCGCGCCCCGTCCCGGGCGTAGCCGAAGCCGTCGGAGCCGACCACCGCGCCGGGCTGCAGGATCACCCGCTCGCCCAGGACGCAGCCCTCCCGTACGACCGCGTTGGGGTGGAGCACGCAGTCCCTGCCCACCCGGGCCCCGGGGCCCACGTAGGCTCCGGGGTAGAGTACGCTCCCCGCGCCCACCTCGGCACCCTCCTCCACGCACGCCCCGGCCATGACCGTGGCGCCGTCGGCCACGCGGGCCCCGGGATGCACGCGGGCTCCCCCCTCGACGCCCCGCCGGGGGTGGTCCTTCCCGTGCAGGATCTCCACCGCCCGGGCGAAGGCGAGGTAGGGATTCGAGGTGACGAGGCACGCCACGCCCTCCACCGCGTCCTCCGGCGCGAGGATGACCGCGGAGGCCCGGGTGGAGCGCAGGTGGGGCCGGTAGCGGGGGTTCACCAGGAAGGCCACCTGCCCCGGCCCCGCGGTCTCCAGGCTGGCCACGGAGTGGATCTCGACCCCGGGCTCTCCCCGCAGCGTGGCCCCGAGCCGCTCGGCCAGGCGGCCCGCGGTGAGCGCCACGCGCTCACTCCCCTCCGGCGAGCTGGTCGTAGCGGCGCACCACCTCGTCGGTCAGGTCGGCCTCCTTCGGCGCGAAGAGGACCCCGCCCTCTCCCTTCTCCACCACCATGGCGTAGCCTCCGGTCTCGCCGACCTCCCGGATCACGCCCTGGAGGTCCTTGAGGATCTTCCGGGTCAGCTCCTGGTCGCGGCGCTGGAGCGCCTGCTGGCTCTGCTGGACCTTCTGCTTGAAGGCGTCCACCCGCTCCCGGTACAGACGCTCCTTCTCCGCCTTGGCCGTCTCCGAGAGCACCATGCCCTGCTTCTCCAGCTCGTCGCGCATGGTCTTGAGGGACTGCTCTTCCTGCTCGAGCTCGGCCTTCACCTTCTCGGCGTCCGTGGTGAACTCCGCCTTGTACTTCTTGCCCAGCTTGGAGTCGTTGAGGCAGCGCTGGAGGTCCACCACGCCCACCTTGAGGTCGGCTGCCTGGGCGCCGACCGCCCACAACAAAGCCAGGATCGTCGCCCACTTCGCCCTGCTCATCCCGCTCGCTCCCTTCTTCCCACCGCCCGGCGCGACCTTCGCCCCGGGTCCGTGGGCCCACGAGACCGACCCCGCGTCGGCCGGATCAGAAGAACCCCCCGATGCTGAACTCCCACTGGGACTGGTCCTCGTCCTTCTTCGGACCGAGCACGTACCCCCACTCGAGCCGCAGCGGCCCCATGGGGCTGAACCAACGGATCCCCGCCCCGACGCTCTTCCGCAGCGACGTCTCGAAGTAGTCGTCGTCCTTGTCCCAGGCGTTTCCCGCGTCGAAGAAGAACAGGCCCCGGACCTTGGCCTCCTCGATCAGCGGGAAGAGGTACTCCAGGTTGACCAGGATCTCCTTGTTGCCGCCGATCACGTCGCCGGTGTCGGGATCCTTCGGCCCGATGCTGCGGGAGTCGAAACCCCGCAGGGTGTTGATGCCGCCGAGGGTGTAGAGCTCGTAGATGGGGATCTCCCCGCTCAGTTCCTGGATGTACCCGACGCGCCCGTGCGCCCCGAACACGTGGCGGAACCAGAGGGGCACGAAGTGGGCGGCCTCGAAGCCGTACTTCACGAAGTCCGCATCCCCGCCGAGCGGCCCCCCCGCCAGTTCCACCGACCACTCGAGATCGCTCCCGTGGTGGGGTTCCCATCGGTTGTCCCGGGAGTCGTAGGACAGGGTCGCGAGGATCGCCGAGGTGAGGATCTTGCCCTCCTGGTCCTTGATGAAGATGGACGCGTTCGGGTCCACGTTGGTCACGTCCGCGTCCTCGAGGCGGTAGGTCCAGCGGGTGCTCCACTCGTCGTTGAAGGCGGTGCCCAGCTTCACGGCGCCCCCGATGGCCTTCTTGTCGTACTCCGTGTAGTCCACCCGCGACTTCCAGGCGTCGAACCCCGCGTACACCCGGGTGTCGAACACCCGCGGGTTGTTGAAGGTGAAGCTGTAGGTCTGCCGCTCGGTGCCGGCGTTGAGCTGCAGGGAGAGCTGGTACCCGTAGCCCAGGAAGTTGCGCTGGCTGACGCTGGCCATGCCGACGATCTTGTCCACCGAGGAGTACCCGGCGCCCACGCTGAAGGAGCCCGTGGCCTTCTCCACCACCTCGATGTCCACGTCCAGCAGGTCCGTCCCCGGCCGCCGATGGGTGGAGAGGTTGATCGTCTCGAAGAACCCCAGGCGCTCCAGCCGGCGGCGGCTGCGGTCTATGGATGGCCCATTGTAGAGGTCGCCCTCGGCCAGGTCCATCTCCCGGCGCAGCACGCGGTCGCGGGTCTTGGTGTTCCCCCGGATCTCGATCCGTCCGATGTGGACCAGCGGTCCCTTGTGGATGTCGAACTCCAGGGCGACCGTCCGCCCCTCGGCGTCGATCCGGGTCTTCGGGTCGACTTCCACGAAGGCGTACCCCCGGGCCCCGTACAGGTCGACGAGCTTCTGGTTCGCCTTGCGGAAGTCCTCGCTCCGGAAGGTCTCCCCGGCCCGCAGCGGAACGGCGGCGCGGAGTTCCTCCTCGGTGAACTCCAGGTCCCCGGAGAACGACACGGACGCGACGCTGTACTCCTCGCCCTCCGAGATCGGGATGTCGATCCGGATGCCCTTGCGGTCCGAGAGCAGGCTCACGAGGGGTTCGGAGACCTCCACGTCCACGTGGCCGCGGTTGAGGTAGTAGGAACGGATGACCTCCCGGTCCCGGGCCAGCTCCGCCTCCTTGAACGTCCCCGCACCCGTGATCCACGAGAGGAAGTCGGCCTCGCGGGTCGCCATGAACTTGCGGATCTCCGCCGGGTCTCCCGTCTCCACGCCGCCGAGGTGGATGTCGCGGACCTTCACCTTCTCCCCCTCGTCCACCCGGTACACCACGTCCACCTGGTTCTTGCCGTCGTCCACGGGGACGACCTCCGGAACCACCGTGGCCAGGTAGTAGCCCTTCTCCCGGTAGAGTTCCCGGATCCCCCGGGCGCCTTCCTCGACCCGGGCCTGATCCACGATCTCCCGCCGGGCGAGGGGGACGGCCTTGCGCACGTCCTCCGCGTCCACCTCGTCGGCGCCCTCGGTCCGCCACTCCCGAAGCGCGGGCCGTTCAAGGACGACGAAGGTGAGCCTCCCCTTCTCCGAGAACTCCACCGCGATGTCCTCGAAGTATCCGAGGGCGTAGATGGCCGCGATGTCGGCGCGGATGCGGGCGGCGTCGTATTCGTCGCCGGCCCTGGTGGAGACCTGCTGCAGGATGAGATCCCTCTCCACCCGGAGGTTCCCGCGGACGTCGAGGTCTCGGACCGGCTCGGCCCAGGCCAGGGAGGCGAGGAGCACGACCAGCGCCGCCAGGGTCGTCCGGATCATGCCCTCACCCTCTCGTCCTCGACGATCTTCCCGTCCGCCAGGGTGACGATGCGGTCCATGGCGCGGGCGAGCTCAGGGTTGTGGGTCACGACCACCAGGGTCACTCCCGTGCGGCGGTTGCGGTCGAGCATCAGTCGGTGCATCGCCTCGCCCGTGCGGTGGTCCAGGTTCCCCGTGGGCTCGTCCGCCAGCACGAGGGCGGGCTCGCCGACCAGCGCCCGGGCGAGCGCCACCCGCTGCTGCTCGCCGCCGGAGAGTTCGCGCGGCCGGTGCTCGAGGCGCTCGGCGAGCCCCACGTCCTCCAGGAGCGCGCCCGCCCTCGCGAGGGCGTCCTCCCGGGGCACGCCGGCGATCCGGGCGGGCATGGCCACGTTCTCCAGGGCCGTGAACTCCGGGAGCAGGTGGTGGAACTGGAACACGAACCCCACGTGCCGGTTTCGGAAGACAGCCAGTTCGGGGTCGGAGCGGGCGAAGACCTCCTCGCCGCGGAACCGGACCTCTCCCTCGGTCGGGCGGTCCAACGCCCCGAGGATGTGGAGCAGGGTGGACTTGCCGGCCCCGGAAGGCCCCACCACCGCCAGGCACTCGCCCGCATCCACCGTGAGGTCGATGCCCTTGAGCACCTGCAGACGTCCTCCCCCGCCCTGGGGAAAGGCCTTTCGCAGTCCCTGGACGTCCACGAGCGTCGGCAGGCTCACTTGCGTCCCAGGACCTTCGCGATGGTGTCGGCGGCGCGGTCGGTGCGGAGCCTCTCGAGGGCCTCACGGATCTCGGGTCGCGCCTCGAGCAGCGGCGCGAGGTCCTCGTAGGAGGCGCGCAGGAGCTCCCCCTCGCCCCGCGCCGTCACCGTGGCGGTGCGGGGCGTGCCCCCGAGCAGGGAGACCTCCCCGAAGAGACTGCCGGGGCCGAGTTCGTCGAGGGCCGCCGGTTCCCGGCCGCCGGGCACCGAGGCCGTGACGACGAAGCAGCCCCTCTTCACCACGTACAGGGAGCGGTCCCGGTCTCCCTCGCGGACGACCACGTCCCCGGGGGCCGCGTGCACCACCTGGAGTGCGTCCGCCAGGCGCTTGCGGTCGGCCTCGGGCAGGACCCCGAAGAGGGGCGACGCGGCGAGCACGCCGTCCAGGACCCGGCGCCGGTAGAACCCGGCCAGCGCCGCGGCCACTCCCGGATACCGGTCCATCAGCGCCTCGGTGTCCTCGCGGCGGATCTCCAGGAGTTCCGTCGGCGCGAGGGCGGTCACGTCGGCGTTGCGCGCCTCCCGGCTGAAGAAGGCGCCCTCCCCGAAGAAGGCCCCTTCGCTGAGCTCCGCCAGGGTCATCCCCTCGCGGGAGACCCGCACGGCCCCGGAGACGACCACGAAGATCGAGTCCCCGGGATCCCCGCGCCGGAACAGCACCTCCCCCATGCCCAGCGTGCGCGAGACGAGCCGCTCGAGAAGCTCGGCGAACGCCTCCGAGTCGAGCTCG
>CAZJSF010000054.1:0-13389 GCA_964548515.1 uncultured Thermodesulfobacteriota bacterium
CGGAAGGCGGCCTCGAGCTGCTTGCCGATCACCTCGAACTCCTCCACGTTGTACCCGGGAGGCGGGAGGAGGATGCCGATGGCGAGGTTGCGGTTCCCCTCCGGCAGGTAGTCGGTCTTGGGGGCGAGGTAGAAGGCCATGCCGAAGCTCGCGCCGGTGAGCACGACCACCGTGAGGCCCTTGAGGACGACGCTGCCGCATATGGCGTACACGAGCCCGGCGAGCCGGTCGGTGAGCCACTGGAAGAACGGGACCAGGCCGAAGAGGCCCCGGGGGCCGAAGCGGCTCTGCTTGAGCGACACCGCGTGGAGGATCCGAACGGCCGCCGCCGGGATGACGGCGACCGAGACGATCAGCGACAGCCCGACGGCCGCGGTGATGGCGATGGCGATGTCACGGAAGAGCTGGCCCGTCTCCTCCTGGATGAACACGATCGGCAGGAAGACCGCCATGGTGGTCAGGGTGCTCGCCAGCACCGCCCCCCACACCTCCCGGGTCCCCTCCACCGCGGCCCTCTCCCTGGGCGCCCCCAACTGGAGGTGCCGGTAGATGTTCTCGAGCACCACGATGCCGTTGTCCACCACCATGCCGATGGCGAAGGCGAGGCCGGCCAGGCTGATGACGTTGAACGTCCGCCCGAAGGCCTGCATGAAGATGAAGGTGCCCACCACGCTCGTGGGGATCGCCAGGGAGATGATCAGCGTCGGCGAGAACGCCCGCAGGAAGAGGAGCAGCACGAGGATGGTGAGGGTCCCGCCGATGTACAGGTTCGAGGTGACCAGGTCGATGGCCGACTCGATGTACTCCGTCTCGTCGTAGACCTGCTCCAGTGCGAGCTTCTCGTGGGCCAGGGGCCCGGCGTT
The DNA here is from genome assembly GCA_964548515.1 of uncultured Thermodesulfobacteriota bacterium. Classification (GTDB taxonomy): domain Bacteria; phylum Desulfobacterota; class Deferrisomatia; order Deferrisomatales; family JACRMM01; genus CAZGRT01. Next base: position 864 of record CAZJSF010000054.1, read on the forward strand.
GAGCTCGGCGACGGCCTCGCGGATCCCAGCCATCACCTCCAGCACGTTCGCGCCGGACTCCCGGAGGCAGTTGGAGACGATGCAGGGCTCCCCCTTCTGGCGGACGGCGGCCAGGGGCTTCTTGTAGCCCACGCGGGCGCTGGCGACGTCGCCGACGAAGACCCGGCTGCCGGAGGGGGTGATCATCACCACCGACTCGACCGCGGCGGGGTCGTCGAGCTCTCCCAGCACCCGGACCACGTAGCGCCGCTTCCCCTCGTCGAAGGAGCCCGCGGAGACGTTGACGTTCTCCCGGTCTAGGGCCCTCATCAGGTCGGGCAGCGTCAGGCCCACGGCGGAGAGCCGCGCCGGGTCCACGACGACCTGGAGCTCCTGCTCCCGGCCGCCGAACACGTTGGCCGTGGCGACGCCGGGAACCCGCTCGAGTCGGGACTTGACCACGTCCTCGGCGAAGGTCTGGTAGGTCCGCACGTCGCGCTCGTTGCCCGGCAGGGCCTTGAGCACGAACCACGCGATGGGGGAGTCGCCGGTGTTCACCGTGGTGATCACCGGGCGGTCGGCGTCGAGGGGCAGGTTCCGGACCTGGTTCAGGCGGTTGGAGACCTTGAGGACGGCCGCGTCCATGTCCTCGTCGGTCTTGAACGTGAGGACGATCTGCCCCTGGGAGTCCTGGCTCTCGCTCTTCATCTCCAGGACGCCTTCGACGCTCTTGAGCTGATCCTCCTGGCGGCGGACGATCTCCCGCTCGACCTCCTGGGGGCTCGCGCCGGTCCAGCGGGTGGACACGGTGATCTCGGGCTGGGCGACCTCCGGGGTGAGCTGGACGGGGATGGCGCGCAGCGCGAGGACGCCGAAGAGAGCGACCAGGATCACGCCCACGGCGACCGTGGTGCGGCGGGAGACGCTGAGCTCGATCAGCGACATGTCGGGCCTTCCGCTCTCGGGGTCACGCGGGTGCGCCGCTTCCCGGCGGCGCTACTTCCCGTGCCGGAGCACGTCGTAGGTGATGTCGAGGGTGGGGCGCTCCTCTCCCCGTAGGACCTCGAGGGTTCCCTTCTCGCCCGGCTTGTGCAGCCCCACCTGGTAGGTGAGGTCGAACATCTCCTCCACCGGGGACCCGTCCACGGCGACGATCACGTCGCCCTCGCGGACCCCGGCCCGGGCCGCGGAGCTCTCGGGCAGGACGCCCTTGACGCGCACGCCGCCGCCCTCCGCGTTCTCGATCTGCACGCCGAGCATCACCCGCTCGCCCTCCAGGTCCTCGTAGCCGGTGGCCCAGTACACGTCGGCGGCGCGGATGGGGATCTCCGGGACGTCCACGTCCATCATCTTCTCCCGTTTCTCCTCCGGGATCTCCACCGCCCAGGGATCGACGATGACGTAGGGGAGCGGGAGCCTCCGGAAGACCCGGCGAGGAATGCCGAAGCCGTAACGCACGTGGTTGCCGCCGGCCAGCACCACCAGCCGTTTGCCCTGCCCGGCCGGGCTCTGCAGGTACTCCGCCGCGGTCTGGGCCATCGTCTCGTCCCAGAGAACCTGGATGCGGTAGAACGCGTCGAGGCGGTCGGAGCCGCCGCTGTGCCCGCCGAAGATGCCCTCGATGAACGCCCGGTGGTACGGATCGTCGAGGTCCATCTCCGGCAGCTCTGCCGCCGCCTCCGCGTCCAGGCCGTCCGGGCCCTTGTCCCGCAGCGCGGCCTTCACGTCGTTGCCGGCGTTGAGGGCCAGGACGGGCAGCTTGTGCTCCCGCGCGAAGTGGAGGATGTCGCGGTAGTACGGGAAGGAACTCGGGCCCCAGTTCTTCGTCCAGACCCGGAGGAACGCCTTGTCGTCCATGGTGCCGGCCAGCCATGCGTCCACGTCGGGCTGGGACGGGCGGCGCAGCATCTCCATCCCCAGGGCCACCTCCCCCGGGAAGCGTTCCACCAGCCCGCGCAGGATCGCCAACTGGACGGCGTGGGAGTCCACGCTGTCGTGGGTCTCCCCCACGTAGACGACCGGGTAGCGGGACAGATGGTCGAGCAGCTCCGCCTCCGTCAGGAGGCGCCCGGTCGCCCCGTGGAGGATCTGCCCCTTCTCCAGGGTTCCGGGGTCGCGGTAGGGTGAGTCGACGCCCAGCCCGGTGACGTGGGCGGCGCATCCGGTCAGGAGCCCGGCCAGTGCCAGGAGGATCACGAGTCGCATGGGGTCTCCTCTCGTCTCAGGAAGAAGCACCCGGGCGCCGGGCCAGGACCCAGAGCCCGAAGAGGAACAGCGGGATCCCCAGTGCCTGGCTCGTGGAGAGCGGCCCGAAGGCTCCCCGCGGGTCGGCCCGAAAGACCTCGATGGCGAAGCGCGCCGCAGGGTACAGGACCAGGTAGGCGCCGAAGATCTGTCCCGGGACCCGCTGCCGGGGCCGAAGGAGGAACTGCAGCACGGCGAAGATGAGGAAATTGGCCCCAGCGGCGTAGAGCTGCGTCGGGTGGAGCGCGGCGTGAAGCGGCGCCAGGCCTCTCGGGTCCGTGAAGGTCACCGCCCAGGGCAGCGCGCACTCCGCCCCGTAGCAGCAGCCGGCGAAGAAGCACCCGAGTCGGCCGATCGCCTGCCCCAGGGCCAGCGCCGGGGCCACCACGTCGGCGGTGGTCCACAGGGGGAGCCCCTTGGCCCGCACGTAAACCAGCACGGCGAGGGCCGCGCCCACGAATCCCCCGTAGAAGACGAGGCCGCCCTTCCAGATCTCGAACACCTGCAGGGGGTTTCGGGCGAAGTGCTCCCACTCCACGAGGATGTAGAACAGCCGCGCTCCCACCAGGGCGCTGACGAGGACCACGAAGCCGAGGTCCTGGTACGGCCTGGGCTCGAGCCCCCGCCGCCGGGCCTCCCGCCCCAGGAGCCAGAGGGCCGCCAGGAAGGCGAGGGCTATCAGCAGCCCGTAGGTGTAGAGGGTGAGGCGCCCGTACTGGAAGAGGATGGGGTACATGGGTTTCCTTGGCCGAGATCGCGCCGGCCGCGGCAGGATATCACGAAGGCCGGTCGTCCGGCGGCATGCCCTCGGGTCGTTTCCTCCCGAACAGTTCCTCGAGGATCAGGACGCCCATGCCCACGGTGATGGCCGAGTCGGCGACGTTGAAGGCCGGCCAGTGGTGGGTCTTCCAGAAGACGTCGAGGAAGTCGACGACCTCGCCCCAGCGCACCCGGTCGATGAGGTTGCCCACCGCTCCCCCGAACACGAGCCCCAGGGCCGTCAGCAGCCAGGGCCGCCCCCGCGGAGCCCGCCAGAGGATCGCGAGGATGGCCGCCAGGGCCACGGCGGTGACGACGAGGAAGAACGGTCTGCGGAACGCTTCGGCGTGGCCCGAGAAGAGCCCGAACGCCGCGCCGGGATTCCGGATGTAGGTCAGGTGGAACCAGCCCGGGATCACGGGGAGCGTCTCGTGGAGCTCGAAGGTCGCCAGCACCCAGGCCTTGGTTGCCTGGTCCAGGACCACGACCGCGAGCGCCAGGGCCCCGAACGCCAGGAAGCGGCTCCTCAACCGGCGACTCCGGCGTCGGCCAGGTGCCGGGAGCATCGCTCGCAGACCCCGGAGTCTTCCTCCCCGGTCTTCACCGTGACCGAGTAGTTCCAGCACCGCGGGCATTTCCCCCCCTCGGCGCGGAGCACGTCGACGCCGACGCCCTGGAGTTCCGGGTCGGTGAAGGCTCCGCCCGGCCCCTCGGCGAGGTCCACCTGGCTCACGATGAAGATGAACGGCAGTTCCTCCGCGTAGGGGGCGAGGAAGTCCTCCCAGCGGTTGTCGGTGTAGATCACGACCCTGGCGTCGAGGGAGTGGCCGATTCGCTTGGCAGCCCGCTCCTCCTCGGCGGCCTTCGCCACGAGGGCGCGGAGCGCCCGGAGCCGTTCCCAGCGCGCCGCCAGGCCGTCGTCCACCGCGTCGCGGTCGACCTCGGGGAAGAGCTGGGTGTGGACGCTCCCCCGGGTCCCCGGGATCTGGCGCCAGACCTCGTCGGCCGTGAAGGCGAGCACCGGGGCCATCAGCCGGGTCATCTTGTGGAGGATCTCGTACAGGACGGTCTGCGCCGCGCGCCGCCCCGGGCTCGCCGCCGGGTAGGTGTAGAGGCGGTCCTTCAGGATGTCGAGGTAGAAGGCGGACAGGTCGACGGCGCAGAAGTTGTGCAGCCGGTGGAAGATCACGTGGAACTCGTGCTCGTCGTAGGCCAGCCGGCTCCGTTCCGCGAGCCGGTTGAGACGGTCGAGCGCGTAGCGGCCGATCTCCCAGTAGTCCGCCTCCGCCACCGCGTGGGCCTTCGGGTCGAAGTCCGAGAGGTTGCCCAGGAGGAAGCGGCAGGTGTTTCGGATGCGCCGGTAGGCCTCCACCAGGCGGGTCAGGATCTCGTCGGAGATGCGGATGTCGTCCCGGTAGTCTTCCGCCGCGACCCACAGGCGGAGGATCTCGGCCCCGTACCTGCGGATCACCTGCTCCGGGCTGATCACGTTGCCCTGGCTCTTGGACATCTTCTTGCCCTGGCCGTCCACGACGAACCCGTGGGTCAGCACGGCGTGATAGGGCGCCACGGCGCGGGTGCCCACCGAGGCCAGCAGGCTCGAGTGGAACCAGCCCCGGTGCTGGTCCGAGCCCTCGAGGTAGAGGTCCGCGGGGCTCCTCAACTCGGGACGTGCCTCGCAGACCGCCGCGTAGGACACGCCGGAGTCGAACCAGACGTCGAGGATGTCCTCCTCCTTCTCCAGGCGCGTGCCGCCGCACGCGGGGCACGCCGCCCCCGGCGGGAGGAAGTCGGAGAGGGGCCGCTCGAACCAGCAGTCCGCGCCTTCCGCCTCGAAGAGGCCGGCCGCGCGCTCGGCGAGGTCGCCGCTCATGTAGACGCTGTCGCAGTCCCCGCAGTGGGCGGCCACGATCGGGACGCCCCAGGCCCTCTGCCGGGAGATGCACCAGTCGGGTCTCTGTGCGATCATGTTGCGGATCCGGTCCCGGCCCCAGTGCGGGATCCACTCCACCCGGTCGATCTCGTCCAGGGCCCGCTGCCGGAGCCCGGTCTTGTCCATGGAGACGAACCACTGGCGCGTGGAGCGGAAGATGACCGGCTTCTTGCACCGCCAGCAGTGCGGGTAGGAGTGGGCGACCCGTTCCTCCCGGAGCAGCGCGCCCGCTTCCCCCAGGGCCCGGTTCACCTCCGGATTCGCCGCGAACACGTCCATCCCCGCGAAGGGGCCGACCTCGGCCGTGAAGCGGCCCTGATCGTCCACGGGCGCGTAGGCGTCGAGGCCGTAGCGCTGGCCGACCTCGTAGTCCTCCTGTCCGTGCCCGGGCGCCGTGTGCACGGCTCCGGTCCCCGCCTCGAGGGTGACGTGGTCTCCGAGGATGATCAGGCTCGGTCGGTCGTAGAGGGGGTGACGCGCGTGCCGGTTCTCCAGGGCTCGCGGGTCTACGCCGGCGATCTCGGTCCACTCGCCGATCCCGGCGGCCTCCATGACCACCGGCGCGAGTCGGCGGGCCAGGATCAGCACTTCTCCGGAGCCGGCCGGCGCCTCGTAGGCCCCGTACTCGAACTCGGGGTTCAGTGCCACGGCGAGGTTCGCCGGGATCGTCCACGGCGTGGTGGTCCAGATGACCACGCTGACCCGCTTGCCGGCCAGGGCCGGGTGGATGTCGGCCGGGTCGTCCTCGAGGGCGAACTTCACGTAGATGCTCGGGCTCGTCTTGTCGGCGTACTCCACCTCGGCTTCGGCCAGGGCCGTGCGGCACGAGGTGCACCAGTACACCGGCTTCTTCCCGAGGTACACCGCGCCGGACTCCATGAACCGCCCCAGTTCCCGCACGATCTGGGCCTCGTAGGCGTAGCTCATGGTGAGGTACGGGGACTCCCACGTGCCGAACACGCCCAGGCGCTGGAACTCCCGGCTCTGGACGTCCACGAAGCGCTGGGCGTACTCGCGGCACCGCCGGCGCAGTTCGGCCTTGCCCAGCCCCTCCTTGCCCTTGCCGAGTTCCTTCTCCACCTGGTGCTCGATGGGGAGGCCGTGACAGTCCCAGCCGGGCACGTAGGGCGCGTGATACCCCGCCATCGTGCGGGACTTCACCACGATGTCCTTGAGGATCTTGTTGACCGCGTGCCCCATGTGGATGTGCCCGTTGGCGTAGGGCGGGCCGTCGTGGAGGATGAAGGGCGGGCGCTCCGCGCTGCCTGCGAGCACGGCGCCGTACAGTTCCTCGGTCTCCCACAGCCGAAGCATCTCCGGCTCCCGCCGGGCCAGGTCGGCCTTCATGGGGAACTCGGTCTTCGGCAGGTTCAGCGTAGCCTTGTAGTCCATCGGGTCCTTCTCGGGTGAGTGCGGCGCGGCGACCTGCCGGCCGGCGAAAGCCCGTTACCTTATCAGGAGGCGGTCTGCGGGCGTCAAGGGCATTCCCCGCCGATCAGGCCTCTGCAGAGGCCGCCATGCAGGCCTCCCGGAGCCGGCGGATGGCGGCCGCGTAGTCCGTGGCGCCGAAGACGTAGGAACCCGCCACGAAGGTGTCGGCTCCCGCCCGGAGGCAGGGACCGATGGTCTCGTGGGTGATCCCTCCGTCCACCTCGATCCGGGTCTTGAGCCCCCGCGCGTCGATGGCGGCCTTGAGCGCCGCGATCTTCGGCAGGACCAGCGGCAGGAACTCCTGGCCCCCGAAGCCGGGGTTGACGCTCATCACCAGGACGAGGTCCGCGAGTTCGAGGACGTGCTCGACCGCGGCCACGGGGGTGGCCGGGTTGATGGAGACGCCTGCCTGCCGCTCGAGGGAACGGATCTGCTGGAGGCTGCGGTGCAGGTGCGGGCACGCTTCGGCGTGAACCGTGATCACGTCGGCCCCGGCCGTCGCGAAGGCCTCGACGTAGCGCTCCGGCTCCACGATCATCAGGTGCACGTCCAGGGGCTTGCGGGTGGCGAGGCGGATCGCCTTCACCACCGGCGGGCCCACCGTGAGGTTCGGGACGAAGCGCCCGTCCATGACGTCCACGTGGACCCAGTCGGCTCCCGCCCGGTCGATCGCGAGAACCTCCTCCCCGAGTCGGTTGAAGTCTGCGGACAGGATGGACGGTGCGATGACGGGCATGGGACCTCCTGACTTGGATCGGCCGCCCCCGGGTTCCGCCGGGTGTGCGGCCGTTTCGCCACAGATGTTCGCCGGGTCGACCCGGCCGCGCGGCGAGGACAGCGGGGGACGCCCCGAGGGACGTTCTCTCCCCCCCCCGCGGTGCCGGCTCGCGCTAGTGGACCGCCGTGACCTCTTCTCCGTCGATCCGCAGGCGGACCGCTTCACCGGATCGCAGGGGCACCCAGCGTTGGAACGTGTCGCCGCTGGGGAGCCACTCGTCGGCCAGAACCCAGGAACGCGTCCCCGCCTCCACGATCAGTTCGACGCGGCGGCGCGAGAACCCCGGAGGCAGCTTCCGCGAGATCCACAGGGCCCGGGAGGGGGGGCCCAACGACGCCGCGCCCGCCACCGAGAGGACGATCGGACTCCCCCGCTGGACCGGGAAGCCCGCCAGGGGTTCCTGCCCGACCACCCTGCCCTGGCGCTCGGGGTCGTCCAGGCGGACCTCCTCGACGCGACCGAGGCGGAGGCCGAGGTCGTCGAGCAGGGAAAGTGCGTCCTCCAGGGAGCGGCCCTCCAGGCGGGGGGAGCGCAGCAGCACCGGGCGAGGGCCTGAGCTGACGACCAGGGGGACCTTGCCGTCCCGCGGCAGCGGAACGCCCGGTTCCACTCCCTGGGCCACCACCGCGCCCCGGGGGCCGCGGGGCAACCGCACCGCCACGTCGGGGACGAGCCCCGCCTCCTCGAGCAGGATCCGCGCGTCCTCCAGGGAGATGCCCCGCACGTCTGGCACCGGGTGCCGCTCGGGACCCCGGCTGAGCACCACGCCCACCGCGCGCCCCGCCTTCACGATCTGCCCTTCCTCCGGGCGTTGCCGCACGATGTGGTTTTCCGCCACGGCGTCGTCGTACAGGAAGCCCCGTACCTCCAGGTCGAGTTCGGCGGCGGCCAGCGCGTCCAGCCCCTCGGACAGACTCAGCCCCACCACGGCCGGCACCTTCACCTCCGGTGCCCGCTCCACGAGGAGCGCCACGGCGAGGTAGGCGCCGAGGAGGGCTACCGCGACGGCGAGGGCCCCGTAGACGAGGAGGAGGAGCGGACGTCTCACGTCGATCCCCGCCGCCGCAGGCGTGCCCCGAAGAAGCCGTCCAGGGCTTCGGCGCCTTCGGCCTCGCACGCCTCGGGATAGGTCCGGAGGAAGCCTTCCTCCGTCACGAGGCCTTCCCAAGCCGCGCCCCCCGGGGGCGGAGGTTCACAGCGAAAATCCGGGCGTTCCGCGAGGAGGGAGTCGACGGCGGACTCGTTCTCCGCCCGCAGCGTCGTGCAGGTGGCGTACACGAGCACCCCCCCCGGTCGCACGGCATCGGCCAGGTTGCGCAGCAACTCGCCCTGCAGGCGCGGGAGATCCTCCAGGGATGCGGGGTCGCGGCGCCACTTGGCCTCGGGGTTCCGGCCGAGCACCCCGAGGCCGGAGCACGGCGCGTCCACGAGCACCGCATCGAACGGTTCGTCCGGCCTGTACTGCCTTGCGTCCGCGGTCTGCGCGGATACTCCGGTGTACCCCAGGCGGTCGGCCAGTTCCAGGACCCGCCGCGTCCTGTGGGGGTGGATGTCGAGCGCCTCCACCCGGCTCTCGGGCCCCGCCAGGGCGGCGAGGTGGGTCGTCTTCAAGCCCGGCCCGGCGCAGGCGTCCAGAATCCTCCACCCGGGCTGTGGGGCGACCAGGTGGGCCACCAGTTGGCTGGCCTGGTCCTGCACGACGGCGAGGCCGCGCCCGACCAGGGAGATCTCGGACGGCGCCCCGCCCGCCGGCAGCCACAGCGCCTCGGGTGACCGGGTCCCCGGCACGGCCTCGACGCCCTCGGCGGCCAGGGTCGTCACGGCTTCCCGGCGAGACATCCGCGACGTGTCCAGCCGAAGCCACAGCGGGGGAATCCGCGAGGCGGCGCGGCACAGGCGCTCGGCTCCCTCGGGGCCGTGCTCCCCGATCCAGCGTTCAACCAGCCAGGCCGGACAGCCGAAAAGGAGGGCGAGCCGGTCGGCGGCACCCTCGGGCAGGGGGATGTCCCGGCCCCCGGCCGCCACCCGGCGCAGCACCGCGTTGACGAAACCCGTCGTATGGGCCATCCCCTTTCGGCGGGCCAGTTCCACCGCCTCGTTGACCGCGGCCCGGTCCGGGACCCGGTCGAGGAAGAGGATCTGGAACGCGCCCAGCCGGAGGATCTGCAGGAGGAGCGGGTGAACCCCGCCCAGCGGGCGGGAGGCCGCGGATGACAGGTGGGCGTCGAGTCGGTTGCGCCACCGGAGGACCCCGTAGACCAGTTGCGTCGCGAGGGACCGCTCCGCGGGGGCGAGCCCCGGGTTCCGGCGCAGCACGCCGTCGAGCACGGCGTCCGCGAAGGCTTCGCGTCGCTCGACGGCCTGGAGGGCCTCTAGGGCCAGAGTTCTCGCGTCGGGCGGGCGCTTCACGGCTTGCCTCCGAGGGAAGCCGAACTATAACCGTCGGCGTTCCGCCGTGTCAAAACGGAAACCCTAAGGAGTTCCGGGGCTTCCCCCTGTTGGGACCCCGCCCGTAAGGTGATAGACTGCGCGCGCCGGCCGGGGCGTGTACGGCCCCGGGGTCTCAACCGATGAGGCGACGAGATGCGGATCGAGATCGGCTACAAGTTCATCCTCGGACTGATCGTGGTGATCGCGCTCGCGGTGGTGGTTCCGCAGTTGCTCTCCCACGCGGACCTGCCCGAGTGGGCCCGGGGCATCATCCCGCCCTTGGCGGCCATCGCCGTGGGGCTGGCCATCGGGAGCTTCTTCTCCCGCCGGCTCACCGGCAGCGTCGGCGGGCTCCTGAAGGCCACCCGTTCCATCGCCGAGGGGGACCTGCGCGAGGCGGTGAACCTCGGCAACCGCCCGGTCACCGACGAGTTCGACGACCTCGCGGCCGCGGTGAACACCATGCTCACCAACCTGCGTCAGATGGTGGCGCAGATCATGCGCACGTCCCTCGACGTGGCGGGCTCCGCCCAGAACCTGTCGGCCACGGCGGAGGAGATCAACGCGAGTTCCGAGGAGATCTCGGTGACCATGGAGGAGGTCGCTCGGAGCGTCGAGCAGCAGAAGGGCGGGGTGGAGCGGATGGCCGCCCTGTTCCGTGACCTCGACGAGGGCCTGGAGGGCATCTCGGGCACGTGCCGGGACGCCGCCGAGTCGGCGCGCACGGCCGAGAGCAAGGCGCAGGCCGGGAGCGGGACCGCCCGGCAGGCGTTCGACCAGCTCGCGTCCGTGCTCCAGTCCCTGGAGGACTCCGCCCGCGTCTTCGTGGCGTTCTCCGAACGGATCCAGCAGGTGCACCGGTTCGCCGAAGTCATCACCAACCTCAGTCGCCAGACCAACCTGCTCGCGCTCAACGCGGCCATCGAGGCGTCGAAGGCGGGAGAGGAGGGCAAGGGCTTCGCGGTGGTGGCCAGCGAGATCCGCAAGCTCGCCGACAGCGCGGAGCGCAGCGCCGACCAGATCACGGCCGTGCTCTCCCAACTGGACGAGGAGAGCCGGCGGGTACGCGGACGGATGGAGGAAACCACCAAGAGGGTCTCCGACGGCCGGGAGGGCCTGGGCGTGGCGGGGAACGCGCTGGAGGAGATCACGGCGGTGGTCTCCGAGAACACGAGACGCATGGAGGAGACCCTCCGGCTCGCGGGCCAGCAGGTGGAGGGGAGCCGGAAGATCGCGGCCTTCGTGCGCGAGGTGGAGACCGTGGCCGAGTCGAACGCGTCCGCGGCCCACGAGATCTCGACCACCATCGAGCACCAGACCGCGGCCATGGAGGACATGGCCGAGTCGGCGATGCGGCTGAGCGAGATGGCCGAGGACCTGAACCGCCGGGTGGAGCGTTTCCAGCTCCCGGAGGAGGCTGCGTAGTTGGACGCCGCCGCCGGCTCCTACCTGGTGATCGGGGTCGAGGGCGAGGAGTTCGGCCTCGAGGTCGAGCGCGTGCGCACCGTGGTCGAGTACCGCGAGCCCGCGTCCATTCCGGGGCGCCCTGCGCCGTTCCTCGGGGCACTGAACCACCACGGCGAACTCCTGCCCGTGGTCGCGCTGGCCTCCCTGCTGCGCCGGAAGCCGCGTCTCGACCCGCTGCGCTCCGTGATCGTCGTGGTCGGCTGGCAGGATGCGATACTCGGGCTGCTCGTGGAGCGGACCCACGGCCTTCTGACCCCCCTGGAGCGCATGCGCCTGTCCCACGTGCTGGGGCGGTGGGACGGGCCCTACCTGAGGCACACCCTGGAGACCGAGGGTCGTCGGATCCACGTCCTGGACCTCGACGCCCTCCTTTCGGAACTCGCCCGGAGGCTGTGACGTGGAACTCGGCGGACCCAAGGCCCGGGTGCTCGTGGTGGACGACGCCCCCTTCATGCGTCGACAGATCTGCGAGATCCTCAAGACCGCAGGCCACGAGGTGGTGGCCGAAGCCGAGGACGGCGTGCAGGGCGTCGAGTTCTTCGAGGCGGAGCGGCCCGACCTCGTGACGGTCGACCTGGTGATGCCCCGCCAGGGGGGGATCGAGACCCTGCGGAAGATCCGTGCGCTGGACCCGGAGGCCCGGGTCATCGTGTGCTCCTCGATCAGCGACGAGGAGACCATCCTGCAGGCCATCGGCCTCGGTGCCCGCGACTACGTCCTCAAGCCGATCCAGGCCGACAAGCTGCTCGACGCAGTGGAAAAGGCGCTCAAGCGCCCGAGGTAGGCCCCGTGCAGATGGAGCGGTACCGACAGCTCTTCCTCGACGAGAGCGCCAAGCACCTCCAGGCGGTGGAGGAGCGTCTCCTGGGCCGGGGGCCGCTGGGCCGCCGCGACGTGGACGAGATCTTCCGCCAGATCCACAGCCTCAAGGGCATGGCGGCGTCCATGGAGTACGGGCCCATGGCGCAGCTCGCCCACCGGATGGAGGACCTCCTCGACCGGTGGCGGCAGGCGGGGGGGACGGCGCCGGACAGCGCCAAGGACCTGTGCCTGCGGGTCTGCGACCGGTTGGCGGAAATGCGCGACAAGGTGGCGGCCGGGAGCGACGCGGAGGTGGACTGGTCGGACCTCGAGGAGTTGCTCGGTTCCGTGGAGCGGCGTCGGGAGCCCGAGGGCCTGCGGGTGCGCATCCTCATCGCCCCGGACTGCGGGTCTCCATCGGCCCGGGCCTATCTGGTGCTTCTGCGCTTCCGCGAACTCGACCCGGACGTCTCCTCGGAGCCGGCCGAGACCGACATCCTGAGGGGCATCCCGGTGTCACAGCTCGAGCTCACGCTCCACGGGGTCGGCCGGGCGGACGTGGAGCTCCTCTACGAGACCCTCACCGAGGTCTCCGGGCTCGAGTTCCCCGGCGAGGGCATCGAGCTCGATCTGCCGGAGGAGCCGCCCGAGCCCTCCCCGTCCCAACTCCCGGACCAGCCGACCGAACCCGGGCCGGAGGAACC
>CAZJSF010000054.1:13399-16742 GCA_964548515.1 uncultured Thermodesulfobacteriota bacterium
TCGAGGAGCCCGGGGAGGAACCGGGGGAAGGCGAGCGGGTGCGGCTGCCGGAGACCGTCCAGGTGCCCGTGGCCCTGTTGGACGAGTTCGTGGACCTCCTCGGCGAGATGACGATCTGCCGCGGCAACCTCGAGACCACGGCCCGCCCCCTGGAATCCGAGCTCCTGAAGGAGGAGATCAACCGGCTGGGGAACCACGTGCGGGCCTTCCACGAGCGTGTGATGGGCCTTCGGATGCTGCCCTTCTCCCTGGTGACGGGCGCGCTCCGGCGCGTGGTGCGCGAGCAGGCCTCCCGCCTCGGCAAGGAGGTGCAGCTCCAGATCTTCGGCGAGGAGATCGGCATGGACAAGTCGATCCTCCTCCACATCGCCGATCCCCTCGTGCACCTCCTGCGCAACGCCCTGGACCACGGCCTCGAGGCTCCCGAAGAGCGTCGCCAGCGGGGCAAGCCGCCCAAGGGCGTGATCCGGCTGGGGGCCGCCCGCGCCCGCAACCGGGTGGAGATCACCGTGGCCGACGACGGTCGCGGCATCGACGTGGAGGCGGTCCGGAAGAAGGCGGTGGAGATCGGACTGTTCCGCGACGAGGACAGCCGGCGGATGGCCAATGCGGAGATCTTCGCATGCCTGTTCCGTGCCGGCTTCAGCACCCGGACTGCGGTCTCCGAGCTCTCCGGCCGGGGCGTCGGGTTGGACGTGGCGAAGACCAGGGTGGAGGCCCTGGGCGGCACCATCGAGCTCTCCTCGACGCCGGGCACGGGAGCCGAGTTCCGTGTCAGCCTGCCCCTCTCCGTGGCGATCGTGCCCGTGCTGCTGGTGAGTGTCGGCGAGAGCGTTCTCGGCCTCCCGACGTCCGCCGTGGTCCGAACCGTCGAAGCCCAGGCGCGGGACGTCCGGAAGAAGGAAGGCGCTCACGTTCTCCTGACCGAGCAGGGGCAGGTGCCCATGCTGAGCCTGGCCCGGGTGCTCCGTCTCCAGGGGCGAAAGCGCTTCGAACGGGTGCCCCTCGTCCTGACCCAGACCGGGGCGGGGGTCGTCGCCCTGGCCGTGGACGCGTTCCTCAAGGAGGAGGACCTCTTCATCAAGCCGCTCCGCGGTCCGCTGAAGGCCCTGCGCGGCCTCTCCGGCTACAGCGTCCTGGGCGACGGGCGGCTCGTCTTCCTCCTGGACCCCCCCACATTGCTCGCCGGCTGAGGCGTCGAGCGTTCCACCCACTGCCTCCTCTACGGCATCCCGCCCCCACCACGACCGGCAGCCGGCGTCCTTCGTCCGTACCCGGGACGACGGGGCGGCCGCGCAACGGGAGCGACGCGGTCCGAACCTGACCGAACCGGTCATTTTTATCCTTGACAGCCTCCCCGTTCTTGGGAATATTCTCCCAAAATAACGAAAATTCCCCCGCTGCTCCGGCGGGGGACAGCGCAACCGAGGCCATGGCGCCCCCCAAACTCCTCCTCGCAGCCGTCATTCGCATCCTGCGGCCTCTCGTGAAGATGCTGCTGCGCCACGGCGTGCCCTACCCGGCGTTCTCCGAACTGGCGCGCTGGACCTACGCGGAGGTGGCCGCCCGGGAATTCCCCATCCCGGGGCGCAAGCAGACTCACTCACGCGTCTCCGTGCTCACGGGGCTCTCCCGGAAGGAGGTGCTGCGCCTGCGGCAGCTGCCGGAGCCGGGCGCCGACGGAGAGATCGAGCGGTTCAACCGGGCGGCGCGGATCGTGTCGGCGTGGGTCCGGGATAGCGAGTTCTGCGAGCCGGGGGGGCAGCCCCGCGCGCTGCCCTTCGAGGGGCAGAGCCCGTCGTTCTCGGAACTCGTGGTCCGCTTCGGGGGGGACGTCACGCCCCGGGCGGTGCTGGACGAGTTGCTGCGGGTGGGCACCGTGGAGCGAGACGGCGACGGCGACGTGCGTCTCCGCAGCCGGGCCTACGTGCCCGCCGGAGACTCCGCCGAGGCCGGGCGCCTCGCGATCCTGGGACACGATGTGGCGGCCCTCGTGGAGACCATCGACCACAACCTGCAGGCGGACGGTGGGGAGCGCTGGTTCCAGCGCCGCGTGGCGTACGAGGGCGTGCCGGCGGGAGAGGTGTCGGGCGTCCGCGACCTGGCGTCGGCCGACGGCCAGCGCCTGTTGGAGTTGCTCGACCGGGTCCTCGCCGAGAGGATCCGGCGGGGGTACCAGGAAGGCGCGCCGGCGGAGACGTCGCGGGTGATGCTGGGGATCTACTGGCACGAGGAACCGGAGCCCCCGAGCCGGGAGTTGGAAGCGCGCGCGCCGCGAACCGGCAGGGGGAGGAAGGCATCCCGATGAACACGCGCAAGGGAATCGCGCGGTGGACGGCCTGGGCGCTGCTCGGCCTCCTGGCGGCCTGCGGGCAGGCCACGACGACCGCTTCCGGGGATGGCCCGGGAGGTGGGATCGGCGGAACGGGCGTGGCGGCTCGGGGGACCGTGACAGGCTTCGGCAGCGTCATCGTGAACGGCATCGAGTTCCAGGTCGCCGACGACACGGTCATCGAGAAGGACGGTGCCGCGGTGGCCGAGGGGGACCTGCGGGTGGGCATGGTCGTCCTCGTCACGGGCACCTACGAGCCCGACGCCCCTCCCACGCCCCTGGGGTTCGTGCCGGGCGTTGCGGAGCGCATCGAGTACGTGAAGGAGGTCGAGGGCCCGGTGGCCGGGGACCCCTCCGCGGGACCCTTCGCCGTGTTGAACCGGCCGGTGTCCCTGTCTCCGGGGGCGGTGGTGGAGAGCGGACCCGAGGGGGAGGAACTCTCGGACGGTGCGTTGGTGGAGGTCAGCGGTCTGGTGGAGACCGACGGCACGGTCCGGGCCACCTATCTCCGGGTGAAGGGGCGGTTCGATCCTGCCCGCGAGGTCCAGATCACCGGCTCGGTTTCCGACTTCTCGGTGGAGGACGGTACGTTCCGAGTGGACGGCCGGTTGGTCGTGTTCGATGCGGCGGCCACCGATTTCCCGGCCGGCATCCCGGAGAACGGGGATCGGGCGGAGGTGCGGGGCGTGCTGGAGCAGGGCGGCGAGACCTTGCAGGCCAGTGTCGTGAGAGTCGTGAAGGGATTGCCCGCGGGCCGGCGGGTGGAGGTCGAGGGAGTCGTCGGCTTCGTGGACGTGGCGAACGCCCAGTTCACGTTGGAGCACCTGGTGGTGGACGCCCGGGCCGCGACCTTTGAAGGCGAGGGGATCGAGGATCTGCGGTCGGGAGACCGCGTGGAGGTCCAGGGCGTGATCGACGAGAACGGCTTCCTGGTTGCGAAGAAGGTGGAACGCGAGGACTGATTCGGGAGAGCGAAAGAAGCCCCGCCCGGACCGGCCGGGTCCGGGCGGG
>CAZJSF010000055.1:0-16669 GCA_964548515.1 uncultured Thermodesulfobacteriota bacterium
GAGATCACGCATGGGTCTGCCAGCCGGTGAGCGGTGTGACGGCGTGCGGGGAAGGGGCGGCGTTGCGGGGAGGGGGGCAGGCCCGGATACGGGCCTCCGTCAGGCCAGCGCCTTTTCCTTGCGGTACGGGGCCATCTTGGCCTCGTAGCAGCGCGGGCACATGCCGTGGGTCAGGCGGTCGCGCACCCGGTCGTCCAGGTAGTTTTCCACCGACACCCAGGTCCCGTCGTCGTTCTCCACGGACTTGCAGAACGTGCAGATGGGCAGCAACTGGGTCAGCCGGTCGAGGTCGCGTTCCCGCTGGGCGGCCCGCTCCCGCTCGTAGACCACCGCCAGGTGGGCCTCCGCGAGGTCCCGGAAGCGGGTCAGCAGCGCCATTTCCGTTTCGGAGTACGGGTGCGCCTTGGTGTCCAGGACGCAGATGGTGCCGAAGCACTGCGCCTCCGGCGTGCGGATGGGAAGCCCCACGTAGGCCACGAACCCCGCGGCCGCGCCGACGCCGTGCTTCCACACGGGGTCGATGCGTGCATCGGGCACCACCAGGGGGCGCTGCTCCTGGATCACCCACTCGCAGTAGCGGCTGGGCCCGACGAGGGGCTCGTGCTTTCCGGCCCGGAACGGGTTGCCTTCGCCGCGGCTGCTCAGGAAGATCTCCAGGTCCTCTGTGTCCCGGCGGGTGATGAGCGCGGCGCGCATCTTCATCAACTGCGCCACCAGGTCGAGCATCTGCTGCCAGGTGTCCAGGAACGAAGCCCCGATGACCTCGGACGTGTAGGAATTGTGGACCGTGGCGCTCAACGAAGTCCTCCGGCGAAAGCCCTGTCGCGGCAGGGTAACCCGGCCTCCGGGAGGCGCAAGGGCGCACGGCCATTTTTCTGGTCGGAGGAAGACGCGGCGGACGCGAGCGCTCCGCCGGGCGTTTGGGGTATACACGTGGGGAGAATCGGCACGGGTGCCCGAGACGGAAGGAGACGGATCCATGGACGACCTGACGACCCGCCTTCGCGACGCGCTGGACAGGCACTGCCGCCTCGCCACTTCGCCGGTGGGCGTGAAGTTGGCGAAGGCGGGGGACAGGGCCCCCGCCAGGATGAAGAGCCCCGTCGCCCACCTCGGGCACCGGCTGGCGGTGTGTCAGGGGATGAGCCTGGCGAGAACCTTTGGATGGACCGTCGGCTTTGGCTCGGAGGACCACGCCTGCCCCCTGCCCCAGGTCTTCCTGGGTCATGTGGCGCCCGACAGGCTGCTGGAGGGCACGCTCGGCGTCTTCTACCAGGACGACCCCGAGTGCGCGAGGAAGATGGAGGCGTCCTACGCCCGGTGGCCCGTCGGCTCCGTCGAACAGGTCTGGCTGTCTCCGCTGGGCCGGTGCGAGTTCGTCCCGGACCTGGTGGTCGCCTACGGCACCCCGGCCCAGGTCCTGACCCTGATCCAGGCGGCCAATTTCGGCCACGGGCCGGGCTTGCAGGCCACGAGCAGCGGGCGCTACGGTTGCTCCACGTGGCTGGCCGCCGTGGCTCAGGCCGACGCGTGCACCTACATGGTGCCGGGGCCCGGAGAGCGCGTGTTCGCGGGCACGCAGGACCACGAGATGTCGTTTGCGGCCCCGCGGTCGAAGTTCGAGTCGCTGATCCTCGGGTTGGAGTACGTGCGGGAGCAGGGGGCCTTCCGGTACCCCGTGCCCAACATGGGCATGCTCGCCGAGCCCATGATTCCCGAGAAGTACCGGGAGGTCCTGGAACCGTGAGCCCGCTTCGCGGGCCGGGGCATCCCGGGGCCCGAAGGCGGCGCGGTGGCCCGGCGGGGGGCCGCCGCCGGAACGCGGTCGCCGGGGGTGCTTCGCGGAGGGAGGGAAGTGCAGGGCGATGAACGGTGATCCCACTCGCGAGGCGCTTCTCGAGCGCCTCGCAGCCCTGGAGGACGAGGTCGCCCGGTTTCGCCGGGCGGGCGCGGCACCCGAGGGCGTGTCCGACACCTCCGTGGCCCCGGGTGCCGGGGAGGCCGCGCCGCGGGGGGGGGGCGGGGGGCGGGAGCCGGAACCGCAGCGCTCCGACCCGGAAGGGCTTCTCCGCGCGAGGACGGAGGAGCTCCAGGAGGCCCACGACCGCTTCCGCCTGCTGGTCGAGACGGTTCCCTATGCCATCGAGGAGCTCTCGGCCGACGGCACGATCCTGTTCGCGAATCCCGCCCACCAGAGGATCTACGGCTATGGGGACGGGGAGGTGGCGGGCCGTTCGGTCGCCCTCTTCGCTCCCTCGGAGGAAGACGGGAGACAGCTCCTCGCCTACCTCGGGGAGCTGGTCCGGGAGCAGCCGCCGCCCACGCCCTGGTTCGGGAAGGGCTGCACCAAGGACGGTCGGGTGATCGACCTCCGGGTCGATTGGAACTACCGGCGCGATCCGCAGGGTGCCGTGGTGGGGTTCGTTTCGGTGGTGACGGACATCACGGAGCGGAAGCGGGAGGCGGAGCGGGTTCGGGAGAACCTGGCCCTGCTGGAGACCATCATCGAGAGCTCCACCGACGCCATCTACATGAAGGACCGCGACGGCGTGTACCGCCTGACCAACAGCGCGGGCTCGGCCCTGGTGGGGAGGACGCCGGCCGAGGTCCTGGGATTGCGCGACGAGGACTTCTTCCCGCCGCATGTCGTGGCCTTCATCCGGGGAAACGACCTCGAGGTGATGGAGGGGGGCCGGGCCGTGATGTCGGAGGACGCGATCGAGCTCGGGGGAGACCGGCGCATCATGCTGTCCGTGAAGAACCCCCTCCGCGACGGGGAAGGACGGGTGGTCGGCGTGGTCGGGGTCTCCCGGGACATCACGGACCGGAAGGAGGCCGAGGAGGAACTGCAGCGGGCTCGGGAAGAGCTCGAACGGCGCGTATCGGAGCGGACCGCGCAGCTGGAGGAGGCCAAGGCGGAGCTGGAAAGGGACATCGAAGCCCGAAGGCGGGCGGAACGGGAGAAGGAGCAACTCGAGAAGACCCTCCGGCACAGCCAGGCTCTCGAGGCCGTGGGGCGCCTGGCGGGAGGGGTCGCCCACGACTTCAACAACCTGCTCGGAGCCGTGCTGGCGTGCTCCTGGGCCGCGCGGTTGGAGGATGCGAGCCCCGAGCAGGTCCGGCGCGAACTCGAGCGAATCCAGGACCTGTGCAAGCAGGGCGGCGATGTGACCCGCCAACTGCTGGCGGTGGCCCGCCAGTCGCCCGCCCGGCTCGGCCCCATCGATCTCCGGCACGAACTGGCGCAGATGCGCGTCCTCGTCGAGCGGGCGTGCCCCAAGACGGTCTCCGTGACCTTCGACGCGGGCGGGGACATCCCCCGGGTCCTGGGGGATCGCGGCCTTCTCACCACGGCGCTGCTCAACCTGTGCCTGAACGCCCGGGATGCGATGCCTGCCGGCGGCGCCCTGACCCTTCGCGCGGAGCGGGAGCGTGGCGAAGGGGGGGACGAGTGGGTCCTCATCCGCGTGGGCGACACGGGCGAGGGCATTCCCAAGGACCTCCAGGACCGGGTGTTCCAGCCCTTCTTCAGCACCAAGCGCAGGGGCCGGGGTGTCGGGCTCGGGCTCCCCATGGCCTTCGCGACGGCGAGGGAGATGGGGGGATCCCTCACCGTCGACTCGGAGCCCGGGCGGGGCTCCACCTTCACCTTCCGGCTCCCCGCGTGTGCACAGGCCGCCGCGGACCGGTTCGCCTCCTCCCGCTCCGAGGAGGCGGGCGAAGGGGGAAGACGCGTCGACGGCGCCGTCCTCGTCGTCGAGGACGAGGAAGACATCGCCCGGTTGGTCACCGACCTGCTGACCCGCGGCGGGGGCCGGGTCCTGTGGGCCCGGACGGGCCTGGAGGCCCTGGAGGCGGTGCGGGAGAACGCGGACGAACTGGGGTTGGTCCTGCTCGACCTGATGCTGCCCGAGCTCCCGGGGGCCAGCATCCATCAGGTCCTCAGGGCGACGGTGCCGGAACTCCCGGTCGTCTTCATGAGCGGACGGGACGACCTGGCGGCACAGGCCGCCCCCTCGGTTCCGCTGCTGCGGAAGCCCTTCACCGAGAGCGAGCTCGAAGAGTGCGTGCGGAGGAACGCCCGGCGGTAGAGACGGCCGGGCGGGGGAGTCGTACCTTCGGTGCCGCTTGACGGAAGGGGTTTTCCCACCGGGGTCCCGCACCGCGGCCCTTCCCGGGGCGCATCCTCTTTCTCAACGTCTCGTAGTCGTTGAAGATTTCCGGCGCGGGAGCGTGGCCCGGGCCGCGGGAAGAGATCTTGCATGACCCCCGGGGTCCGGAAGCCGCGCGGCTTTGCGAAGCCGCCCGAAGAGGAGGGGCCGGTGATGTCGACCGTTCGTTTCGTGGGAGTCGTGGGCGTGCTGGCGATCGGGTTGGCGTCCGCGGGGTGGGCGGCGGCCGGGAACCCGGATCGACAGGCGGACCCGCGCAAGGAGTGCCGCGAGCAGTGCCGGGACCAGCACCGGACCTGGGTGGACCTGTGCATCGACAACCACGACCCGCACCTGGTCACGCCCTCCGCGAGGGGCCAGTGCGTGGAGGCGGGCTCGGAGCGGTTGCAGTCTTGCCTGAAGGCGTGCAGGTCGGCCGGCCGGTGAGTTCCCGGCGGGGGCCTTGCGCGCGGGTACGGAGGAAGAGGTACCGGTAGAGGAGTTGGTTGACCCATTCCCTTGGGGCGTGGCCTTCGGGCCTCGCCCGTCTTTTTTTTCACGGGCCGTCCGGCGGTCCCCGACCCGGCGCCCCCGCGGCCCTGCCCTTGCGCGTCCCGCCGTGCTACACTCCCCCGCCTGCCGACTCCCGCCCTTCACTCATCGAGGAGAACCAGATCATGGGACACATCGACGTACCGGAGTTGTTCGGGGCCAACGTCTTCAACGACAAGGCCATGAAGGAGAGGCTCCCCAAGGAGACGTACAAGGCGCTCAAGGAGACCGTGGACCGGGCGTTGCCGCTCAAGCCCGAGGTGGCCGCCGTGGTGGCGAACGCCATGAAGGACTGGGCGATCGAGAAGGGGGCCACCCACTACACCCACTGGTTCCAGCCGCTCACCGGCTCCACCGCCGAGAAGCACGACTCGTTCATCGCGCCCACCAACGACGGCGGGGTCATCATGGAGTTCTCCGGCAAGCAGCTGATCCAGGGCGAGCCGGACGCCTCGAGCTTCCCCAGCGGGGGACTGCGCGCGACCTTCGAGGCCCGGGGCTACACCGCGTGGGACTGCACCTCGCCGGCCTTCCTCAAGGAGGACGGAGGCGGCAACGTCACCCTGTGCATCCCGACCGCCTTCTACTCCTACACGGGGGAGGCCCTGGACAAGAAGACCCCGCTGCTCCGTTCCATGAAGGCGGTGTCCCAGCAGGCGTTGCGCGTGCTGCGGGCCCTGGGTGACACCACGGCGACGCGGGTCATCTCCACCGTGGGGCCCGAGCAGGAGTACTTCCTGGTCGAGAAGGAGCACTACCTCGAGCGCCTCGACCTGATGACGTGCGGGCGCACCCTGTTCGGGGCCCCGGCTCCCAAGGGGCAGGAACTCGAGGACCAGTACTTCGGGGCGATCAAGGACCGGGTCTCCGCGTACATGCGGGACCTGGACATCGAGCTGTGGAAGATGGGCATCAGCTCGAAGACCAAGCACAACGAGGTGGCCCCGGCGCAGTACGAGATGGCGCCCGTGTTCTCGACCACCAACATCGCGGCCGACCACAACCAGCTGGTGATGGAGACCATGCAGAAGGTGGCGCTGCGCCACGGCATGGTCTGCCTGCTCCACGAGAAGCCCTACGCGGGGATCAACGGGTCGGGCAAGCACAACAACTGGTCGCTCTCCACCGACACGGGCGTCAACCTCCTCGACCCCGGCCAGACCCCGGACGAGAACGCCCAGTTCCTGGTCTTCCTGAGCGCGCTCCTCAAGGCCGTGGACACCCACGCCGACATCATGCGCGCCACCTGCGGCAGCTCGGGCAACGATCACCGGCTGGGCGCGAACGAGGCTCCCCCCGCCATCATCTCGGCATTCCTCGGCGACGAGCTCACGGATGTGATCACCAAGCTGGCCAAGGGCGAGAAGACCGGGCGCAAGGAGGCGGCGTTCATGAAGATCGGCGTCGACACGATGCCCGACCTGCCGAAGGACAACACCGACCGCAACCGGACCTCGCCCTTCGCGTTCACCGGCAACAAGTTCGAGTTCCGGATGGTCGGCTCCTCCCAGTCGATCTCGGGCCCGAACGTGGCGCTCAACACGATCGTGGCGGAGGCCCTGGACCACATCGCCACCCGCCTGGAGAAGGCGAAGGACGTCAACGCCGAGATCCTGGCCATCGTGCGCGACGCGGTGAACGATCACGGCCGCGTCGTGTTCAACGGCAACAACTACTCCGAGGAGTGGGTGAAGGAAGCCGAGAAGCGTGGACTGCCCAACGTGGGCAACACCGTGGACGCCCTCAAGGCCTTCGTGACCAAGAAGGCGGTGAAGCTCTTCGAGAAGTACAGCGTGCTGAGCAAGGAGGAACTGCACTCCCGGTACGACATCTACCTGGAGCAGTACGCGAAGCACATCAACATCGAGGCACGGACCGCGGTGCAGATGGTGCGTCGTCAATACGTGCCGGCGGTGGTCCGCTACACGACCGAGCTCGGGAACTCGGTGAAGGCGTCCGGGACCTACGCAGGGGTGCAGAAGGACCTGTTGCGCGACGTGTCGGGCCTGCTCGTGTCGGCCACCAAGAAGATGGCGGCGCTGGAGAAGGAGACCGCGAAGGCCCAGGCGGCCTCCGGCGCGGAGAAGCAGGCCGCCGCATTCCGCCAGAAGGTGGTCCCGGCCCTTGCCGCGCTGCGTGCGGACATCGACGCCCTGGAGGCGGTGACTCCGCGGGACCTCTGGCCCGTCCCCGCGTACAGCGACCTGCTCTTCAAGCTCTGACCGCCTCTCCGGACGGTCGGGACGAACGGGGAGAGGGGAGCCGGTAGGCTCCCCTCTCCCCGTTTCGGGGTCCTCCGCCGCGCATTCCTCCGCCGCGCCGCCGGGGGCGTCTCGGCCGGGGCCCTTCCCGGGGTGGAATTGGTTTTCCATGAAGAGGGAACCAATTACTGTCCTTCCGCGCACGGGCACCAGACTGCCCACCCGCGTGGCTGGAACTTCCGCCCGTTTCCCTCCGGGCTCGGGGAGGGCGGCGGAAGCCGGGTCGGTGCGGCCCGCTTGTTGCAGCGCAGGCGGGTCTACGCCACCAGGGCCCCGACCGGGCCCCCAGGGAGGAAGCGGATTTTCCATGTTCGGCGCAGGAGGCAACGCGAGGCGGTGGCCCCGGGACCGGGCGCGGCTGACGGCCCTCGTGATTTCCCCAGGAGGGGAGGAACACCTCGCGAAGACCCTCGACGTCAGCGACCGCGGGATCGGCCTCGTGCTCGAGGGCGGGTCCGTGGCGGAGTTCGACACCGTGCAGGTGTGCCTGGTGGTGGGGGATGCGGTGGTGGAGCAGCGGGGCCTGGTGGTGTATCGGGAGCCGCTGGGGCTTGCCCAGAGGCTGGGCGTGCGGCTCGGTGCCGCCGCCCCCTTGCCCTTCGAGGATCGGCCCCCCTCCGGCCCGGCCGGGTCGCGGGGGCAAGGCACCTTCAGCGTGAACCTCGGGACGCACGGGCCCCTCCTCCTTCCGGAAGACCGCTCACGACTGGAGAGGGAGTCGCGGTGGCTGGCGTCCGAATTGGGGATCGCGTCGAGACCCCAGGGGGACGAGTGGGAGTCGTTCCTGCTCCGCCATCTCCGGGACAACCCGCGCTCCCCGTGGGCGGCTGCCGCGGGTGCGGAGCTCTTCCGCTTGGCGATGATGTCCTGCTACCCCGTTCTTCCAGGCAACCAACTGGCGGGATGCCTGGCCGTCGAAGAGGGGGACGGGCGACCGGTGAGCCCCGCGCCCGCCGTGACGTTGGACCACTTCGCGGTGGCCCGGTGCGACGGGGAGGGAAGGTTCTCGGCGGACGGCCTCCCCATGGCGGAGGTCCCCACCGCCGTTCGGGTCGGGTTGCGCCACCCGTGCCTCCGGATGAAGCGGGACGTGGTGGTCAGCCTGCGGCCCAAGGAGGTGGCCTCGGTGTTCGTCGCCCTCCCCGTGGCGCACGCGCGCCCGTGCCGGTGCGCCCGACCGGATTCCCTCGGCGCCGCCTTCGACGCGTTCTGCGGGTTCTCCGGAACCGCCGACTCCCGGGAATCCCGCGTGGAGGGGCACCGGCTCCGGGGGTAGAATCGCGCCCCCCCATCGGATATCCTGAGGCCCTGGTTCGCCCCGGCGCCGCGACTCCCCGGGGGGCTCCGGGCAGGGGCCCGTGGGGAAGCCGATCGCGGTCTTCCCCCGCGAGCGAGGTGCCGCCCCCCCTTTCCGTCTGGACGTCCGTGCTCATCCTGGTCAGCAACGACGACGGCGTGCATGCGCCCGGCCTCGCCTCCCTCGCATCGGCCCTGGAACCCCTGGGCCGGGTCGTGGTCGTGGCCCCGGACCGGGAGCGGAGCGCCGTCGGCCACGCCGTGACCCTGCACCGCCCGCTGCGCATCCAGCGTCTGCGCGACGACTGGTACAGCGTGGACGGGACGCCCACCGACTGTGTCCACCTCGGCATCCACGGCGTCCTGCGCGACAAGCCCGACCTCCTGGTGTCCGGCATCAACCAGGGGGGCAACCTGGGAGACGACATCACCTACTCGGGTACCGTGGGCGTCGCCCTGGAAGGGACGTTGTTCGGCGTGCGGAGCTTCGCGGTCTCCCTCGTGGCCCGCTCGGAATTCCGTTTCGAGGTCGCCGGGCGCGTCGCCCGCGCGGTGGCCGAGGCCGTGGGCAAGCGGGGGCTCCCGGAGGGAACGTTCCTCAATGTCAACGTCCCGAACGTTACGGCGTGGTCCGAACTGCGGGGCTTCCGCATGACCCGGCAGGGCAGGCGGGTTTTCGGGAGCGGCGTGGCGGAGAAGCTGGATCCCCGGGGCCGGGCCTACTACTGGATCGGTGCGGAGGAACTCGGGTACGTGCAGGAGGACGTGGGAACGGACGTGGAGGCCGTCGGCCACGGCTGCGTCTCCGTGACCCCGGTGCGCACCGACCTGACCGATCACGGGTTCCTCGAGGAGATGCGGGGGTGGCGCCTGTGAGGGCGTGGGACGCGGTGGTCGTGGGGGCCGGAGCCGCCGGCATCTTCGCCGCGCGGGAGTTGGGCCTCGGCGGCGCCCGGGTCCTGCTCCTGGAGATGGGGGAGGGGCTTCCCGACCGCCGCTGCCCCCAGCGGGAGGTCGGCAGCGGCTGCCGGCGCTGCGTCCACTGCCGCCTCCTCTCGGGGTGGGGGGGCGCGGGGGCCTACAGCGACGGGAAGCTGAGCCTCTCGCCCCGGGTCGGCGGCTTCCTCGCGGAGGTGTTGCCCGACGCGGAGTTGGCGCCCCTCATCGGCTACGTGGACGGCGTCTACCGGGACCACGGGGCTCCGGAGAAGGTCCACGGAGCCGACCGGGCGGTCTCCCGTTCCCTGGGCCGGCGGGCCTCGGCGGCGGGGCTGGTGCTCGTGGACAACCCGGTGCGGCACATGGGGACCGACGTGTGCCGCGAGGTGCTGGGTCGCCTCTACCGGGAGGTGGCGAGGAAGGCGGAGGTCCGGTTCGGGGCGAGGTGCGAGGCCGTCGAGGTGGAGGGGGGACGGGCCGTCGGGGTTCGGGTCGGGGGCGAGCGGGTACCGGCCGAGGCGGTGGTGTTGGCTCCGGGCCGGCTCGGGGCGCCGTGGCTGCGGGAAGTCGCCGCCGGGCTGGGCGTCCCTACCCGGCCCAACCCCGTCGACATCGGGGTCCGGGTGGAGTGCCCGGCCCCGGTGCTGGAGGAGGTCACGGGGCCCCTGTACGAGGCGAAGCTCTACTACACCGCCCCGACCTTCGGCGACGAGGTGCGCACGTTCTGCATGAACCCCCGGGGCGAGGTGGTCCACGAGGTCTACGACGACTGCCTCACCGTCAACGGCCACGCGTACGCCGACGCGAGGAGCGCGGCGACGAACTTCGCCCTCCTGGTGAAGACGTCGTTCACCCATCCCTTCGACGACCCGATCGCCTACGGGAAGTCGATCGCGCGCCTGGCGAACCTGCTCTCCGGCGGCGTCCTCGTGCAGCGCTTCGTGGACCTCCGCGCGGGCCGGCGATCGACCCCGGAGCGGATCGCCGAGGCCGCCGTGGCTCCGACGCTGCACGACGCCGCCCCGGGCGACGTGGCCTTCGCCCTCCCGCACCGCCACGTGGTGGGCCTGGTGGAGGCGCTGGACGCCCTGGACCGCTTCTGCCCGGGACTGTCGGGCCCGGACACCCTTCTCTACGCGACCGAGGTCAAGTTCTACTCCAACCGGCTCGCTCTGGATGCGTCGCTGCAGACGCCCGTGGGCGGGCTGTACGGTGCGGGGGACGGGGTGGGGGTGAGCCGCGGCCTGATGCAGGCGAGCGTTTCCGGGGTGGTGGCGGCGCGCTCGATCCTGGCCCGGGAGGGGGCGGCGTGAACTACGAAGGGGCCCTCCAGCGCCTGGTCGCGTCGGTAGCCGACGCGGGCGCCGCGCGGGACGTGAGGGTGCTCGCGGCGCTGGCGAGGGTGCCCCGCCACCTCTTCGTGGAGGACGCCCTGCGGCTGCGGGCCTACACCGACGACGCCCTGCCGATCGGCTTCGGGCAGACGATCTCCAAGCCCTCCACCGTGGCGCGCATGACGGAGGCCCTGTGCGTGCGGCCCGACCACACGGTGCTCGAGGTGGGGAGCGGTTCGGGCTACCAGACCGCGGTCCTGGCGCTGCTCGCCGCGCGGGTCTACTCGGTGGAGCGGATCGCGGCGCTCGTGCTCCGCGCCCGACGCACCCTCCACCGTCTCGGCCTGCACGGTGCGGAGGTCCGCCACGGCGACGGCGCCCAGGGGTGGGCCGAGGCGGCGCCCTTCGACGCGATCCTGGTGACGGCGGCGGCCGGCGAGGTGCCGCGGCCCCTCCTGGAGCAACTCGCCGTCGGCGGGCGGCTGGTCGTCCCGGTGCGGGAAGGGGAGGGGCAGGGGCAGAGCCTGCGGCGCATCGTGCGCGTCGAGGACGGGTGGCGCGAGGAGACGCTCGAGGCGTGCCGCTTCGTCCCCCTCGTGCGGCCGGGCGATCCGGCAGAAGGCCGCTGAGGGGAGGACGGGATGGACAGGATCGCCAGGCGGACCCATGTGAGCGTCGTGGGAAGCGGGCAGGCGGGCTCGGAGGGCGAGCGCCTCGCCGCGGAGGTGGGGTGCGCCCTGGCGAGGAGGGGATGCGTGCTGGTCTGCGGGGGGCTCGCGGGGGTCATGGCCGCCGCCTGCCGCGGGGCCCGGGAGGCGGGGGGACGCACCGTGGCCGTCCTGCCGGGAGACGACCCCGCGGCGGCGAACCCCTGGGCGGAAGTGGTCGTGGCCACGGGCCTCGGCAACGCCCGCAACGCGGTGGTGGTGCAGTCGGGCGACGCGGTGATCGCCCTGCCGGGGAGTTGGGGGACCCTGAGCGAGGTTGCCCTGGCGCGCAAGGCGGGCCGTCCGGTGGTGGGGCTGCAGGCGTGGGCCGACGTGGAGGGCGTGGTGCCGGCGGCCACGCCCGAGGAGGCCGTGGAGAAGGCGCTCGCCCTGGCGGGGAAGAGACGGTGAGGGCCTGGCTCCTGTGGGTCGCGCTGGCGGTGGGCGTGGCGGCCTGCGGGACGACCTTCGCCCTGCGCCATCGGGTGCAGCAGGGGGAGACCGTCGCGAGCATCGCCGGGCTGTACGGCATGTCCGAGAGGGAGGTGCGGGAGTTCAACCGTCTGGAACCGGGGGACCGCCTGCGGCCGGGCGACATCGTCTTCGTGCCGGGCGCGGCCGTCCGCCGGGAACCCGAGCGTCCGGCCGGTGTCGTCCGGGAGGTCCCGTCGGGTCCTCCGGCGGCGGAGGCCGGTCGCACCCGGCCTCCCGCGAGGCCCGACCTGGCACCTCCCCCGCCGGCGCCGCGTCCTCCGCGCGCTTCCGCTCCCGCTCCGGCCGCGGCGCCTCCGGCGGCCCCGGCGGGCGCGAGGTCGGGGAAGGGGCTGCGGTGGCCCGTCGAGGGGGAGGTCCTCCGCGGGTTCGGGACCGGTCCGACCGGGGAGAGCCGAGGCATCGACATCGGCGCGCCGGCGGGGACCGCGGTGCGCGCCGCCGCACCCGGCACGGTGACGTACGCGGGGACGCCGGCTTCCGTCTACG
Source organism: uncultured Thermodesulfobacteriota bacterium (assembly GCA_964548515.1). GTDB lineage: Bacteria > Desulfobacterota > Deferrisomatia > Deferrisomatales > JACRMM01 > CAZGRT01. The sequence goes on from CAZJSF010000055.1 coordinate 12,222, forward strand.
GCCCTCTCGTGATCCTGGAGCACGAGGGGAACCTGTTCACGGTGTACGGCAACCTGCGGGAGTTCCGCGTGGAGAAGGGGCAGAGGGTCGAGGGTGGGCAGGCCGTCGGCACCTCCGGGAGCCGGGACGCCGCCCTGCCACCCCACGTGCACTTCGAGGTGCGCCGCGGTCAGGACCCCGTAGACCCCCTTTTGTACTTGCCGCTTCCGTGAGCGGTCTTCTAGCATCGAATCTTTGTTCCGACGGCGGGGGCCGAGATGGCTGACGACTGGAAGCCGAGAGAGGGATCGGAGCCCGAGCGGTTCGAGGAGCCCGCGCGCCATGAACGCGAGGCCGCCCGGCGGCTGGCGCCCAGTGCCATCGCCCTGTACCTGTCGGAGATCCGGCGAACGCGTCTTCTCACCGCCGAGGAAGAACTGCAACTGGCGGTCCTCGTCGAGGGGGGAGACGAACCGGCGCGGCAGCGGATGATCGAGGCGAACCTGCGGCTGGTCGTCAAGATCGCCCGGCGCTACCTGCACCGCGGGGTCGGGCTCCTGGACCTGATCGAGGAGGGAAACCTGGGCCTGATCCGGGCGGTGGAGCGGTTCCGCGCGGACAAGGGCTGCCGCTTCTCCACCTACGCCACGTGGTGGATCCGCCAGTCCATCGACCGGGCGCTGGTGAACCAGGGGGGGGCCGTTCGGCTGCCCGTGCACGTCGCCGACGACATCTCCCGGCTCTTCCGTGCAGCGTCCCGGGTGCGGGTCACGGAGGGCAGCGAGCCCGACGCGGAGCGCCTGGCCCGGGAGATGGACGTCTCGTCGGCGTATGTCCGCCGACTCCTCGCCTTTGCCCGGCGCACCTTCAGTCTGGACCAGCCCCTCGGGGAGGACGGCGACTACTCCCTGCAGGACACGCTGGAGGACGCCGAGGCGCCGGACCCCACGGAGACGGTGCTGCAGGAGGACCGCCTGCGGTTGCTCGACGAGTGGCTGCGTTGCCTCAGCCCGCGGGAGCAGGAGGTGATGCGGCTGCGCTACGGGCTCGGCGACGCCGAGCCCCAGACCCTGGAGGGCATCGGCAAGGTGTTCGGCGTGACCCGGGAGCGCATCCGCCAGATCGAGATGGGGGCCCTGCGAAAGCTCCGGCGCCTCAGCGCCAAGCAGCGCGTCGGCTTCCAGAGCCTGTACTAGGATTCCGGGCGGACGCGGTCCCCCGCGGAAGGGAGAGAGCAGCCCATGGAAGAACTGAAGGGAAAGATCCGGGACATCGTGGACTTCCCGAAACCCGGCATCGTGTTCAAGGACATCACGACGCTGCTCCGCGACGCCTCGAGCTTCAACCGCGCGGTGGACCTCCTGGGGCACCGATACCTGGACAGGGAGGTCGACGTGGTCCTCGGCATCGAGGCCCGGGGGTTCATCGTGGGCGCGGCGCTCGCCTACAAGCTCAACCGGGGGGTCATCCTGGTGCGAAAGCCGGGCAAGCTCCCCTACAAGACCCATTCCGCCACGTACGACCTGGAGTACGGAACCGACACCCTGGAGATCCACCAGGACGCGGTGGATTCGGGCCAGCGGGTGCTCATCGTGGACGACGTCCTCGCCACGGGCGGCACGGTGCGGGCCGTGGCCGGCCTGGTGCAGAGGATGGGGGGCGAGATCGTGGAGTGCGCGTTCCTGGCGGAGATCACCGCGCTCAAGGGGAGGGACAGGCTCGCCGACCTGCCCATCCACAGCCTGATCCGTTTCTGAGCGGGGGATGCCCGCGAAGCGCGGGGCCCTGCCCCGGATCGGGGCCCACGTGTCGGTGGCGGGAGGCCTCCTCCGATCGGTGGAGAAGGCCCGCAGCATCGGCGCCGAGGTGCTCCAGGTCTTCCCGTCGAACCCTCGGCAGTGGCGCCGCCCCGGGTACGGCGCCGACGAACTGCAGGCCTACCGGGAATCCCTGGCCCGTGGCGGGTTCCCCCTCTTCGTCCACACCATCTACCTGATCAACCTCGCTTCTCCGGAACCGGCGCTGCGGGAGCGCTCCGCGGGTGCCCTGGCGGACGCCTGGATCTTCGGGGCGCGGACCGGTGCCCGGGGCGTGGTGACGCACGTGGGGTCCCACCGTGGGGACGGGTTCGCGGCCGCGGTGGGCCGGGTGGCGGAGACCGTGGGGGAGGCGGAGGCCCGGATGCGGGAGGGGGTCGGCGGCCGCCCCCCGGTCCCGGCGCTCCTGCTGGAGGCGAGCGCCGGAGCGGCGGGGTCCGTGGGGGCCAGCCCGGAGGAACTGGGCCGCCTGCTCGAGGTTCTTCCCTCCGGGTGCGGGGTGTGCCTCGACACCGCCCATCTGTTCGCAGCAGGGTATCCCGTCCAGGAGTCCGAGGGCCTCGACGCCTTCCTCGAGGAGTTGGAGCGGCGGGTGGGCCTAGAGCGGCTCGGGCTCGTCCATCTCAACGACTCCGCGACGGACCTGGGATCGCGGCGCGACCGGCACGAGAACCTGGGGGAGGGGAAGATCGGGAGCAGGGGACTGGCTTCCTGGCTCCGGCACCCGGCGCTGCGGGTGGTGCCCGTGGTGCTGGAGACGCCGGGGTTCGATCAGCAGGGGCCGGACCGCAAGAACCTCCAACGCGCCAAGCGGTGGCGCGCGGGGCGTGAACCCGGGTGAGCCTCCCGCTGCTCGCGGGCGGTCAGGAGGCGCAGTCGGAGGGGTCTCCCCGGATCTTCTCGAGGGCGTGGGGCAGGGCGGGAAGGATCACGGACAGGTTCTCCCGCACCGCCCGGGGGCTTCCCGGCAGGTTCACGATCAGGGACCGGCGGCGGATGCCGGCCAGCGCCCGGGAAATGACCGCGTGGGGAGTCTTCTGGAGGCTCGCCCACCGCATGGCCTCGGCGAAGCCGGGCACCTCCCGCTCGATCACCGCGCGGGTGGCTTCGGGCGTGACGTCCCGGGGAGACACGCCCGTGCCCCCGGTGGTCAGTACGAGGTCGAGACCGCCCTCGTCGATCCAGCGCACCAGGGTGGAGACGATCGTGTCCCGGTCGTCCGGGATCACCTCGTAGGCGTCCACGGAGTAGACGTCCGGGGACAGCAGCTCCCGGATCGCGGCGCCGGAGAGGTCCTCCCGCTCCCCCCGGGAACCCTTGTCCGAGAGGGTGAGGATCCCGACGCGCCAGCGGCGGCTCACGGGCTCGCCTCCCCTTCCGCCAGCACCTCCACGGGGTCGCCCGCCGCGATCTCCCCCCCGTGCACCACCTCGGCGAACACGCCCTCCCGCGGCATCACGCAGTCGCCCGCCTGGTAGTAGATGGCGCAGCGGGAGTGGCACTCCTTGCCGTGCTGCGTGAGGGCGAGGATCACGTCGGCGCCGATCCGGAGGCGGGCGCCGAGGGGCAGCGACAGGAGGTCGATTCCCCGGGTCGTGAGGTTCTCCGCGAAGTCCCCCGCTCCGACGGAGAGCCCCGCCCCCCGCATCTTGTCGATGCTCTCCTCGGCAAGCAGGCTCACCATCCGGTGCCAGGGGCCCGAGTGGGCGTCGCCCTCGATCCCCTCCGGGCCGACCACCGCCCGCGGCACCGCGGACTTCTTGATGCCCTTCCGGTCGCTCACGTTGATGGAGACGAGTGTTCCCATGATTCCTCCCGGGGGCGTCAGGACTTGCCGCGGCGGGCCAGCAGGCGCACGGCCGCGGCGGAGACCGGGGACGCCACGTTGCGGCTCTTGGCGATCTGGCGGACGTCCCGGTCCTGGAGGGTCTCCAGGAGGCGGAGCGCCTTGGGCACGGGCGTCTTGGGGTTCTGCGTGAGGGCGAGACGGATCGGATAGGCCTTCAGCCAGTCCTTCCGCTCCATGACGATCCGGAGGATCTCGTCGGAGACCGTCCGGTCCTGGGCGATGGGGAGGACCTCGTCCTCCCGCACCTTCGGGCTCCGGATGACCGCCCGCTGGACCACCCGGTTGGTGTCCCGGATCAGGAGGCGTCGGGCCTCCTTGCTTCCCAGGTTCGCGAGCTTGATCTTCTCCGCCACGGACAGCGTCTGGATGAGGCGGTAGAGGTTCTTGGGGTCTTCGTGGCCGCCGTCCGCGGCGTCGTCCAGGAGCCGGGCCGGGATGTCGGCCGGGAGGGCGACGCGCGCGAGTTCCTCTTCGGTCGGCTCGCGGTCCTCTGCGCCGTCCGGCGGCGCCGCATCACCCCCTTCGCCCAGGAGGGAGGCGAGGCGGCTCTTCGTGCCCGGGTGGAGGTGCGGGTTGCCGAGCAGGCGCCGGAGGAGTTCGGGGCTGCGCTCCACCGCGCGCTGGTTCTGCGCCATGGAGTCGAGGAGTTCCTCGTCCTGCGAGTCCGCGAACCGCTCCAGCGTGCGGGCCCCGACCCTGGGGTGACGGACCAGCGCGGCGGCCACCGTGGGGTCGCTGCCGTTGAGCGCGGCGACGAAGTCGAGCACGCCCTCGGGGAGCCTGCCGTCCTCCAGCGCGTCCCG
>CAZJSF010000056.1:0-14580 GCA_964548515.1 uncultured Thermodesulfobacteriota bacterium
CGCGTGGAAGGCGTTCCCCTCGTTCACGCTCTCGCGCACCTGGGAAAGCACCCGGCTGCTGCGTTGGGAGTCGGACTGTTCGAGGAGGGCCCCCAGGGCCGAGACCAGGGGCAGGCCGGCGCCCAGCAGCGTGGCCAGCTGCCGGGTGAGGATCGCGAGTTCCCGCACCCGGATCCCGCCCGAGAACGAGAAGAACCTTCCCTTGCGCCGCTCCGCGGTACTCTCCACCCGCCGCGCCTCGGCCACGGACGTCGCGAAGACACCCGGGCGCTTGCGCTTGGCCCGCGCCGCCCGGGGACCCTCGGCGTCCACGATGCCCTTGCTGGGCCGACCCCGGGCGTCGATCCCTTCGTACTCGAAGACCGCCAATGCAGCTCCCTAGTGTCGAAAGAGGTTGCGGCCCCGGGGCGTTCCGGAAGCGGGCGGCGGGCGCAGGGCTTCGGGCCGCCGGCACCCGGAGTTAGATGGCTTCCTCGTGGGTCACGCGCAGCACCTCCTCGGCGCTGGTCACCCCCCGCACCAGCTTGCGCGTGCCGTCGTCGCGAAGGGTCAGCATCCCGCGCCGGCGCGCGTCCTCCTTGATGGTCCCCGCATCCGCACCCTTCATCACCAGTGCCCGTGTGGCCTCGTCCACCCGCAGGAGCTCGTAGATCCCGGTGCGGCCCCGATACCCCGTGTTCTTGCACACCGGGCAGCCCTTGGCGCGGTACAGGTGCCCGTCGGGGAGGTCCTCGACCTTGAGGCCGAGTTCCGCGAGCCCCTCCGGGGGGGGCAGGTAGGCCTCCCGGCAGTTCACGCACAGCACCCGGACGAGCCGCTGGGCGAGGATGGCGAGCACGGACGAGGAGACGAGGAAGGGCTCGATCCCCATCTCCACGAGCCGGGTGACCGCCCCGGCCGCATCGTTGGTGTGCAGGGTGGAGAACACCAGGTGGCCCGTGAGGCTCGCCTGGATCGCGATCTCCGCGGTCTCCCCGTCGCGGATCTCGCCGACCATGATGACGTCCGGGTCCTGGCGCAGGATCGACCGGAGACCCGCGGCGAAGGTGAGGTCGATCTTCGGGTTCACGTGGATCTGGCCGATGCCCCGGAGCTCGTACTCGATGGGGTCCTCGACGGTGATGATGTTCACGTCGGGCGAATTGATGCGCGACAGGGCGGCGTAGAGCGTCGTGGTCTTGCCCGACCCGGTCGGCCCGGTGACCAGGAGGATGCCGTAGGGGCGCGTGATGAGGTTCTTGAACTGCTCGAGCCGTGTCCCCCCGAGCCCCAGTTCCTCCAGGTCCAGGAGCACGGCCGACTTGTCCAGCAGGCGCATCACGACCCGCTCGCCGTGCGCCGTCGGCAGCACCGAGACGCGGATGTCGATGTCCTTGCCCGCGATCTTGATCCGGATGCGGCCGTCCTGGGGCAGCCGCTTCTCGGCGATGTCGAGCCGCGACATGACCTTGATCCGGCTGACGATGGGCGCCTGCAGGTTGCGCGGGGGTGTGAGCACGGGGTAGAGGACCCCGTCGATGCGGTAGCGGACCTGGAGGTCCCGCTCGAACACCTCGATGTGGATGTCGCTGGCCCGGTCCTTCACCGCCTGGAACAGAAGCCCGTTCACGAGCCGGATGATCGGCGCCTCCTCCGAGGCGTCGAGGAGGTCCTTGGGTTCCTCCAGTTCCTGCGTCAGCGCGTCGAGCCCCACGTCGGCGAGGCCCTCCATGAGCTCCTCGGCCCGGTCGGAGCCCCGCTCGTACACCCGGTTGATGGCCTGCACGATCTTCCCCGCCGGCGCCAGGCACGGCGCGATGGGCCGGCCGAGGAGCACCCGCAGGTCGTGCATGGGCGAGAGGGCGTCGGGGTCCGCCACGGCCACGACGACGTGCCCCTCCTCCTCCCGCAGCGGCAGCACCCGGTGGCGCTTGGCGAACTGGATGGGCACCGGCCGGATCACCCCCTCCGGGATCTCCGCCGGGTGGATCTCCGGCGCGAGCGGCATCCCCGACACCTCGGACAGGGCCTCCAGCAGGGCCTGCTCGGGCACCGCGCCCACGGCGCTCAGGGCGTCGGCCAGGGTCCCCCCGCGGTCCTCCTGCTGGCTTCGCGCCCGTGCCAGTGCTTCGGCACCCACGAGCCCCCGGGACAGCAGGACGTCCTCGAGCGAGACCCCTCGGCTCACTGCTCGGGGCCCTTCTGCAGCCGATCCAGGTAGTGGTGCAGCTTCTCGACGGGCTCCACGGGCGTCGCGGTCGGGTCGCGCGCGTGCTCCTCGTAGAGTTGGCGCTTGTCCCGCGTGACCTCCTCCATCCGCCCGGGGTTCGTCACGATGTGGGGGGTGAGGAAGATGAGGAGGTTCGTCTTCTTGCGCTCGTTTCGGGCCACGCGGAAGAAGTAGCCGAGCACCGGCAGGTCGCCCAAACACGGGACGGAGGACGAACGCATCTGGGTGTCGTCCTTGATCAGGCCCCCGATCACCACGGTGGAGGAGTCCGGAACCACCACCGTCGTCTTGGTGGAGCGTCGCGCCGTCGAGGGAGCGTTCTGGCTGCCGCCGGTCGCCGTGCTCAGGATCTGGCTCGACTCCTGGAAGATCTTGAGCTTGACGAAGTTGTCCTCGTTGATCTGGGGCGTCAGGCGCAGGGTCAGCCCCACGTCGCGGTACTCGAAGGTGGAGATCGGGTTGCCGTTGGAGTCGAACTTCTCGCTCGTCTTGAACGGGATGTTGTCCGAGACGACGATCTCCGCCTCCTCGTTGTCGGTGGTGAGGATCGTCGGGGTGCTCAAGATGTTCACGTCGGCGTTGTTCTGGAGCGCCCGCGCCAGCGCGGCGACGTTGAGGAACTCCCGGCCCCCGAAGGTGATCGTCCCCTTGACCGCGCCCAGCACCAGGCCCTGGGGAACGGCCAGGGGCCCTCCCGTGGCCACGCTGCCGATCGTCCCGAAGTTGCTCGAGGCGAAGACCGCGGCGTCGCCCTGGCTCGGGTCGTTCGTCGAGCGCCACTCCACGCCCAGTTCCAGGGCCTTGTCGTAGTTCATCTCCACCAGCAGCGCGTCGACGAGGACCTGGGGGCGTCGGATGTCGAGCTTCTCGATCACGCCCTTGAGGATCTCGTAGTCCTGCGGGCTCGCGATGATAACGAGCGAGTTGGTGGCCTTGTCGGCCGTGATCTGCACCGGCTGCTCGAACTCGATGGTGATCTCGGTGGGGGCCTTCACCGCCGCCGCCCCGGGCTGGCCCGGCGTCCCCGGCCGCGCCTTGTCCGGCGCGGACTTCGAGATCGCCGTGAGCACCGCCGCCACGTTCTCCGCGTCGGCGTACTTGAGGTAGTGGACGTTGATCTTCCCCGTCCCCTTCGGAATCTCCACGTCCAGGGCCGCGATCATCGCCTTCACGTCGAGCATGGTCTCGGCGTCCGCGATGACGATGAGGGAGTTGGTCCGCACGTCGGGGATGATCTTCACGGTCGTGGTCTCGGTCTGCACCTGCTGCACGTTGGCCTGGCCCCGGGCCGGGGCGCGGCGGCGGGTCGTGGCCGCGCGGTCGGTCACCGCCTGGAGCACGCTCTTGGCCACCACGTCCGCGGACGCGTACTGGAGCTGGATGATCTCCAGGCTCGTCCCCTGGACCGGGACGTCCAGCGCGGTAACGATCTCGATGACGCGCTCGATGTTGGCGTAGGAGTCGATGATGATGAGGGTGTTGGTCGCCGGGTACGCGATGACGGGGCTGCCCTTGCTCACCAGCGGCGAGATGACCTGCACCATCTCGTTGGCGTCCACGTTCTGCAACTGGAAGATGCGCGTGACGATGCGCTCCCCCGGCTCCGCGGACTCCTGGACGGTCTCGATGGTGCTCTGGGGCGCAGACTGGGCCGGCAGGATCTTGAACAGCCGGCCCGACGGCACGATCGTGTAGCCCTTCAGGTTGAGGATCGCCTGGAAGATCTCGTAGGCCTCGTCCGTGGTCACCTGGATCGGGCTGATGACGGTGATCTTGCCCCGCGCCTTCTGGTCCGCGTCGAGGATGAAGCTCCTGCCCGTGACCTCGGAGATGAACTGGACGACCGCCTCCAGTTCCGCGTCCTTGAAGTTCAGCGTGATCTTCTTCTCCGGAGCGGCCTTCCCGGCCGGCCGGTCCCCCGCGGGCGCGGCGGGGGCCGGGGACTCCGCCCCGGCGGGCGGGGCGGCGGGCGGGGCGGTCTGTCCGGCCCCGGCAGCCGGCCACAGGAGGACCAGGCCGGTCAGGGCCGCGAGGGCATGCCGAAGGGCTCGCACCGTTCGCTCTCCTCGATGGGCACCGCCGACCCTCCGAATTCCCCAAGCACGCGGGGAACTCCCGGGTTCAGCGGATCTCGTAGCTGAAGGTCCTGTTCTCGTTTCGCCGTACCAGGTCGATCTGCAGCGACGTCTGGTCCTTGAGCGCCTGATACGCCTCGAACGCCTGCTCGGGGCCCTGCAGGTCGATGCCGTTGACCCGCTTGAGCACGTCCCCGTTCTGGAGCCCGATCTTGCTGAACAGGCTCCCCGGGCGGATGGCGAAGACCTTGAACCCGTCCGGCTGGCCGTCCGTGAAGTTCGGGACGACCCGGATCTGGGTCATGAGCTGGCTCATGTTCGCCGACGCCTGGTCCACCTCCCGCTTGTCGATCAGCCAGCTCGACTCGTCCACCTGGCGCACGGTCTCCCCGCCCGCGGCCGGCTCGGGCGTCGGCTGGGGCCGGGCGTAGCGGGAGGTCCTCGCGGGGGCGGCCGCGCTCGGCTCCTCCGGGCGGTTGAGGAGGAACTCCTGCTCCCTGCCTCCCTGGGCGACGAAGATCCGGTCCACCAGGACCCGCGAGAGAACGGCGCCCGGTTCCACCTCGTCACCTTCCCGCACGAGCTTGAGCTCGGCGCCCGAGGTGAGCAGCGCGAACGAGCGCCCCCCCTCGACGAGCGCCGTCCCCATCAGCGTGATGTTCAGGGGGACGACGGGAACCACGGGAGTCGCGGGGGCGGAGGCCGTCGGAGGCGGCGCAGGAGCCTCCTCCACCGGCTTGGGGTGGGCGTTGAAGAGGTTGCGGCTCTGGATCGCCCGGAAATCGGTCAGGCGCTCCCCCGCCGCCGGCTCGTCCCGTTGGGACGCCGCCGGGGCGGCCACCACCTCGGACACCCACAGGCGGCGGGCGACGACGACGCTCGCGAGCCGGGCCGACAGGTAGGCCGCGCCTGCCAGGAACAGCAGGGTGATGACCCAGAAATACCTCAGGAATTGCGTGCGCATGCCCCGTCCCGCATCGGGCCGTAGCATACGCGGGGCTCGGGAGCACCGCAAGGAAGAAGCCCGCCCGGCGCGGGTTACGGGGCCATCAGCGCCCCGGCTCGGCCCCCTCCCGAGCCCGGCTCCGGCGGGCCTCCTTCTCCAGCACGCGAATGGTGCAGGCCTGCCGCCACTCGCAGTACGCCGTCGGCTCCGGGCAGCGCGGTTCCGCCAGCGGCACGTCCTTCTCCGCCCGCCGGCAGCGCAGGAGTCTTCCCGGCGCCGGGCACGAGTCCGCCGCCACGCTCAGCCCGCCCGGCCGGCCGCCTCGGGGTCGGAAACACCCAGGCGGCGAAGGACCGACATCAGGGGGCACCACTTGGTGAAGGCCGACTGGAGGAGGTTCAGGCCGACGAAGGCGGTGAAGAGGTGCCAGGCCGGGCTGTGGGCGTAGCCCAGCCCCAGGGACAGGAGGACGAAGGAGCCGGCGGCGAGGCGAAGGCTGTCGTTCACGGTCATGGGGCGATTCTCCGATAGGGGTAGGCGGACACGTCGCTTGTCAAAGGCCTTGGATGCCGATTCCCGCCGGAGGTTTCCGGCGCGCACCGCCGCCTTCGGCCCCGCGGAGGGCCGGCTCCCTGCAAGAAACCTGCACCGGAGCCGCCCAGGCGGTCTCCGATCCTTGAAGGTTGCGGAACGGGCTTGCTAGAATCGCCGCTCCTTTCCCGGGGGCCCCGCGCAGGGTGTCTCCCTCTCTCGAGGACGCACACGATGCTCGACGCCATCCTGGGGTTCTTCTCCACGGACCTCGCCATCGACCTGGGCACCGCCAACACCCTGGTGTACGTGAAGGGGAAGGGGATCGTGGCGAGCGAGCCGTCCGTGGTGGCGGTGAAGAAGGACGTCCAAGGCGGCGGACGCATCCTCGCCGTCGGCAAGGAGGCCCAGCGCATGCTCGGCCGGACGCCCGGCTCCATCGTCGCCACCCGCCCGATCAAGGAGGGCGTGATCGCCGACTTCGACATCTGCGAGGCGATGCTGCGCTACTTCATCCAGAAGGTCCACAACCGGCGCAAGCTCGTCCGGCCGCGGGTCATCGTCGGGGTGCCGTCGGGCATCACCCAGGTCGAGAAGAGGGCGGTCCGCGAGTCGGCGGAGTCCGCGGGCGCCCGGGAGGTGTACCTGATCGAGGAGCCCATGGCGGCGGCCATCGGCGCCGGCCTCCCGGTTACGGAGCCCTCGGGGAACATGATCGTGGACATCGGCGGCGGCACGACCGAGGTCGCGGTCATCAGCCTCGCGGGGATCGTGTACAGCCAGTCGGTGCGGGTCGCGGGCGACAAGATGGACGAGTCCATCGTCCAGTACGTCAAGCGCAAGTACAACCTGCTCGTCGGGGAGCGGACGGCCGAGGAGGTGAAGATCGCCATCGGCAACGCCTTCCCCGACGCGGACGAGCAGAACCCGACGCTGGAGGTCAAGGGGCGCGACCTGGTGGCCGGCATCCCGAAGACCATCAGCGTGACGGCCGAGGAGATCCGCGAGAGCCTGCGCGAACCCATCAACGCCATCGTCCAGGCCGTCCGGATCGCCCTCGAGAAGACACCCCCGGAACTCGCGGCGGACATCGTGGACAAGGGGATCGTGCTGGCCGGCGGCGGCGCACTGCTGCGCAACCTCGACGTGCTGCTCCGGGAGGAGACCGGGCTGCCCGTCATGGTGGCCGACGACCCCCTCTCCTGCGTGGCGCTCGGGGCCGGAATGGCCCTGGACGAGATCGGCCTGCTTCGCGACGTCTGCTCCTGACGGATCGGGTCCACGACGTCCTGAGCGCTTCCGTCCCGCCCGCCTGAGGGCCGGCGGGGGCGAGGACACATGCTGGGTTTCTTGACCCGCTACCGTGGGCTGCTCGTGGGAGCGGGGCTCTCCCTGCTCGCCCTCGGCATCCTTTCCTCCGGCCGCCGCGAGGGCGGCCTGCTGGGCCGCTCCGTCGGCATCGTGGGCGCGCCGGTCCAGGCGGTGGTGCGCGGTGTGGCCAACGGGCTCGGCCACGCCGTGGACACCTACGTCCTCCTGGTGGGAGCGAAGCAGGAGGCCGACCGCCTGCGCGGCGAGGTCGCCGAACTGCGGCGAGAGCTCATGGCGGTGCAGGAGGTCGGGCTCGAGAACCAGCGCCTGCGCACACTCCTGGAATTCAAGGAGTCCACGGACCTGCGCCTGCTCCCCGCCCGCGTCATCGGCCGCAGCGCCACCGCGTGGTTCCGCAGCATCGTCATCGACAAGGGGTTCGCCGACGGCATCTCGCCCGACTCGCCGGTGGTCACCGCGGCGGGCGTCGTAGGACGGGTCTACGAGACGGACCGCTCCGCGAGCCGGGTGCTCCTGCTCACCGACCCCAACTCCGCGGTGGACGCCATCGTCCAGCGCACCCGGGCCCAGGTCGTGGTGGAGGGCCAGCTCGGCCCCAGCTGCCGGGTGCTCTACCTCGCCCGGGGCGACGAGGCCGCCCCCGGAGACCGGGTCGTCACCTCGGGGCTCGGGGGCGTCTTCCCCAAGGGGTCCCTCATCGGCGAGATCGCCCAGGTGGACGTGCGGCCCGGCCAGGTCTTCCACACCGCGGAACTCGCCATGAGCGCCGACTTCTCGCGCCTGGAGGAGGTCTTCGTGGTGTCCCGCCAGGGCTCGACCCAGCCGTGAGGGCCCATCTCGCGTGGTGGAGCGCCCTCGTCCTCGGGCTGATCGCTCAGACGGCGGTGCTGCCCTTCGTCGTGGCGGACCCCTGGCGGCCCGACTTCACCCGCCTCCTGGTCCTGTGGGTCGCGCTCACCGGCTTGCCACGGGGGGGAGCCGTGGTCGCCCTATCGGCCGGGCTCGCTCTGGACGCAGCCTCCGGCACGCCCCTCGGGTTCGGCATGCTCCTGCGACTCGCGGTGTACGGAGCGGCACGCCCCCTGCGGGGGGTCTTCTTCGACGACCGCCCCTTCCTGCTCCTCCCCCTGGCCGCCCTGGCGGCCCTGGTGGAGGCGGTCGCCGTCGGCGCCCTGTCCGCCTTCGCGTTCCGCGCGGCCATCCCGCTGGGGGCCCTGGCCGCGACTTCGCTGCCCCAGGCCCTGCTCGACGCCTTCCTGGTGCCTCCGGTCTTCGTGGCCCTCGAGCTGGCCACGGGGCGCCGGCAGAAGGCGGAGGTCCCCGCGTGATCTCCGGGCGCGTCGGAAGGCCTCTCGACCTTCGCCCGCGGTTCCTGTGGTGCCTGGCGGTGGTGCTCGGCGCCTTCGGCCTCCTGGCGATCCGCCTGGCGTACCTCCAGGTCCTCCAGGGCCCCCGGTACAGGCACCTGAGCGAGAACAACCGGATCCGACTGGAGCGGGTGCTCCCCCCCCGGGGCATGATCCTCGACCGACGCGGCGAGGTGTTGGCCGAGGTGCGCCCCTCCTTCGACGCCGCGGTCCTCCCCGGGGAGGTCCCGCGCGCCGAGCGCCCCGCCCTCTACGCTCAGCTCGCCGCGGTTCTCGGGGTCGACCCCGAGGAGATCGCCCGCGTCGTGGAGGAGCCCGGACCGCCTCGGTGGAAGCCCCGCCCGGTCAAGCGGCGCCTCTCGCGACCCGAGATGGCGGTCCTGGAGGCCCACCGGCTCGAGCTGGCCGGGGTCGTCGTGCAGGCCAATCCCGTGCGCCACTACCCCTTCGGCGAATTCCTCGGGGCGGCCCTGGGGTACGTGGGGGAAATCTCGGCCGACGAGCTCCGGCTCCCGGCCTACGCCGAGTACGAGGCCGGGGACAACATCGGCCGCTCCGCCCTCGAGTGGGCGTGGGAGGGGGAACTGCGGGGCGAGGCCGGAGGGCAGCAGGTGGAGGTGGACGTGCGGGGGCGCAAGCTCGGCGTCCTGGCCGAGGTGCTTCCGGTGCCCGGACGCAACGTGGTCCTCACCCTCGACGGCCGGCTGCAGGCCGCAGCGGAGAAGGCCCTCGGAGAGGAAGCGGGAGCGGTCGTCGCCCTCGACGTCCGGAGCGGCGACGTACTCGCCCTGGCCACCCGCCCGACCTACGACCCGAACGTCCTCGCGGTGGGCGTCAACGCCGAGCAGTGGGCCGCCCTCGCCGAGAACCCGCTCCACCCCCTGCAGAACCGGGCGATCCAGGCCATGTACCCTCCCGGGAGCACCTTCAAGATCGTCACGGCCCTGGCGGGGCTCGGGGAGGGGCGCATCACGCCCCAGGTCAAGATCTACTGCTCGGGGGAGTACAACTTCGGCGGGCGCGCCTTCCGCTGTTGGAGGCGGCAGGGCCACGGGTGGGTCGACCTCCACGACGCCATCGTCCAGTCCTGCGACGTGTACTTCTACGACCTGGGCCTCCAGGTCGGGGTGGACGAGATCCACCGCTACGCGCTGGAATTGGGGTTGGGGCGGCCGACGGAGATCGACCTGCCCTCGGAGAAGGACGGCCTCATCCCTTCCAAGGAGTGGAAGCGCCGCGCCCGAAAGGAGCCGTGGTACCCGGGGGAGACCCTTTCCGTGGCGATCGGCCAGGGTTTCGTGCTGACCACGCCCCTGCAGCTCGCCTCCATGACCGCGGCGGTCGCCCATCCCCAGGGCGTGCGGATGAGACCGCGGATCGTGCTGCGCACGGAGGACGCCGAGGGGCGGCCCGTGCGGGAGATCGCGCCCCGGGAGGCAGGCCGGCTCGAGATCCGGGGGACGCACCTGGATACGATCCGCCGGGGCCTGCGGGGCGTCGTGGCCGAGGAGAAGGGCACCGCCCGGAAGGCGGAGGTCAAGGGCTTCCCCGTGGCCGGGAAGACCGGCACCGCCCAGGTGGTGAAGCTCCCGGCCGACAACGACGTCCCGGAGGAGCTCATCCCCTGGGAGCGTCGCGACCACGCCCTGTTCGTGGCGTTCGCGCCGGTGGACGCACCGGAGATCGCCGTCGCGGTGGTGATGGAGCACGGAGGCCACGGGGGCTCGGCCGCAGCCCCGGTCGCCCAGGCGGTGATCGCCGCCTACCGGGACCTGGGTCGCGAGGGAGTGACCCTCGGGGGGAAGCTCCCGTGACCCGCCGGTCCTGGATCGCCCAGGTCGACTACGGGCTTCTCGCCCTGGTGCTCCTGCTCTCCGCCATGGGCTTGGCGGTGCTCTGGAGCGCCAGCCACGGCCCCGAGGGCGAGGTCGCGGGCCACGCGGCCCGGCAGGTGCGTTGGATGGGCCTCGGGCTCGCCGCCCTCCTCGTCGTCCTCCTCGTGGACTACCGCGTGCTCCAGACCTACGCGGTGCCGATCTACCTGATCCACGTGGCCCTGCTCGTGGCGGTGCTCGCCATCGGGAAGACCAGCATGGGGGCCGAGCGCTGGCTCGTGTTCGGCCCGCTCCGGGTCCAGCCCTCGGAGTTCATGAAGATCGCCATCGCGGCGTTCATCGCGCACCTGCTCTCCCGCGACACCTCGGGAGAACTCCTGGGCGTCCGGGGCCTCTGGCGCCCCGTCCTCGCCGCACTCGTCCCCGTGGCGCTCATCCTGCTCCAGCCCGACCTCGGCACCGCCGCCCTCGTCCTCGGCGTGGCCGCCGCGGTGGTGCTCTTCTGGGGGGTCCGGCGGCGGATCCTGCTGATCCTCGCGCTGGGAGCCCTGGCCGCCGCCCCCATCGGATGGGGCGCGCTGCACGACTACCAGCGCCAGCGCATCCTCACCTTCCTCGACCCGGAGCGCGACCCCCTCGGCGCCGGCTACCACATCATCCAGTCGAAGATCGCCGTGGGGTCGGGCCAGCTCTTCGGCAAGGGATTCCTGGAGGGCACCCAGGTCCGGCTCCAGTTCCTCCCGGAGCGCCACACCGACTTCATCTTCTCGGTCCTCGCCGAGGAGTGGGGCCTGCTGGGGACCCTCGTCGTCGTGGCCCTCTACGCGCTCTTCATCCTCTGGGGGCTCGACGTCGCGGCCAAGGCGCGCGACGCCTTCGGGCGCTTGCTCGCCGTCGGGGTCACGAGCATCCTGTTCTTCCACGTGGTGGTGAACATCGGGATGGTGACCGGGATGCTCCCGGTGGTCGGGGTTCCCCTGCCGCTCTTCTCCTACGGGGGCTCGTCGGTTCTCACCACCTACCTGGTCGCGGGGATCCTCCTCAACATCCGGGCGAGGCGGTTCTCCCGCAGCCTTTAGTTTCCGTCGGGAGAGGACGATGAAAGCCTCCATGATTACTCGAGACGCCGACACGTTCGTTTCCCTCGGCCGAGCCGTGAACCTGGCCGCCACAGAGGGTGCCCTCGACCCCGAGAGTTCGCGGGATCTGACCGCCGCGCTCGTGGCGGGGATCCTCACGGGCTGCATGGAGCTCGACACCTACGCCAGGGTGCACGACGCCCTGGCGCGCCTCCTGGAAAAGACCTTCGAGGGGCCCTCCGCCGCGGAGGCCGCACCCCCGGCCGGGACACCGGGCGACGAGGCGGGAGCCGAGTCCCTGGACGTCTACCTCGAGGTCGTGGGGGAGGCCTGGGAGAAGGTGGGGTGGGAGGAGAGCTGCGGCCCCCTGAAGGAGTTCGTCCAGAGCGCCTTCGACCTCGACCACGCCCACTTCGGCGAGGGGGCATGGTTCCGGGCGCCGCTGCAGGCCGACCTGGAGGGCGTTCTCCGCAGCGCCCGCGCCGCCGGGCTCCTGGTCGTCTCCGTCCAGGGCGGCGGGGCCGGCACGCCCTCCGAAGCCGTGCTCCACGAGCCCGACGCCGAAACGCCCCCCGCCCGCGTCGTCCTGGGCTGGGGCGACCGGCGCGCCGCGCTCGACCTGATGTAGGGAAGACTCCGCACGGGGCGGGCCGCCGGGAGGTGGGGGATCAACCGCCCCCGCCGCTCAGAACCCCAGCGCCCCCAGGAAGCACCCGCCCCCCCCGCCGCCGCCCGACGCACTGTCGCTCGCCGGAGGCTCGGGGCGCGGCGGGACCGTCGTGTTCGCGACCACCGGCCCGCTCGGGTCCACGATCACCCCGTTTTCCACGCCGTCGCCGTCGCCCGCGCCCCCGTCCTGCAGGGTCAGCGTCGCCGTGCGCCCGTCCGCCGAGAAGGGCCGGGGGGCGAAGACCGTGACCTTGCCGTCCGGGCCGATCTTGTACCACGCCGCCTCCGAGGACACGACGTCGGGGAAGGTGAACGCCACCGAGGCCGACGCGCCCGGACTCGGCACCTCCAGCCGGAAGCTGTAGAGCCCGTAGGGGATCGTGGCGTCGGGCGGCAGTTGGGCGAGCACCTCGGGGGGCAGGTCTGCTGGATCGGTGACGTAGAACCGCGAGACCGTGACCTCCGCCGGGGGCTTTAGCTCGATGCGGGCGCCGGTGGCCGGGTCCTGGAACAGGAACGTCCCGGCGGGCGGCGTCACCCCGGCCACCTCCGCGCTGTCCTGGACGCCGTCCCCGTCGGCGTCGAGCGGGTCGGCGGCCGTGTCGAACGCCACGGGGTCGGAGACGGGCGACAAGGCCCCCGCGCGGTCCCGGTAGGCGACGAAGACCTCGTAGCCTTTCGCCGGCTCGAGCACCCCCAGGGGCACGGCCAGCGCGCTGGGCGGCGCCGTGGCGGGCAACTCCACCCGGAAGGCGTTGGACGACCCGCCCACGTCCCAGATCTCCCACACCACGGCCGTGAGCGCGTCGTTCGCGTCGGGGTCGGAGAACGGGCTCAGCCCCACCGCGAAGCGGCTCAGAGGCTCGGCATCGACCGCCGCGATCGACGCGATGGTCGGACGTAGCGGCGCGCGGTTGACGTCGCTCACCGCGATGGACACCGCCTGGGAAACCGGCAGCGAGCCATCCGTGACCGTGAAGGTCACCGTGTAGCTGCCCGCCTGCTCGTAGGTGGGGGTCCAGGAGAAGGTGCGCGTGGCCGGGTCGAAGGCTCCCGGGGCGGGAAGCCCCGTGGCCGAGTAGACGAGGGCATCCCCGTCCGGGTCCGACGCGGAGACCGGGAACTCCAGGGTGGCGTTCTCCGCCACGGTCTTCGACCCGATGGGGCTGAACACCGGCGGCCGGTTCACGTTCGCCACGTCGATGACCACGGCCTCGCTGTCGGCAAGGCTCCCGTCGCTCACCGTGAAGGTCACCGTGTAGCGGCCCGCCTGCTCGTAGCCCGGCGTCCAGGTGAAGGTGCGCGTCGTGGGGTTGAAACTCGCCCCCGCCGGAAGGGGCGCGGCGGAGTAACCGAGAGGGGCGTTCTCCGGGTCGGTCGCGCTCACCACGAAACTCAGAAGAGCGCCCTCCGTCCCCGACTTCGCCCCGATGGCCGCCAGCACCGGCGGCTGGTTGGAAGCCACCCCGTTTACCGTGATGGCTACGGTCTCGCTGTCCGACAGCGGCGGCGTGCCCGCGTCGGTCGCGGTGAAGGTCACGGGGTAGGTGCCGGCCTGCCCGGCGTCGGGCGTCCAGGAAAAGGTGCGCGTCGCCGAATTGAAAGTGGCGCCGGTGGGAAGTCCGGTGGCCGCGTAGGTCAGGGAATCGCCATCCGGATCGGTGGCCGACACGGTGAAGGACAGAGTCGTGTTCTCGTCCACAGTCTTGCTGCCGATGGCCGCCAGCACGGGCGGCTGGTTCGTCGTCGCCACCTGGGCTTCGAGGTCGAGCGTGTACGCCGCCCGATCCGCGAAGAGAGGGGGGTAGGCCGGCGGCGCGGTGCCGAACGGCGCCGGCCGGAAGGCGATCTGCGCGTGGGTGAACACCGTTTCGCTCGCCGCGTCCCAAACCTCGAAGCGCAGCGCGTCGCCGGACGTCATCCCCTCGTCGCCGGCCGTGGTGGGATCGTCCCCGTAGATGTGCACCACGAAGGCCCCGGCGTTGGCCGCGTCCACCCCGGAGGCGCCGCACAGAACGCCTTGCGGGTCGCGCACCGCCACCTCGACCCCGGCTCCCGCCGGCGCGCCGTTCACGTACGCCAGGCCCGTCAGGGTCATCACCAGCGGCGTCCGGGCCGCCACCGCGTAGTGGGCCGGAGCGGCCGGCAGCGCCCAGGCGGAGGGGCACAGCCCCAGCAGCGCGGCCGCCCACAGCAGCCACGACGACCCGGCCCTCCGACCCTTCCCCGGCGTTGCCCCTCGCACGTGCGTCCCTTCCCCCGCCCTACGGCAGGTCGTAGTCCAGCGCCCCCGCCGCGCCGACCTTCACCCAGTACCCGTACCCCGGGCCCAGGTAGGTCAGCGGCGTCGCCGGCGCCAGCGCCGTGGGGTAGGTGTGGTCGCCGTTGGCGTCCGTGCTCCACACCGCCGCCGGCGCCGCTCCCAGGCTCGGCGTGAAGACCTCGGCGATCGAACCCACCTGCGTGAACCCCACCCCCGCCGGGAACGCCACCGTCGGCTGCGTGCCCGTGTGGCGCACGTCCAGCCCCCAGTAGCC
>CAZJSF010000056.1:14680-16500 GCA_964548515.1 uncultured Thermodesulfobacteriota bacterium
GGGCAGGGCCACGGCGGGCGGGGTCGGTCCGGTGTAGGAGCACAGCGCCAGCGGCCACGACACCAGGTTCCACCCCGCCTGCAGCGGGATCGTCACCGTCACGATGGCCGGCCCCACCGTGATCGACACCGTCTCCGTGTCGTCGAGCGCCGGAGTTCCGTTGTCCGCCACCCGAAACGTCACGCTGTAGCTGCCCGCCTGCCCGTACTGCGGCGTCCAGCTGAACGTGCGCGTCGTGGGCTCGAAGCTCGCCCCCGCCGGCAGCGGGCTCGCGCTGTAGGCGAGCGGGTCGAGGTTGGGGTCCGTGGCCGACACCGTGAAGCTGAGCGCCTGCGCCTCGTCCACCGTCTTGGGGCCGATGGCCGCCAGCACCGGCGGCTGGTTCACCGCACCCACCGTGATGACGATGGTCTCCGCGTCGGAGGCCGGCGGCGTGCCGTTGTCGGTCACCGTGAAGGTCACCGGGAAGTTGCCCGCCTGGGTGAAGCCCGGCGTCCACGAAAACGTGCGCGTGGTGGGGTTGAAGCTCGCCCCGGTGGGCAGCGCACTGGTCGTGTAGGTCAGCCCGTGGTTCTCCACGTCCGTGGCCGACACCGTGAAGGTGAGCGTCTGCCCCTCGTTCACCGCCTTGTTGCCGATGGCCGCGAGCACCGGCGCGTCGTTGACCGCCGTGATGGTCACGCTCACCGTGGCCGCAGCCGAGACGAGCGTGCCGTCGCTCACCCGAAACCCGAAGCTGTCCGCGCCGTTGGTGTTGGGGTTCGGCGTATAGGTGTAGGCCCCCGTGTTGGTGTTGGTGATCGTCACCGACCCCAAGAGCGGCGCCTGCCCCGGCGCCAGGCTGTAGGTGACGAGGTCCCCGTCGGGGTCCGAGCCCGTGAGCGTGCCGGTCCTGGCCGTGTCCTCGGTGACCGTGAGCGTGCCCGCGTCGGCCACCGGCGCCCGGTTCACGTTGGTCACGGTGATCGCCACGACCTGCGTGGCCGTGAGGCTGCCGTCCGTGGCGGTGAACGTCACGCTGTAGCTGCCCGCCTGGCTGAAGGTCGGTGTCCAGCTGAACGTGTGCGTCCCCGGGTCGAAGCTCGACCCCGCCGGCAGCGCCCCGCTCGTGCCGTAGGTCACCGGGTCGCCGTCCGGGTCGCCCGCCTGCACCGTGAAGCTCAGCAGCGCGTTCTCCGCCACGCTCTTCGCCCCGGTGGCCACGAACACCGGCGAGCGGTTGACGTTGTTGACGGTGACCGCCACGGTCTCGGCGTCCGAGAGCATCCCGTCGCTCACCGTGAAGGTCACGTTGTAGCTGCCGGCCTGGGTGTAGCCCGGCGTCCAGTTGAACGCCCGCGTCCCCGGGTCGAAGCTCGCCCCGCTCGGGAGCCCCGTGGCCGTGTAGGTCAGGCCGTCGCCGTCCGGGTCCGTGGCCGACACCACGAACGACAGGGGCGCGTTCTCGTCCACGCTCTTCGCCCCGATCGCCGCCAGCACCGGCGCGTGGTTGGTCGCCACCCGCAGGCTGTAGGCCGCACGGTCCGCGAACACCGGCGGGTAGGCCGGCGGCGCCGTGCCGAACGGCGCCGCCGTGAACCGGAGCTCGGCGTGCGTGTGCACCGTCGGGCCCGAGGGGCTCCACACCTCGAAACGCAGCGCGTCCCCCGCCGTCAACCCCTCGTCCACCCCCGTCGTCGTCGGGTCGTCGCCGTACACGTGGAGGATGAAGCCCCCGCCGTTGGCGGCGTCCACCCCCGAGGCGCCGCACAGCACGTTCTGGGGGTCGTACACCGCGATCTCCACCCCGGCCCCGGCCGGCGCTCCGTCCACCGTGAGCA
>CAZJSF010000057.1:0-2145 GCA_964548515.1 uncultured Thermodesulfobacteriota bacterium
CGGTTGGAAGGCCCGCCGGACGAGGAGGCCCTCCGCCGCCTCGGGGCCGACCGCCTCGTCTGGTCGCCCGAGATCCCGGGCTGACGCCGGCGAGCCCGCCCGCCGGGGGGGGGACGGGTGAGGCGGCCCCCTTCGGCCGCAGTCTGGGAAAAACTCTTCCCATAGGTGGAAGCCCACGCGCCCCCGCCGAGGGGGCGGCCCGCTTGTGCCGCGGGCACAAATCCCGGATTCCTGGGACAAACCCGCGGCGGGCCTCGCCACGGGGGCTCTGCTTCGAGGGTCCGCTCCTTGCAAGACCGGCCACGGCGGTTGTTTCTCGTGACCCGAGGAGGGGTGGGCACCACGCACAGAGGAGGTAGGCACATGAGGAAACTGTCCGCATGCTTCTTGGTCTTGGCCCTGATGGGGGTTGCAGCCTGCGGCGGAGGCGGTTCCGGCACGGGGGATCCCGCCGTGGCGGATTCGTCCGTGACGCAGGGGATCAGCGCCGGTTCGTCCGGTGCGGCCGCGACGTCGTCCGGTGCGGTCGAAGACGCGCCACCGGCCGTGTCCGAATCGACCGAGGTCCTGGTGGCCGCCGGGTCGGCTCCCGCCGGGGGTGCGGCTGCCGCCGGTTCCACGACGGCTCCCGGAGCGGTGGGGAGCACTCCGGCTCCGGCGGCCCCGGTGGAGGCTGAGCCGGCTTCTTCCGAGGCCGCGAGCACCGCGGGGATCCTCCGCATCCTCATCACGGATGCCCCATTCCCCTCCACGTACGTGGTCAAGGCCACGATGGTCGTGTCGGGTGTCTGGGTCCACGAGGAGGGCGGGGACGACCACGACTGGACGCAGGTGCTCGACGAGGAGCGCACGGTCGATCTGGTTCCCCTGGTCGGGGGCATCACCGAGATCCTCGTGGAGGCCACGATCGAGCCCGGCACGTACGACAACGTCCGCATGGCCATCGCGGGGGGGGAGGTCTGGCTCGGAGAGGACGCGGTGGTCGACGGGGTGCCCCTCGACTCGGTGGACCGCGTCTACAAGTTCCGGGTCGAGGACGACACCGCGAAGTTCCCGAGCGGGAAGGTCGACCTCCACATCTCCCCGGCCGTGGTGGTGGTCACCCACCTTTCCGCGGAGTTGTTGCTCGACGTGGACCTCACGAAGAGCTTCGTCTTCAACCGTCCCCCGACCCACGGTCAGGGGACGAAGCGCATCCTCTTCAAGCCCGTGGTTCGGGCACTCAATACGTCGGAGAACGGAAGGGTCGTGGTCGAGGTGTCGGGCGACAACGCCACGCCGGATGACGCCTCGGACGACCAACCGCTGCCTGGTGCGGTGGTGAAGGCCATCGACGGGGCCGGCGAAGAGGTGGCGGTGGTGCTCGCCGATGCGTTCGGGGTCGCGGAGATCGTGCTGCCGCCCGGCACGTACGCGTTGGAGATCTGGCCGCCGGACGACCCGGTGCTCGGGGTGTACGACCACCTGCGCATCGAGGGCGTGGAGGTCTACCTGGCCAATGCGACCGACATTTCGGTGACCCTGGCGGCCACCGAGGGGCAGATCTCCGGCACGGTGCTCGGGGACGCGGGTACGCCCGGCGACCCCGGCGACGACGCGGCTCTCGAAGGGGTGGCCGTGACCCTCTCGCAGGAAGGGGTCGTCCTGGCGATCGGGTCGACGGACGCGCAGGGAGCGTACCGCTTCGACGGCCTGACCCCGGGTGCGTACGACCTCCTCTACGAGAAGGACGCCTACGAGTCGGCGGCCCTCCTCGGGGTAGACGCCGTGGTCGTGGGTTACGTGGAGGACGTGGTCCTGGCCAAGCTCCCGTTCCTGGCGGGCACGGTGCTCGGGGACGGCGGCACGCCCGACGACGCCTCGGACGACGCGCCGCTGGAAGGGGTGCTGGTGACCGTGGTGCAGGGCGGCACGGAGGTGGCGAGCCAACTCACCGGCGCCGACGGCGCATACCGGTTCGACCCGGTGGAGGCGGGCAGCTACGAGCTCACCTTCGCCAAGGATCTCTACGCGACGCAGACGGTCAACGCCGAGGCTTCGACCACCGACCCGCTCGCGCCGGTGGTGCTGGCGAGGCTCCCGTTCCTGGTGGGCACGGTGCTCGGGGACGGCGGCACGCCCGACGACGCCTCGGACGACGCGCCG
>CAZJSF010000057.1:2245-16161 GCA_964548515.1 uncultured Thermodesulfobacteriota bacterium
CTGGAAGGGGTGCTGGTGACCGTGGTGCAGGGCGGCACGGAGGTGGCGAGCCAGCTCACCGGCGCGGACGGCGCGTACCGGTTCGACCCGGTGGAGGCGGGCAGCTACGAGCTGACGTTCGCCAAGGATCTCTACGCGACGCAGACGGTCACGGCCGAGGCTTCGACCGCAGGGGAGTTGGCAGACGTGCTGCTGGCGCAGTTGCCGCCTCCCGAACCCCCGCCGGAGGAGCCGTCCGCGACTCCGCCGAACGGAAAGAAGAAGAACTAGCCGGGAGTTGCCCCGCTGCTCCGCCCCTTCCCGGGTGGGTTTCGGGTTAGCCTCCGGTGAAGCCAGGACGCCGAAGAGGCCGGCCTCTCGTGCCGGCCTCTTCGCGTCGTCTTCACACGGGGCGGGCTTTCCCGCCTCGCCGGACGGCGGCCCTTCGGAAGGACCTCAGTCCTCGACCTTCCGCTTCTCGTAGCGGGGCCGGAAGTCCCGGGTGGCCACCTCGACGAGTTCGTCGAGCATCTCCTCGTGGACCCTGTCGGGTTCGGTGGCGCGCACGCTCCATGGGGCGCCCTGGCCGTTGAGCTTGAGGCTGGCCACGTTCCATGTGCCGTGGGCGCCGTTGGTCCATACCGTCGCCCCGGTGCGCGTCTCCAGGAGCTTGGCCTGCAGAGAGCCGTTCATCGTCGCTCCGGCGCTCAGGGCGGTGAGGTCGGGGGCGACGGAAATCCGGGGCTTCGCGTCGGAAGCCGCCAGGCGCCCGGTGAGGACTGCGTCGACGCCGTAATGGGCTCCGATCGCCTTCACGGCGGAGAAGTCCAGGGCGGACGAGTCGACGGCGGCCAGCACCTCGGTCTCGGCGCCGAGTTCCAGGAGGCGGGTGCCGGGCTGGGCCGCCTGCATGGTGGCGAGGAAGCGGTGGGTGACCTCGTCGCCCACGGGAGGGCCCTCGTCGACCTGGAAGCGGACGACGCCGATCGTGGAGAACTCCTTCAGGTCCACGCGGGGCGGAACGGTGACGACGACCGTCTTGGAGCAGGAGGTCGCCACGAGCGCAACCAGCCCGACGGCAGCGATCCAGGGGACGTGGCCTTCGTACCGGGGACGGCGGCGCATGACGATCCTCCGCGACGGTTCGGGTGGAAGCGGTGGCCGATTCCTTATCGGCAGCCATCCCCGGGTCGCGTTAACGTCATTCCAGCCGGTAGTTGAACTGGGCGAACAGGTTGAGCCGCTCGATGGTCCAGTGGGGGGGGAACGGCGGGAACGGGGCACGGGCGACGGTCTGCATCGCTTCCCGGTCCAGGATCGGGCTTCCGGAGGTCTCCGAGACCTCGACGTCGGCGACGCGGCCCTGCGCCTCGAGGGTGAAGCGGACGAGGACGCGCCCGCCGCGTCCGGCCGCCAAGATGGCCTCCTTCCACAGCCAGGAGCGGTCGATGGCGACTCGGACGGAGGCCAGGTACCCCTTGTACCGGACGTCGGTGTCTCCGAGGGTGAGCGTCGCCTCCCTCGCGTCGCCCCCCGCGGGGTCGGGCAGCACCGCTTCCGCCGGGGAGTAGCTTCGCAGTTCCTCCGGACGCGGAAGGAGTTCGCGAAGCGCGGGCACCGCCGCAACCTCGGGTGCCGGGGGTTCGGTCTCCTCGGCCGGCACCTCCGCCGGTGGCGAGGAATGTCCGGTGACGGGAGGTTCGGGGGCGCCCTCCCCAGGCGTGGGAGCGGCATCCGGAGCAGCCGGCTCCGGGTCGGCGGTCTCCGGTGGGGTCGGGGGGGCCTCTCGGGGCGGCGGGACCGGTTCCTCCACCGGTTCGTCCGGCGGGGAGGGGAGCGGGGCCGGCGCGGGAGATCCCCCGGCCCCAGCACCCTCGCTCTGCGACGCCGGAAGGTACTCGACCACCACGGAGACCTCGGCCTCCGGGTTCGGCTCCGAGAGCAGTTCGGGGTTCAGCCAGGCCAACCCGCCGTGGACGGCTGCGGAGAGCGCGACCGCGAAGAGGGGTGGGAGGAGGTCCCTGCGGAGGTCCATGCCCTCAGCGAGCCTTCCCGATCACGTCGAGCACGTCCCGCAGGCGGCGGTACTCGTCCCCCACCTGCGCGAACGCGGGGATGCAGAACAGTTCGAGACCACCGGGGCGGACCGCGGCGACCAACTCCCCCTTGAGTCGCCGGAGCGGCGCCTCCAGGGGCGTCACGTCGTCGGAAACCGTCTCGATGGACACCCAGCACGGCGTCCAGAAGGCCTCTCCGCCCACGGCCGGGCTCTCGCAGCCGCCCGTCCCGGGCGCAGTCTCCAACCGCCACCGGACCCCCTCGGGGAGCGCAGCGGAGGACAGTTGCGCTCTCAGGCGAGGGATCGACCCGGCGGGAAGGCTGATTTCCATGAGGATCCGTATCATCGGGTGCACCCGTGCGGTATGGCAAACGGGGGAGGGGAGTGCCCCGCCCGGGACGCGGCGGAGGCCGAGGTCGGCGCGCCCCGGGCACCAAGGGTAAGATAGGCGCTGGGCGCGGGCAAGGGAGCGGTTCGGCCGCGGACCGCACGCAGGGCAGGGGGTGGCCGCGAGTCGGGTCCGGTTCCTCGGGGCGATCTTGCCGGTGCCGCGAGCCGCCTGTTACGATCACGCCCGCTGAGCGCCGTTTCCAGGAACAGGCAGGAGTCGGATGCCGTCGTCCCCCGATCGCTCGTCCCCCGTGTCGCGACGGGCGCAGGAGATCCCCAGCTTCATCGCGATGGACGTGCTCGAGACCGCCCAGGCCATGGAGCGGGGCGGGGAGCACATCGTCCACCTGGAGGTGGGGGAACCCGACTTCGAGACGCCCGAGCCCGTGCGGGAGGCCGCCGCCGAGGCCATCGCCCGCGGGGAGACCCACTACACCCACAGTCTCGGGATCCACGAACTGCGTGCGGCCATCGCGGCGCACTACCGTGCCCGGTACGGAGCCGACGTCGACCCGGAGAGGGTGGTCGTGACGTCGGGGTCCTCCCCGGCCCTGTTCCTCACGTTTGCCGCTCTGCTGGACCCGGGGGACGAGGTGGTGCTCACCAACCCGCACTACGCCTCCTACCCTCCCTTTCTCCGGATGGCCGAGGGAGTTCCCGTGTACGTGCCGGTGCGGGAGGAGGAGGCGTTCCAGTTCGTGCCCGAGGAGATGGCCCGCGCGTTCACGGGGCGAACGAAGGCCGTTCTCGTGAACTCGCCGGCGAACCCGACCGGGACCGTGATCGCGGAGGACCGTCTCAGCGACGTGGTGGGGCGGACCGTGTCCGCCGGGGCATACCTGGTCTCCGACGAGATCTACCACGGACTCGTCTACGAGGGGCGGGAGCGGTCCGTCCTGGAATTCACGGAGCGCGCCTTCGTGATCAACGGGTTTTCCAAGCTCTACGCGATGACCGGATGGCGGCTCGGGTACATGATCGTCCCCCCCGAGTTCGTCCGCCCCGTCCAGAAGCTCCAGCAGAACCTGTTCATCTCGGCGAACGCCTTCGTCCAGCGTGCGGGCATCGCGGCCCTGTCGCGCACGGAGGAGCACGTCCGCCGCATGGTCGCCACCTACGACGAGCGGCGGCGTTACATGATCTCGCGGCTCGAGGGAATGGGGTTCACGTTTCGTTGCTACCCGACCGGTGCGTTCTACGTCCTCGTGGACGCGCGCCACCTGGGCGGCGATTCCTACCGGCTGGCGTTCGACATCCTGGAGAAGGCGCGGGTCGGCTGCACGCCCGGCGTGGACTTCGGGAGCGGGGGCGAGGGGTATCTGCGATTCACGTACGCGAACAGCCTGGAGAACATCCGGGAAGGCATGGACCGCCTCCAACACTACGTGGAGCGGTTCGCGGAGGCCTCGGCGTGACGGCGGGACGGGCGGCGGCCCTTCGACGATGATCACCTTCGACCTGGCCTGCGAGAGCGAACACCGCTTCGAGGGATGGTTCCGCAACGGCGAGGATTTCGACGAGCAGATGTCCCGCGGCCTCGTGCGGTGCCCCCTGTGCGGCTCCCGCCGGATTTCGAAGCGCCCCAGCGCGGTGGCGGTGCACGTGGCGCGCCGCGCGGGCCCGAAGCCGAACCCGAACCCGAACGCGAACCAGGGGGATGCCGCATCCCCGCCGGCGAAGGCCGTTCCGCCGGCTCCCGAGGCCTTCTTCCGGGGGCTTTCCGAATTCCTGGAGAAGAACTTCGAGGACGTGGGCGCCGCCTTCGCCCGGGAGGCCCGGCGCATCGACGCGGGCGAGAGCGAGCCCCGGAACATCCGGGGAACGACGAGCGCCGAGGAGGAGGAGACACTGCGGGAGGAGGGGGTGGAGTTCTTCAAGGTGGCCCTGCCGAAGTACGATGCCTGAACTCAAAGCCCCCCTTCGCCTGACCTGGGACCTCCCCGCCGACGCCCTGCTCGCGGCGACGGTGTGGGGGCGCATCCTCGAGGCCCGGGTGCTCTTCGTGGAGGTCCGCATCCGCCCCGAGGGGCTCGCGGGCCTTCAGGGCCTCACGGGTTCGTGGGGCCCAACCGGCCCGAAGGTCTCCCTGCTCGGGGAGCCGGAGTGCCTCCTGGCGGCGCTGGAGTGCCTGGGCGCCGGAGCCCTGGCGAACGCCGACCTCCGGATGCTTCCCCCGTACCGGCCGGAGCTGGGGGTGGAGGACCTCGCCTCGGCTACGCGCCGTCTCGTGCCCAGCCTCTGGTCCACGCCCGAAGGCCTCGGCTTCTTCGCCGAGGCCCTGGAGATCGCCTTCGCCTACCGGCTCCCGAAGGTGGCCGTCCTGAATCCCCCCGCCCCTGCGCCTCCCCTGGGGCCCGAGGACCGGGCGGGGGCCGTCTCGGTGTGGCGGGGCAGGGCCGGGGGGCCCCTGGAACTGGAAGTCCACGACCTCTTCCTGGCCGAGGAGTTGGGGCTGACCCCCTTCGCAGGGTACGCGGGGTGCCAGGGCGGCGGCGCGCTGGGACACGTCACCGAGGAGGGGCGCCTCGTGGCATGCCGGACGCTGCCGGCGGACTTCGGAGACCTGCGCGATGCCGGCCTGCGGGAGCTGTGGGCCGCGCCGCCCAGGGAGTCCCTGCGCCGGCGGCTGGCCCGCGCCCCGTCGGGATGCGCCGGCTGCGCCGTGGAGCCGGTCTGCCGGGGGGGGTGCCCGGGACTGGCGGGCGGCTCGGGGCGGGACGCCTCGTGCCCCGGACCCCGGGGGCAGGGAGGCGGCGCACGGCCATGATCTACCTGGACAACGCGGCGAGTTCGCACCCCAAGCCGCCGTCGGTGTACGAGGCGGTGGAGCGCGGTCTCCGCCTCGGCGCCAACCCGGGGCGCTCCGGACACCGGCTGGCCCTCGAGGCGGCGCGCACCGTGCTCGAGGCCCGGGAGGCGGTGGCCGAGCTGCTGGGGGTCCGAGACGCCTCCCGGGTTGTGTTCACGGCCAACGGAACCCACGCGCTGAACCTGGCCCTGAAGGGACTCCTGCGTCCCGGCGACCACGTCGTGACGACGGCGATGGAGCACAACAGCATGCTCCGGCCCCTGGCCGCGCTCGCCCGCAAGGGCGTGGAAGTCACTTCGGTGGCGGCGGATCGTCAGGGGTTCGTCTCGCCACGTGCGGTGGAGGAGGCGATGCGCCCCGAAACCCGCCTCGTGGCCCTCTGCCACGCCTCCAACGTGTCCGGCACGCTGCAGGACGCCGAGGCCGTGGGCGACCTCTGCCACCGCAGGGGAGTTCTGTTCCTCCTAGACGCAGCCCAGACCGTCGGGGCGCTGCCTTTTACGGTCGATGCCGTCGGGGCCCACCTGCTGGCCGCGCCGGGGCACAAGGGCGCCCTGGGCCCCCAGGGCACCGGCTTCCTCTGGGTGGCCCCGGGAGTCGTCCTGGACCCTCTCATGGAGGGCGGCACCGGGAGCCGCAGCGAGGAACGCTCCATGCCCGAGGAGATGCCCGAGGCGCTGGAGGCGGGCACCCTGAACACCCCCGGTCTCGCCGGCCTCGCCGCGGGGGTCGGGCACCTGCTGACGGTGGGGGTTCCGGAGGTGCGCCGCGCCGAGGAGGAGGTGCTGGCGTTCCTGCTCGCGGAACTGCGCCGCGTTCCGGGGCTCATCCTTCACGGCCCGTCGGAGGTCGCCCGCCGCGTGGCTGTGGTCTCCTTCAATCTGGAGGGGCGCGACGGCGCCCATGTGGGGTTCGCCCTGGACGAGGTCTACGGCATTTCGGTGCGGGTCGGACTGCACTGCGCTCCCGACGCGCACAAGGCGCTCGGGAGCTTTCCGGCCGGGACGGTGCGGGCCAGCTTCGGCCCCTTCAGTACCCTGGCGGACGCGGAGGCCCTGGTGCGGGCCCTCTGCGAGTTGGCCCGGCTCTGACGGGAAGCGGCGCGAGGAGATCCGATGAAGAAGAACTACGTCCTCGACACCAACGTCCTGCTTCACGACCCGGACGCGCTCGTGGTCTTCGAGGACAACAACCTCAACATCCCGATCACGGTCATCGAGGAGATCGACCGCTTCAAGAAGAACGCGGACGAGATCGGACGCAATGCCCGCCACGTCTCGCGCTTCCTCGACCAGTTGCGCGAGAAGGGGGACCTGCGGGCGGGGATCGAGAACGGCAAGGGAGGGTGCGTCCGGGTCCGCTTCGGGCGGGAGTACGCCGATCGCCTCCCCGCCGAGCTGGCGGTGGGCAAGGGCGACAACCGCGTCCTGGCGGTCTGTCTCGCCCTGCAGGAGGAGGAGTCGCTGCCCGTCGTGTTCGTCACCAAGGACACCAACCTCCGCATCAAGGCCAACGCCCTCGGCATCAACGCGGAGGACTACGAGCGCGGCAAGGTGCGTCTGGACGACCTCTACACGGGCACGGCGGAGGTGGGGGTCGGCAAGGCGGTGGTGGACGGCCTGTTCCGGGAGGGAAGCGCCCAGGTGGAGGGAGACCTGCTGACCAACCAGTTCGTTTGCCTGGTGGACCAGGAGAACCCGAGCCACACCGCACTGGGGCGCCACCGGGCCAAGGGAAGGGTCGAGCCCCTGCGGCTTCCGCGAGAGCCGATCTGGGGCATCCACGCGCGCAACCGGGAGCAGCGCTACGCGCTCGACGTGCTCCTCGACGACGAGGTGAAGCTCGTAACCCTGGTGGGAAAGGCCGGCACCGGCAAGACCCTCCTGGCCATCGCCGCCGGGCTCCAGAAGTCCGTCGAGGAGCAGGTGTACAAGCGACTGCTCGTCTCCCGGCCCATCTTCCCCATGGGCCGGGACATCGGGTTCCTCCCCGGGGACGTGCAGGAGAAGCTCAGGCCCTGGATGCAGCCGATCTTCGACAACGTCGACTTCCTGTTCGCCGGTTCCGAGAGCCGGGACGGAAGGAGAACCCGGGGCTACCAGGAACTCATCGAGATGGACCTGATGGCCCTCGAGCCCCTCACCTACATCCGGGGGCGCTCCATCCCGTACCAGTACATCATCGTGGACGAGGCGCAGAACCTGACGCCCCACGAGATCAAGACCATCATCACCCGGGCGGGGGAGGGCACGAAGATCGTGCTCACCGGCGACCCCTACCAGATCGACAACCCCTACATCGACTCCACGAGCAACGGGCTGAGCTACTGCGTGGAGCGGTTCAAGGGGCAGACGATCGCCGGCCACGTCACCCTGGTGAAGGGCGAGCGCAGCCCCCTGGCCGAACTGGCGGCGAACGTCCTGTGAAGCAGCCTGCACGGCCGGGCAGCCACGACGGAGAGCGGACGGTGGACCGTGAACGGTGAAGCCGAGACCCTGATCCTCGCCATCGAGACCTCCTGCGACGAGACCGCCGCGGCCGTGCTGCGGGGGGAGCGCGACGTGCTCTCGGACGTGGTGGCCAGTCAGGCGGAACTCCACGAGCAGTACGGGGGCATCGTGCCGGAACTCGCGTGCCGAGCCCACGCGGAGGCGATCGTTCCCGTGGTGGATCGGGCGCTGCGCGATGCCGACGCGACCCTCGCGGACCTCGATGCCGTCGCCGTCACCCAGGGCCCCGGCCTGGCGGGAGCCCTGCTGGTCGGGCTGTCCTTCGCCAAGGCCCTCTCGTGGTCGCAGGGGAAGCCCCTGGTCCCGGTCCACCACCTGGAGGCGCACCTCGCGGCCGCCTTCCTCGAGGAGGACGTGGAGCCCCCCTTCGTCGGCCTCGTGGCCTCCGGGGGCCACACGGCGCTGTACCGGTGCGAGCGCAGGGGAGAGTACCGCCCCCTGGGACAGACCCTGGACGATGCGGCCGGAGAGGCCTTCGACAAGGTGGCGAAGCTGCTGGGCCTCGGCTACCCCGGGGGGGTGCGCATCGACCGGCTCGCTCGGGAGGGGCTGAGGGACAGGTTCTCGTTCCCCCGGCCCATGCTCCACTCGGAGCAACTGGACTTCTCGTTCTCCGGACTCAAGACCGCGCTTCGCACCCACTGCGAGGCGTACCCCGACGGGCTGGCCGACGCCGACCTTCGCGATACCTGCGCGTCCTTCCAGGAGGCCGTGGTCGACACGCTGGTCGGCAAGACCTTCCGGGCGGCGGAGCGGGAGGGGGTCGCGTGCGTCGTCGCTTGCGGGGGGGTTGCGTGCAATTCCCGGCTGCGGGAGCGGTTGGGGGAGGAGGCCGGGCGCCGGGGCCTGAGGCTGGTCATCCCGCGGCCCCGGCTGTGTACCGACAACGCGGTCATGGTCGCAGGGGCGGGCCGTCACCGCTTTCTCGCCGGGGTGCGTGCGGGCCTCGACCTCAACGCCATCCCGACCTGGCCCCTCGGGGGGCCCGCCTGAGGCCGGCGTGTCCCGGCCGGGGAGCGCCCGGGGGCGTGGCCCGCTCGCGCCCAAGAAGAGCCTCGGACAACACTTCCTCCACGACCCCGCGATCCTGACCCGCATCGTGGCGGCTGCCGGGGTGGAGCCCGGGGATCGGGTCCTGGAGATCGGGCCGGGCCCCGGGGGGCTCACCAGGGCCCTCGTCGCCGCGGGCGCCCGCGTGTGGGCCGTGGAGGCCGACCCGCGCATGGTGGCCCACGTGGCCGCCCTGGACCTCCCGGGCGTGCAGGTGCGCTGCGGGGACGCCCTCGAGCAGGACTTCGAGTCCCTGGCCGGCGAAGCCGGCGGCGCCTTCCGCCTCGTTGCAAACCTGCCCTACAACATCTCGGGACCGCTGCTGGCGCGGCTTCTCCGCCAGCGCCGGGCCTTCGTCTCCATGACCGTGATGCTCCAGCGCGAAGTGGCGGAGAGACTCGCAGCGCCGCCGGGCAACCGCGCGCGCGGATCCCTCGGGGTCCTCGCCCAGTCCTTCTGTTCGCTGCGCCTCCTGTTCCGGGTGGCGCCCGGGTCGTTTCGGCCGCCTCCCAAGGTCGACTCGCGGGTGCTGCGGCTCGACGTCCTCCCGGAACCGGTGTGCCCGGTCGAGGACGAGGCCCTCCTGTGGGAGGTGGTGCGCAAGGGGTTTTCCCAGCGGCGGAAGATGCTGCGAAACGCCCTGTCCGGGACGGTCGCGGACACCGGGACCCTCCTGGCCGCCGCGGGGCTCGACGGGCACGAGCGGCCCGAGGAACTCACCGTGGCCCAGTGGGCTTCCCTCTCCAACGAGGCCTTCCGGCTCCGTCGCGGAGCGGGGGGCTGACCGCGTGGCCGTCTACACGCCCCTGGATGCGGCGGACGTGGGGGGGGTGCTCCGGACCTTCGGGCTCCCCGCACCCGAAGGGTTCGAGCCCGTCTCCGGGGGCATCGAGAACACCACGTACCGCGTGAGGTCCCGGGGGACGGAGTGGGTCCTCACGGTCTTCGAGCGCGACGGTCCCGAGACCGTCGCCGAGACCGCCGACCTCGTGGGGCAACTGGCGGACCGGGGAGTTCCGTGTCCCCGGCCTCGCCGGGGGCCGGGGGGGCCGGTGGTTCGGGTGAAGGGGAAGCCCGCGACCCTCGTTCCGTTCGTCGTCGGCCGGGAGGTGCTGCGGCCGGACGAGGGCTGTCTGGAGGCCCTTGGCGCCTGCGTGGCCGCCCTGCACCGGGCGGGGAGCACGCTCGGGTGCCGCCGAACGGGCGCCCACCGGGCCGAGGTCCTCGTGCCCCTTGCCCGGCGCATCGCCGCCCGGCTGGAGGGGGCAGACCCTGTAACGGCCGGGCTGCTGCGGGAGGAGGCCTCGGCGCAGGGCGCCGTCGAGGAGGAGGGGCTGCCGAGCGGGGTCATCCACGGAGACCTGTTCCTCGACAACGTGCTGTTCGACGAGGAAGTCCCCCGGGTGGCGGCGCTTCTCGATTTCCAGATGGCGGGCAGGGGGCCCTGGCTCTACGACCTGTCGGTGGTGCTCCTGGACGCGGCCTGGGGGGAGGGGGGCATCTCCGGCGACGGCGCCCGGGCCCTCCTCAGGGGATACCGGGCGGTGCGTCCCGTGGTGCCGGCGGAATGGCGGTGGTTGCCGGCGTACCTCCGACGCGCCGCGCTGCGCTTCCTCTGCCTCCGTCTGGAACGCTTCGGCCTCGGGGAAGGGCGGATGCGCGTCGGGAAGGCGAAAGACCCCGCGGAGTATGCGGAGAAACTGAGGGTCCTGCGGGGCTGGGCTTTGCATGGGGCGGTGACGGGATGAGCGGGTGGACCCTGGACGCGGACCTCCACGATCGGGTCGCGGGGGGGGGACCCCCGGCGTCCCGGGTGTGGGTGCCCGACGCCGTCGCCGTCGTGTTGGGCCGGTCGGACGACCCGGCGCGGGAGGTGGATCTGGAAGCGTGTTCCCGGGACGGTGTGCCCGTGTTGCGGCGCAAGGGCGGCGGCGGGACGGTGGTGCTCGCTCCCGGGTGCGTCGTGGTCAGCGTGGCCTGGCCCGTGGAGCGGCCGCTGGCGGTGGGGGAACACCTGCGGGCAGGCGTGCACGCGTTGTGCGAGGGCCTCGGGAAGGCCGTCGGTCTCCCCCTGACCCGGCGTGGCACCGGGGACCTGTGCCTGGGGGACCGCAAGGTGGTGGGTTCGAGCGCGTTCTGCGGGCGGGGTGCCTTCCTGTACCAGGCGAGCGTGCTCGTGGAACTCGACCTCGGCCTCGTCGAGCGCTACCTGCGTCACCCGAGCCGCGAGCCGCCCTACCGGGGGGGCAGGAGCCATCGCGACTTCCTGCTGAACCTGAGGGAGGCCGGAGCTCCCTTCGGGGCCGGGGAGGTGGCGCGCCGGCTTCGGGAGGCACGTTGCCTCCAACCCTCCGCCGGAGCGGAGTGACCGCCGACCCTGGTTCTCCCGGTCGGCATGGGATATAAGGCCCCCGGGCAACCGAGCGCGAAGGAGGTGCGGAGCATGGGCAGGGGTTGGGTGTTCTTGGTGCTGGCGGGCATGGTCTGGGGATGCGACTCGGGCGGGGGCCCGGCCGGGAGGCCGGAGGCGCAGGGAGCCGCCGGGGGGTTCTCGGCGCTCGCGGGGGAGATCCTAGTGCCGAAGTGCGCCTCCGCCGGGTGTCACGCCGGTGAGGGCGCCTCCGCCGGACTGGATCTCACCGCCGGGGCGGCTCACGCGAGCCTGGTGGGGAAGCACGCCCGCCGGCGACCGGACCGGCTGCTGGTCGGACCGGGGGACCCGGAAGGGAGCTACCTCGTGGAGCGCCTGGTCCCGGGAGGCGACACGCCCCTCATGCCGCTGGGAGGGAAACCGCTCGAGGCCGCCGAGGTGGAGCGCATCCGGGCCTGGATCCGCGACGGCGCGAAGCCGTAACCCCGGACGGGCCCCCGGCAGGCTAGCGGGGCGGTCTCCGCCGCCGCCCCCCTCCCGGGCCTCCCTTGCGCGTTTCGCGACCCCGGCGCTCCCCTTCCGGAGGACGGCGGCGCGGGGGCGCCGGGACCTCCTCGGGGAACAGGTCGTCCCCCGCCCAGCCGACCGGGAGCTTGTGCCCAACGTACGTCTCGATGTCCGGCAGGCTGTACACGTAGTCCTCGCAGGCGAGGCTCACCGCCTTCCCGTGGGCGCCCGCACGGGCCGTCCGCCCGATGCGGTGCACGTAGTCCTCGGCGTTCTGGGGCAGGTCGTAGTTGAACACGTGGCTGATGCCGTCCACGTGCAGGCCCCGCGAGGCCACGTCCGTGGCGACCACGATCCGCACCTCCCCCGTGATGAACCGGCGCAGCAGCTTGAGCCTTCTCACCTGGTCCACGTCGCCGCTGAGGAGGGCCGAGGGGAAGCCGTTGCGTTCCAGGTGCTCGGTCAGCCGGGCCCCCACCCGCTTGGTGTTGACGAACACCAGCGCCTTGCTCCACGACTCCGTCCGCAGCAGGCCCAAGAGCAGCCGGAACTTCTCCCCCGAGTTCACGTGGTAGAGGACCTGCTCCACCTTCTCCGCCGCGACGCGGTCGGGCGTGATCTCGATCAGGTCCGGCACGTTCATGTACTCGTAGGAGAGCTCCATGACCCGGTCCGAGATCGTGGCCGAGAAGAGGAGGCTCTGCCGCCGGTCGAAACGGGACATGCGCTTGAGCATGAAGCGCAGGTCGCCTATGAAACCCATGTCGAACATGCGGTCGGCCTCGTCGATGACCGCGACTTCCACGTCCCGCAGGTGATAGACTTTCTGCTTGAGGTAGTCGATGAGGCGTCCGGGCGTGCCTACCAGAAGGTCCACCCCTTCCGTCAGATCCTCTCGCTGCTTCCGGTAGTCCACGCCGCCGTACACGGCCAGGCAGCGGAAGGACAGGTGGCGGCCCAGGGCGAGGGCGTCGTTGTGGACCTGCACGGCCAGTTCCCGGGTGGGCGTCAGCACCAGGGCCCGGGGGCACACCCCCGTCGTGGGGGGGCGCGGAACCCGCACGAAGCGATCGAAGATCGGCACCAGGAAGGCCACGGTCTTTCCGGAGCCGGTCTGGGCCTGGACCGCGAGATCCCGCCCCTCCAGGGTGGGAGGCAGGCTGCGCGCCTGGACGGGGGTCAGATGGGTGAAGCCGCAGTCGGCGATGCCCCGGCGCAGGGGTTCGGGCAGGTCGAACTGATCGAAGCGTTGGTCGGTGAAATTCATCTCGTCCTTTCGGGAGGCCCGGCCATCGGGGCGCGGAAGCCGGCCACTGTAGGAGCATCCGGAGCGGGAGTCAACGGATCGGGCCGGATCGCGGCCCGCTTCGCCGGAGTGCCATGAGAACTCGCCCCCACTTCCTTCGCATCCTGCTCGTCCTCGCGGTGCTCCTGGTCGGGGGCACCCTGGGCTACCACTGGATCGAGGGATGGAGCTTCGCCGACAGCATCTACATGGTGGTGATCACGCTGGCCACGGTGGGGTACGGCGAGACCCACCCGCTCACCCCCGGCGGACGTCTGTTCACCATCGTCCTCATCGTGGCCGGCGTCGGGTTGGTCACGTTCGCGGTGGGCACGATCACGCGGATGGTGGTGGAGGGGGAACTCCAGACCATCCTGGGCAGGAGGCGGGCCATGTCCAAGATCCGGCGCGTGAAGGACCACTACATCATCTGCGGGTTCGGGCGCATCGGCAGCCTGATCGCACGGGAGTTCGAGCGCCGCCCCATCCCCTTCGTCGTGATCGAGCGCGAGGAGTCCGTGGCCGCCCGGATCCCCGAGGCCTACCCCGTGGTCGTGGGGGACGCCACCGAGGAGGAGATGCTCCTGGAGGCGGGCATCGACCGCGCGCGAGGCCTCGTGACGGTGCTCCACTCGGATGCGGACAACCTCTTCGTGACCCTCACGGCCCGCGACCTCAACCCCAAGCTCTTCATCATCGCCCGGTACGAGGAGGAGAAGAGCGAGGCGAAGCTGCTCCGGGCGGGGGCCGACAAGGTGGTGTCCCCCTACATCATCGGGGGAACCCGCATGGCCATGGGGGTTCTGCGGCCCGCGGTCATCGACTTCATCGAGCTAGCGACGCAGTCGGAGAGCCTGGGGCTCCAGATGGAGGAAGTCCCCATCGCGGCGCGGACCAAGCTGGTCGGCGTGGCGCTGGTGGACAGCCGGATCCGGTCCGAACTGGACATCATCGTG
>CAZJSF010000058.1:0-15942 GCA_964548515.1 uncultured Thermodesulfobacteriota bacterium
CTCCTGCTTGCCGTCCTACTCCTCCTGGTCGCCGGGGCGTCGGTCCCGTTGCGCGGCCGCGCGGCGACGTGGGAACTGGAGGCGACGGTCTCGGAAGAGAAGAAGACCGAGATCCAGAACGACGGCAGCACCAAGACCGACACCTTCGAGCAGTCCTACTCCATCTCCTACGACCTCGACGTCAACCCCGCTCTCCAACTGACCGTGGACTTCACCCTCGACATCACCGACGAGGAGAAGACGACCCCGGACGGGAGCTCGGACACGGACACCCGCGAGATCAACCCGGCGGTGGACGTGGACCTCCAGGCGGTCTGGTGGGACCTGACGGCGAGTTGGGACCACGACCAGCAGTCCTCCTCCGACGAACTGACGACCCACGACACCACCTACGACGTGGAGTTCACGGCCGAGCCGGGCAGCGGCGTGCTTCCCGACGTCAACTTCAAGTTCCAGAGGGACCGGAGCGAGGAGGGCAGCCAGACCCAGACCGTGGACGACACCTACGAGGGGAGCCTGGACTACACCTTCTGGGACCTCCTGGACATCACCTTCGACGCGAAGAAGGAGCACCAGCGCGACGTGGACGCGATCCAGGTGATCGACACGGGCACCGGGGCGGTGGTGCAGGAGATCGACCGCAAGACCGAGACCCGCTCCTACCAGTTCGACGTGTCCCTGGACAGGGACATCCTGGAGAACCTGACCCTCGAGGTGGAGTGGAACAACGAGCGCGAGCAGACCGTCGAGTACGCCGGGGGCACGAACCTCAACACCTCCCCGCCGATCATCGAGGGGGAGACCGGCACCGACGACTTCCCCCGGGACGACACCCTGACCAACGATCTGCGGGGGAAGCTCACCTACACGATCCTCGAGGACCTGGAACTCAGCCTCGAGCGGGAGCTCAACTGGGACAAGGACCTGGAGGGGGACCAGCTCGACAAGACGGACACCTGGACGAGCGAGGTCAGCTACGCCCGGTCGCTCACCGAGACCATCGACATCGACCTCTCCTACAGCGACGAGCGCAAGCGGGAGGAGTTCTCGGACCCCACCCAGGACGACACCGAGACCACCACCCGCGACTACGCCGCGGCCCTGGACTTCTCCCCCTTCGAGAACCTCACCATCTCGCCCTCCTTCGACCGGAGCGACAAGTCGGACCGGCCGGACCTGCCCGTGGCGGGAGAGCCCCGCTCGGACGACACGGTGGACGACACCTGGGAGATCCAGCTCGACGCCGCCGTGTGGGACGACCGGCTGGAGCTCTCCGTCACCCGCACGTGGAGCGTGACCCGCGAGGAGGGCGACAAGACCACCGACGACCGGGACTGGGACGTCGAACTGACGTTCACCCACGAGGACGTGCCCGGCCTGGAGCTCAGCCCGAGCTACACGTACACCGAGACGGAGAACGCCATCGACGACACGTCGGAGCGCGAGAAGCAGATCGAGGTGAACATCAACTACGAGATCAGCCTCGGCGACGTGCTGACCTTCACGCTGGACCACACGTACACCCGCACGCAGAACTACCCGGCCACGGACATCGACTACATCGAGCGGGACGACGACACCGATCTCACGGTGACGTGGGACCAGTTCTTCGACGGCATGAGCCTGGAGGGTAGTTTCACGCGGCAGGCCAACGACAAGAGCGAGGACGACGAGGAAGCGAAGATCGACTACACGTACAGCCTCCTCTACGACTACGAGTTCCTCGAACAGTACACGCTCAGCCTCGAATACGAATACGACGACAAGGAAGAGCCCCCGGACAGCCGGAACTTCCTCGTGACCTTTTCGGCGGAGTTCCTCGATGGCCTGCTGACCGTCGATTGGGAGTACGAATACGAGAAGGAACTCGGGGGCGACGACCCGAAAGAGACGCACCGGTACCTGATTGAGCTGTCCGGTCAGTTCTGATACCTTGGCGGCGCCCGCAGGCGTCGCCCGAACGAATGCGGACCCGTGCCAACGGAGGAGGAGAACGATGATGAGGCGTGTGCTGGTAGCGGCGGGCGTGACCGTGCTGGCGCTTGCGATGGGCTGTTCCGGGGTT
Source organism: uncultured Thermodesulfobacteriota bacterium (assembly GCA_964548515.1). Lineage (GTDB taxonomy): Bacteria > Desulfobacterota > Deferrisomatia > Deferrisomatales > JACRMM01 > CAZGRT01. The sequence goes on from CAZJSF010000058.1 coordinate 2,066, forward strand.
TCCGTGAACACCTACGCGAAGCAGCCCACGGGGCAGAGGCAGTACGGCAAGATCAAGAAGGCCGTGTTGATGCCCTTCGACAGCGTGGTCGAGGGCGCGCAGGCGCCGAAGATCGCCGGGGACCTGTTCCTCCAGGAGCTCCTGGCCCGCGGGACGTTCGAATCCCTGGAGGAGCCCCGCTACGTCAACGAGCTGATGAAGAAGCTCAAGCTCAGGAACACCGAGGGGCTCGACCGGGAGATCGTCCGGAAGATCGGCGAGGAGCTGGCGGCCCAGGCGGTGATCATGGGGAACCTCCTGGTCATGGGGGTGGAAGAGAACTCGGAGATCACGGAGTTCGTCCTGCAGGTGAACATGCTCGACGTCGAGACCGGCGACATCCTCTGGACGGGGAGAGCGTACTCCGACGCGAGCACGTCCACCGGGAAGATCCTCGGCGTGAACCAGGGGCCCTCGCCCAACGAGGTGGCCACGAAGGGCGTGAAGAGCCTCGTCGCGCGCCTGGATCGGGAGTTCCGGCGGGCGCGCGAGGCCGAGGTGGAGCGCATGCTCGAGGCCGCGAAGGCGCAGAAGGCGGCGGAGGCCGCCCCGCCGACCGAGACGGGCGCGCCCCAGGAGCCCCAGGTGGCTCCCGAGCAGGAGACCGAGGAGATCCTGCTGCAGGTGAAGCCCAAGTAGCCGGATGGGTTGGCTCCGGGGCCTGACCCTCGTGGTCCTGGCCGCCGTCGCGGTCGAGGCTTCCGAGGAGTGGAGCTGGGTCCTCGACGAGAACTTCGGGGAGGTGGGGCGGGGGCGCAACGAGGTCCGGGAGCCCATGGACGTGGCCCTCGCGCCCGACGGCATCGTGGCCGTCGTGGACCGGGACCGGGAGGCGTTGGTTCTCTTCTCGGACTCGGGCCGGTGGCTCCGCAGCTTCGGGGGGCCCCGGGGTGAGGGCGACCTCAGCCTGAAGCGACCCTCGGCGGTCGGGGTGGACGGCGAGGGTCGGTTGTGGGTGGTCGACACGGGCAACCACCGCATCGTGGTGACCGGCACGGACGGAAGGATCGTCAAGACGGTGGGGAGCCTCGGGACGGCCGAGGGCCGCTTCCGCTACCCCTCGGACGTAACCTTCGGCCGGGACGGTCGGGTATATGTGGCCGACACCGGGAACGATCGGATCCAGGTCTTCTCGACCCAGGGGCGCTTCCTGGAGTCGTGGGAGCGACGGACGGGAGGGCGGCGGGACCACCTGGAGCAGCCGGTGGGCCTCGCGTACTCGGACCAGGGCCGCGGGTCGGTCTGGGTTCTCAACCGCGGCTGGACCCGGCTGGAGCGCTTCGAACTCGACGGGGACTGGGACGAGAGCCTGGACCTGGCACCGGTGCTCGGCGAGGGGTTGGATCTGCGGGCGATCGAGGTGGAGCCGGCGTTCTATCGGATGTTCCTCTCCGACGCGGCCGGGGGGCGGGTGGTGGCGCTGGACCGGCGGGGGGGCTCGATGGGGGAGGTGGTGCTGGGAGAGGGGGACGGGGCCATGTCTCCCCGCGGCCTGGCCGTCACCCGGCAGATGGAGGTCTATGTAGCGGACGCCGAGGGATCTCGCGTCCTGCGCTTCAAGGCCCGGTAGGGGCCGCCGCGGAGGGGGGATGGCCGAGCGGTCGTCGCAGCCGGGCCGGATCAGGAGCTAAGGAGAGAGCCATGACGAAGTACCGGATGGGAATCGCGGCTCTGCTCTGCGGCGTGTTGGTCGGCACGGCCGGCCTCGCGCAGCAGAAGAGAGAGATGACTCCCCTGGACATCCCGATGATCGGGGACATCGAGATGCTCAAGGTGGGCGACCAGGCTCCCGTGTTCGTCCTCGACGACGTGGACGGCAAGACCCTGGACCTGGGCAAGGAGATGGGCCAGAAGGTCCGGCTCATGGTCTTCTGGTCGATCTTCTGCGAGCCCTGCAAGGCGGAGATGCCCTTGATCCAGAGGCTCTACGAGGACTACCGCGATCAGGGGCTCGAAGTGCTGGCCGTGGCCATGGACGGCGAGCCGATGAAGAAGAGCATCCAGGGGCTCATCAAGCAGGCGGGCTACACCTTCCGGGTGTTCATCGACAAACTGGCCGAGGACGAGTCGTTCCTCGCTGCGGATCCCTACGGCGTGGCGGGCACCCCCACGCTGTACGTGGTCGGCCGGGACGGGAAGGTTCTGTTCGCCGAGGTCGGCCGTGTCTCCAAGGACGTGATCGAGAAGGCGGTCCAGAAGGCCCTCGCCCGATGATGTTTCTCCGGGCGTCCTTCCTCGCGGTGGTGCTCGCCGTCGCGCTCCTGGCTCCGCCGGCGGGACGCTGCGCCGAGCCCGAGAAAGTGCAACCCTTCACAGCAACGGGGCTGGACGGCGTCGAGTTCAACCTGGGCGACTACCTCGGCAAGGTCCCGATCCTCCTCGACTTCGGCTCCATCTACTGCTCGAGTTGCGTGACCTCGATCCCGCACATGATCACGCTGCAGAACCGGTACGGGGCGGACAAGTTCCGGGTGGTCGGAATCAACCTCGACACCTACGGGATCGGCCGCGTCCGGAGGTTCTTCGCCTCGTTCCAGAAGGACCTGAGCTTTCCGATCCTCCTCGACACCAACCTCGCCGTGAGCCGGGCCTACAAGGTCAACACGCTGCCCACCTACATCCTGGTGGACCGGGACGGCGCCGTGGTGGCGAGGTTCGTCGGGTACGACGAGGGGAAGAGCAAGGAGATCGACGAGGCGGTGCGCAAGGTGGTGGAGGAGGGGGCCGTCGCGGGTGAGGTGGTGCGGACCATGGAGGACGTGGTGCTCCTCACCCCGGACAACTTCACCAAGACCTTTCACGAGTCCATCTCGGTGGTGGGGTTGACCGGTGGGAGGGAGGGGCCCTTCACCCTGCGCCTCAACGGAGGCAGCGAGAGGCAGGCCAAGGCGTACGGCAAGATGTTCTGGGTGCAGACGCCGCTCAGCCTCGGGTCCAACTTCATCGAGATCCGTTACCCGAGCGGCATGGGCGAAGCGACCCAGGCGGTCGTCATGTTCCGCGAGCCGCTGATGGGAGAGGGTCTGCAGATCGCCTTCCCCGAGTTCAAGTTCCACAACCCCGACCACGAGGCCCGGTGCTCCGGGTGCCACCCCATGGAGGCGGAAGAGGGCGGGGAGATGGCGGTCATGACGACCTTCTGCCTCCGGTGCCACGGCGACGAGGCCACCCAGGCGTACGTGCACGGCCCGATCACGGTCGGCGGGTGCAGCCCGTGCCACGACTTCACGAGCAAGCCGAACAAGTACGAACTGCTGACCCAGGGCTCGGACCTGTGCTTCACCTGCCACGAGGACATCCGCGACAAGTTCGCGAAGCAGTACCTCCACGGTCCGGTGGCGATGGGGTTCTGCATCGTCTGCCACAGCCCCCACAGTTCCTCGTTCCAATACCAGATCCGCCTGCCGCAGGGCGACCTCTGCATGTCGTGCCACGAGGGGATGAAGGCCAAGGCCTCCGCCTTCGTGCAGCACCGCCCCTTTCAGGAGGGGCGATGCAGCGGCTGCCACGAGCCCCACGCGACGGACCTGAGCGCCCAGTTCCTCAAGGCCGAGGGCGAGGAACTGTGCGCGCTGTGCCACGACGAGGAGAGGATGGCCGCCCACAAGCATCCGGTCGGCCGCGCGCCCAAGTTCACCGTCCAGGGAATGACCCTCGACGCCGAGGGCAATCTGCAGTGCCGGAGTTGCCACGATCCCCACGCGTCGGACGGCGAGCGCCTCACCACGGTCGCGGGGGGCTGCGCCGGCTGCCACCAGATGTGAACCGGGTCCGAGCCTGACCGCCGGTTCGCGCAGGGAAGGGCATGGAGAGAATCCCCCGAGGCCTCGGTTTCCGCCTGATCGCTGTCTCGGCGGTGATCGTCGCCCTGGCCGGCATCGTGGTCGGCGCGGTCGTCACCAAGCTGAGCGAGGACGAGGTCAAGGCCCGTCTTCTGAACCAGGTCGAGGACTTGGCCCACGTGGTCTCCGGCGTCGCCGGGGCCGGCGGCACGCGTCAGGACCTGGAGCGGGTGGTCCTCGGAACCAAGCTCCGCAACACGGGGACCGCTTGGATCCTGGATGCGGAGGGACGCTTCGCCGCCAACCCGGACGCGGACTACGCGACCCGCCTCAACCGGTGTCTTCCGTTCGGGGACGCCGAGATCGAGCTCACGGCGGTGCGCCAGCCGCTGAGCCAGATGGCGGAGCGGGGAGCCCACCGGGTGCCCTTGAAACGCGTGCTCAAGGACTACGAGGCCGGGGTGGGGATCCTGCGCTGCCTCGGGGAACCCCTCGTCGTCGCCTTCCAGGTGCTCCCGGACCGTGGGTGGATCGTCGGCGTGGACGAACCCTACGCGGCGAGCTACAGCACGACGGCCAGCCTGAAGAAGTACATCCTGCTCACCTGCGGGATCCTGGGCGTTTCGATCCTCCTCAGCACGGCCCTCTCCTTTTCCTACGTGATCAAGCCGTACTACCGGGAGAAGCTGCAGCTCTCCGGGCGGATCGAGGCGGCCAACCGGAATCTCAAGAAGCTCCACGACGTCTCGGTGGGCATGCAGAAGTCCCTCGCCCTGGAGGACAGGATCGAGAAGATCCTGGGGTCCGCCCACGAGGTGCTCGGTCTCGACCGCATCTTCATCTTCCTGCCGAACCCGGAGGGCACGATTCTCGAGTGCAAGGGGGCCTTCGGCAACCGGGACGAGCCCATCGACGAGATCGCGCTCCCGGTGGACCGCACGGGAGGCGTGATCGCCCAGGCGTACCTCAAGCGCAAGACCTTCCGGGTGGCCAACACCCGGGACCTCCCCGGCGACCTGCGGCTCGCCCCTCCCTACTCCGAGGTGCACGCGCTGCGGAGCCGAAGCTTCGTGGTGCTCCCCATGGTGGTGGGGAACGAGTGCGTGGGGGTGGCCGCCCTCGACAACCAGTTGAGCAAGAAGCCCATCCCCGAAGAGGTCATCGAGGGGCTCGAACTCTTCACCAGCCAGGCGGCCGTGGCCATAGAGAACGCCAAGCTCTACGAGCAGCTGCGGATGTATGCGGACGAGCTCGAGATCACCGACCACCTCACGCAGCTCTTCACGTTCTTCCACTTCAAGAAGCTGCTCCAGGGGGAGATCGACCGCGCGCGGGTCTCCGCCCAGCCCGTCTGCCTCGCCCTGTTCAGCATCGAGAACTTCGCCCGGTACAACGAGCGCCTGGGGCACCGGCACGGCGACGACGTGCTGCGCCGCGTGGCCCAGACCATCCGCGACGGCGCCCGGAAGCAGGACATCATCGGCCGCTGCTTCGGGTCGACCTTCGCCGTGGTGCTCCCGGGGACCCCGGAGGAGGAGGCGTCGAGGCGGGTCGAGCAGATGCGCCTGCGGCTGGAGGGCCTGGGCTATCCGGGGGAGGAGGCCTTGCCCGAGGGGCGCCTCCGCTTCCGTTGGGCCGTGGCTGCGTACGCCCGCGGGGAGGGGAGCACCGCCGAGGACTTCGTGTCGCAGGTGGTGGAGAAGTCCAAGACACCCCCCGCATGACCGGCGGGCACCGGAATCCGCTTCCGACGGTGGACGTGGTGATCCTGCAGGGCGCAGGCGTCGTTCTCGTGCGCAGGGGGAACCCCCCCCTGGGATGGGCCCTGCCGGGGGGCTTCGTGGACGAGGGGGAAGCGCTGGAGGCCGCCGCCGTGCGGGAGGCTCGGGAAGAAACCGGCCTCGACGTCCGCCTCCGGGAGCAGTTCTTCACCTACTCCGATCCGCGGCGCGATCCCCGCCGGCACACGATCACCACGGTATTCCTGGGCGAGGCCGCGGGACAGCCGCGGGGGGGGGACGACGCCGCCGAGGCCCGCACGTGGCCCCTCGACGATCTGCCCGTTCCCCTCTGCTTCGACCACGCCCGCATCCTCGAGGACGTGCGGCGCTACCTGGTCACGGGGCGCAGGCCGCGGCTCGAAGGGGTCAGTGGACCTTGAGGAAGCAGCACTCCGCGTAGGGACGGCCCGACCCGCAGGAGCACGGTGCCTGGGTATCCTGGCGGCCGGGTGCGCGTACCGCCTCTCCCTCCTCCTGGCGGGCCTCTTCCTTCTCCCGCTCCCAGCGCTCCTGACGGCGGTCCATCTCCTCGGGGTCGTAGAACGCGAGCCAGTCCCGGCGGTAGTACTCCAGCGAGGCCTCCTGGGGTTCCCCGAGGAGTTCGTCGACCTCCCAGTCGTAGAAGACCCCCTGGTACTCGGGGTCCTCGCGCTTGCGGCGGGCCTCTTCGCGGCCGAAGGCGACCAGCAGCTTCCGCTGCTTCCTGCATCGGAAGTCGAGGAGGATGTTCGCGGCGGTCTGGCGAAGGAAGACGGATTCTCCATCGTCGGCGAGGACTTGCGCCGAGTAGCCGATCACCTCTTCGCCCAGGTGGGGCGCGGAGACCGCGATCGCCGCCATGCCCGCGAGGGCGATCGACCGGGCCCCGGGGCCGGCGGTCGCGTCGTGGGCTGCCGCGCGCAGAGGGTCGAACGCCGCGGCACCGAGCCTTCCGAAGATGCTGGGGAGGTCCTCCGTGACCCAGTCGCAATCGAAGGCGTCCGCCCACCGGAGCGCGGTGAGGAGGGGCACGAGGCACTCGAGGCGCTCCATGGCCCCCAGGGCGTAGGTGGCGTGGACCACGGCCCACCACTCGGGAAGGGGCTGGGTCCAGGATGCCTTGTCCTGGACGATCTCGGCGAGCGCCGGGAGCAACTGGGTCCCCCGGCGCAGGGCCTCCTCCAAGGCCTCCCGGGGAAGCCTGTCTCCCGAGGTGTAGAGGAGTTCGAGCAGTTCCGCGTCGCTCAGGGAGCGAAACGCCGGGCCGGCGGACGCCATGGCGGGCGTCAGGCGGCTTCCAGGCGAGCCAGGGCCTCGCCGATGCGGGCGAGCCCCTTCTCGATGGTCTCGACGGAGGTCGCGTAGGAGAGGCGGACGTGGTCGTCGGAGCCGAACGGGGCGCCCGGCACGACGGCCACCCGGGCCTCCTCGAGGAGGTAGCGCGCGAGGGAGAAGGAGTCTTCGATCCGGGTCTCCCCGTGCCTCCGGCCGTAGACGCCGGAGACGTTGGGGAAGGCGTAGAACGCGCCCTGGGGGAGGGGGCAGTGCACCCCGGGCAGGCGGTTGAGCCCGTCCACGAGGATGTTCCTCCGCTCAGCGAACGCTCGGACCATTCCGTCCACGCAGTCCTGGGGCCCCACGAGGGCCTCGGCCGCCGCCTTCTGGGCGAAACTCGTGGGGTTGGACGTGGACTGGCTCTGCAGCTTCTCCATGGCGCCGATGAGGGCCGCGGGGCCGGCGGCGTACCCGATCCGCCAACCCGTCATGGCGTAGGTCTTGGAGACCCCGTTCACGATGACCGTGCGGTCCCTGAGGGCGGGCGCGGCCTCCAGGATTCCCACGAACGGCTGCGCCCCGTAGATCAGCTTCTGGTAGATGTCGTCGCTCACCACGACGATGTCGCGCTTCTCCAGCACGGAGGCGAGGGCGAGCAGGTCCTCGCGTGCGTACATCGCGCCCGTCGGATTCGAAGGGCTGTTGAGGACCAGGGCCCGCGTCCTGGGGGTGATCGCCGCCTCGAGGACCTCGGGACGCAGGCGGAAGCCGTCCTCCTCCCGGGTCGGGACGATCACCGGCGTCGCTCCGGCCACCTGGACCTGCTCGGGGTAGCTCACCCAGTAGGGGGCCGGTACGATCGCCTCGTCCCCCTCTTCCAGGAGGGCCAGGAACAGGTTGAAGAGGGTGTGCTTCGCCCCGCAGGACGCGGTGACTTCCGACGCCGCGTACCGGAGGCCGTAGTCCCGTTCGAGGCTCCGGCAGATCGCTCCCTTCAGCTCCGCCGTGCCGCCCACGGGAGTGTAGCGCGTGTCCCCCGCCCGCAGCGCGTTCACCGCCGCCTCCACGACGTGCGAGGGCGTCGGGAAGTCCGGTTCGCCGGCCCCGAAGCCCACGACGTCGACCCCCTCGGCCTTGAGCTGCTTGGCCTTGGCGTCGATGGCGAGGGTGGCCGAGGGCTTGAGTTGTTCCGCGCGGCGGCTGAGCTTCATCCGAGGTTCCTCCTCACCTCACGGCCGGGCCGTGGTGGCGAACTTCCTCTGCATGGCTTCGATCACTACGGGCGGCGCGAGATCCTTGATGCAGGCTCCCAGGGCGAAGACCTCCTTCAGGATGCGGGAACTGACGTAGGAGTAGTTCTCGCGGGCGGCCATGAAGAACGTGTCCGCCTGCGGGTAGATCTTGCGGTTCATCAACGCCATCTGGAACTCGTACTCGAAGTCCGAGACGGCCCGAAGGCCGCGGACGACGACCCGGATCCCCCGCGCCCGGAGGTAATCCACCAGCAGGCCCTCGAAGCGGTCCACCTCCACCTTCGGGTGATCGGCGAAGACCTGCTGGATGAGGTCGATGCGCTCCTCCAGGGAGAACAGCGTCTTCTTCTCGCTGTTGACGGCCACGAGGACGATGAGCCGGTCGAAGACCTCCGCGCCCCTCCGGATGATGTCCACGTGCCCGTTCGTGATGGGGTCGAAGCTGCCCGGGTAGACGGCGGTAGAGGTCACGAAACGGCTCCTGGTTGGGCGGAAAGCTGCACTTATACTGAACGCCCCCCGGGTTGTAAAGATGCCGCCCGGTCTCCTCCCGGCCCCCGGCCTTCCCGCGGAGGTCAGGCTTCGTCTCGCCCGCCGCCCCGCAGGAACCCGATCAGGTCCCGTGCCCGCCGCTCCAGACCGGCCTGGTGGGACCCGCGCCAGTAGGCCCTCCGGCACCCGCGACAATACCAGAATTCCTCCGCGGACCACGCCACGTGGTCCGGCACGAAGCGGGCCCCCTCCGCGCCGGAGAGCCGGCGGAGCGGCTCGTTGCACGCGAGGCAGCGGGAGAAGGGTGCGACCGCCACGCTCCGGGAAAGGGAGCGGAGCACCTCACGTACCTGCTCCTCCCGGTCCCGGCCGAGGACCAGGAGGTGGAGCAGGGACCGCGCCCGCCGTGCCAGCGTGGCGTCGCAGGTGATCAGGCGCAGGCCGTCCCGCTGGGCGAGGCCGAGGACGGCCGGGTCGTCCAGGCCCGCCGCGTACCGGGCGTCGAGGCCCAGGAGGCGGAGGTCCCGCGCCACGTGCCCGAGCATGGCGTCCACGAGGAAACGGGGCGGTGGGGTCGGTTCGCGAAGGGCCATGGCTGTCCACAGGGTCCGAGCCGACAGTGTACCGTGGAACCCCCGATCGGGTGGAAGGAACCCGGCCCCGCTTGACGAATCCGCTCCCGCCGTGGTACCAGAACGTCGCCGCCTGGATCTGGGGTTCCGGACCGGGACGGGGACAAGAGGGCTCGAGGACCACGGAGCCCGACCGCCCGCATCGCGTTGCCCGAGAGGCTTTGCGAGTCTGCGCGCCCCCGTGCCGTTTCGGAGGGCGCGCGTTTCGTTTCGGACGGGAGGCGAGCGGCATTGGTGACGGTGGAGCGGGTTCGCGAGGCCCGGAACGCCTCCCGCGGGGCGAGGTCCCGGGGCGCGCGGGTCGGCCTGGTGCCGACGATGGGCTACCTCCACGAGGGCCACCTCGCGCTCGTTCGCCGGGCCAGGGAACTGGCCGAGTTCGTGGTGGTGTCGATCTTCGTCAACCCGACGCAGTTCGGCCCGAACGAGGATTTCGAGCGCTACCCGCGGGACTGGGAGCGGGATTCGGATCTGTGTCGGAGGGCCGGCGTCGACCTGGTCTTCGCACCTCCGGTGGATGAGCTCTATCCCGCGGGGGCGCAGACCTGGGTGTCCGTCGAGGACCTCTCCGGGCCCCTGTGCGGCGGGAGCCGGCCGGGCCACTTCCGGGGCGTGGCCACGGTCGTGTCGAAGCTGTTCCACGCCGTGGAGCCCGACGTGGCGGTCTTCGGGGAGAAGGACTACCAGCAGCTGCAGGTCATCCGTCGCATGGCGCGCGACCTGCTGATGCCGGTCCGCGTCGAGGGGGTCCCGATCGTGAGGGAGGAGGACGGCCTCGCCCTCTCGAGCCGCAACGTGTACCTCACGGGCGGGCAGCGGGTGCAGGCCCTCGCCCTCTCCCGCGCGCTCGCACGGGCCCAGGACCTCGTGTCGGCGGGCGAGGAGCGGGTCGCCCCGATCCTGGACGAGGTGCGGCGCGTGCTGGAGGGAGCCGGTGTGCGGGTGGAGTACGCCGAGATCCGGCACACGGAGACCCTGGCTCCGGTGGAGTCCGTACGCCCTCGGGCGGTGCTCGCCCTGGCCGGCGTCGTCGGCGCGACGCGGCTGATCGACAATCGAATCCTCGAGACCCCCGGAACGGCGGGCGGGGAGGTGAAGAGATGACTCGCTGCATGCTGAAGGGCAAGATCCATCGGGCCACGGTCACCGGGGCCGATCTGCACTACGAGGGCAGCATCACCGTGGACCGGGCGCTGATGGACGCCGCGGACATCCTGCCCTACGAGGAGGTCCGCATCTACAACGTCACGAACGGCGAGCGGTTCGAGACCTACGCCATCCCCGGCGCACCGGGCAGCGGAGAGGTGTGCATCAACGGGGCGGCGGCCCACAAGGCGTCCGTTGGGGACATCGTCATCATCGCGTGCTTCGCCCACGCGAAGGAGGAGGAGGCCCGGGCGTGGAAGCCGAGCCTCGTGTACGTGGACGCCGCGAACCGCCCGGTCCAGCGGGAGGCAGCCTGAGCGGCCCGCAGCTCCTCACGGCCCCCTGGGTCATCCCGATCGAGGGCCCCCCCATCGAGGACGGGGCCCTCCTCGTTTCCGGAGGTCGGGTCGCCGCGGTGGGGCCGAGGCGCGAACTGCGCGCTGCCCACCCGGGGGCGGCCCGTGTCGACGTGGAGGGTTGCGCCCTCCTGCCGGCCCTGGTGAACGCGCACGCCCACCTGGAACTCACGGCGTTCGACCGCATCGGCCCGGGGCCCGACTTCGTCGGTTGGCTGCTGGAGGTGATCGGGCGGAAGCGCACGGGTGAAGCGGAGCAGTACCGGCGCGGGGTGGCGGCCGGCGCCCTGGAGTGCCTCCGCCGGGGCCAGGGGCTCGTGGCCGACGTGCTCTCGGCGGTCGGCGCCGCGGACGCGTACCCCCGAAACGGTCCGCGGTGCCTGGTGTTCCCCGAGGTGATCGCGGCCCAGGAGCATTCCGTGGCAACGGCCCTCGCGCGTGCGCTCTCCGCGGTGCCCGCGTGCCGGGAGGCCTTCGGGGGGATCGCTCCCCACGCGCCGTACACGGCGTGCGCCGCCGCCTACGTCGAGACGCGGCGGGCGGCGGTCCAGCGTGGCGGCCGGGTCATGACCCACCTGGCCGAGAGCGCCGAGGAGGTCCGTTTCTGCACGACCGGAGGAGGCCCCATCGCCGACCGGCTCTACGGGGCACTGCCCATTCTTCCTCCTCCCGCGCCGGGATCCCATCCCCTCGAGTGGTTGGACGGGCTGGGCGTGCTGGGCCCCGAAACGATCGCGGTCCACGCCGTCCACTTGTCGGAACGCCACGTGGCGCTCCTGGCGGCTCGGGGGGCCGGAGTGGTCCTGTGCCCCCGGAGCAACCGGAACCTGGGTGTGGGGGTGGCCCCCGGCCGCGAACTGGTGGACGCCGGGGTGCGGGTGGGGCTGGGCACGGACAGCGTGCTCTCCTCGGGGGGGCTGGACCTGTGGGACGACGCGGTGGCTGCCGTGGACGACTACGGATGGTCGCCGGCGGAGGCAGTCGGGGCGGCGACCCGAGGGGGGGCGTCCGTCCTGGGACCGGCCGGGGGAGACGGCGTTCTGGCGCCGGGCCGGCGCGCTGATATACTGGCCGCCCGGTTGGGCGGGGGCAGGGGCGTGTGGGACCGGCTGTTGGCGGCGCCCCGGGCCGAAGTCCTGTGGCTTTCGGGAGAGATCGTCCACGATCGGGGCGCCCGTTTCGCGCGCACGGATGAACTCCCACCCCGAGGAGGTCCGAGTCGCCCATGATCTTTCGAGGGCTGTGGGGGCACCTGCGGTTCCAGACCAGGAGGCATTTCCTCACCGGGCTCCTGGTGATCGTGCCCCTGGGAATCACCTACTACGTCGTGTCGGCCATCGTCCGGTTCATGGACCAGACCCTGGCGATCCTGCCGCCCCGCTTCCATCCCGACACCTACCTGCCGTTCCGGATCCCGGGTCTCGGCGTGATCCTCACGATCCTGATCATCCAGGTCGTGGGGATGCTCGGCGCGAACCTGTTCGGCCGCTCCATCGTGGGGGCCTACGAACAGGTCCTCGACAAGATCCCGGGGGTGCGGTGGCTGTACCTGGCGATCAAGCAGCTTCTCGAACAGATGATTTCGGACGACTCCCGGAGGTTCCGCCGGGTGGTGCTCGTCGAGTACCCGCGGCGGGGGATCTACAGCCTGGCCTTCGTGACGGGAGTGAGCCGGGGGGAGGTGCAGGAGAAGACCACCGAGCGCGTCATCAACGTGTTCCTCCCCACCACTCCCAATCCCACGTCCGGCTTCTACCTGCTCGTGCCGGAGCAGGATACCGTGCCCCTCGACATCCCGGTGGACGACGCGTTCAAGCTCATCATGAGCGCGGGCATCGTGGGCGGCGGAACCGCCAAAGAAAAAGCCCACGCCGTCCAACCGGCGCGGGCTTCCCAGGCGGACGAGGCGAAAGCCTAGCGCTTCCGGCTCATGCGCTTGCTCGCCTTGAGGGGGTTCATCATCTTCTGGACCTTTTCCTCTTCCAGCTTGATGTGGGTTGCGAGGTTGCACAGGCCCAGGGTCCAGCGCTTCTCCGGGGCGGGATAGGACGTGCAGTACTGGCCGGTCGGCCACTCCTCCACGCGGGCGCACCCCTCGCACTTCTCCACGACCCCGCGGCACTCGCCGCCAAGGAACGTGCACCCTTGGGCGCCCCAGAAAAAGCAGTCCTTGTCCTTCTTGACGGTCTGACAGAGCATGCGTGCCTCCCACTCGTTCACGGCCCCGGGGGCCGGCGGATTCCGGAAAGTGCGAAAGTCTAGCCCCGAGCGCCTGTTCCTGTCAATCGTCTCCCGGGTGCGGGAGGCCGTGGAGCGTGCCGGGTTGTCGGGCCGGGGTCTCCTCGTGGCGCTCTCCGGAGGGCTCGACTCCGTGTGTCTCCTGCACCTGCTGCGAGAGACGTCGGCCGGGGGGGAGATCGTCCTGGAGGTCGCCCACGTCGACCACGGCCTGCGGCCGGGGTCGTCCGAGGACGCTTCGTTCTGCGAAGCCCTGGCCGGGCGGATGGGGCTTCCGTTCCACCTCCTTCGGGCGGATCGGGCCCGGCTGGGCAGGGGGCGCGGGGTCCAGGCCGAGGCTCGAGCCCTGCGCCGGGGCTGGCTCGAACGGGTGCGGGAGGAGCGCCGGTTGTCCGCCGTCGCCCTCGGCCACCACGCGGACGACCAGGTGGAGACGGTCCTGTACCGCCTTGTGCGGGGCACGGGGCCTCGGGGGATCGGGGGAATGGAGGAGTGGGCGCCGCCCTACCTTCGCCCCCTCCTCCAGCAGCGGCGGCAGGACCTCGAGCGCCTGGCGGCGGAGCAGGGATGGCCCCACCGGGACGACCCCACCAACCGGGAGGCCCTCTACGCGCGGAACCTGCTCCGCCTGCGCGCCCTCCCGGTGCTCCGGGCCGTCCATCCGGGTGCGGACTCCGCGGTCGTCCGGGTCGCCAGGTTGCTGGCGGAGGACGAGCGGTATCTCGCCGACCTGGCCGGACGGACGTGGGCCGAGGTCGCCGCCGCCGAGCCGGAGGGGTTCCGGATCCCGGTCCCGGTTCTGCTCGGGATCCCTCCGCCGCTCCGCCGCAGGCTCTACTTGGCCGGCTGGGAGCAGGTAGGGTGCGACGCCGAGGTGCTCGAGGCGCGCCACCTGGAGGACGTC
>CAZJSF010000059.1:0-15871 GCA_964548515.1 uncultured Thermodesulfobacteriota bacterium
CGCCTCGATCGACCACTGCAGAATCTCACGCGCACCGCGCCTGACAAGCTCTTCCAACGGCAGACCAATCTCGGCCAGATCCGGCCCCGGCGCTTGCCTTGCGCTGCCCGCCCCCTTCCTCGCCCTCGTAGATGGCGGCCCGGCGCGAGAGCTTGATCCGGCCGTTGGCCTCCACGTTGAGCACCTTCACCGGCACGGTGTCGCCCTCCTTGAGGAAGTCCGTGACGTTGGCCACCCGCTCCTTGTCGATCTCGCTGATGTGGAGCAGGCCGTCGGTGCCCGGGAAGATCTCCACGAAGGCGCCGAAGTCCATGATCTTGCGGACCGTGCCCTGGTAGATCTTGCCCACCTCGGCCTCCTGGGTGAGGTCGCGGATCAGCTTGATCGCCTGTTGGGTCTGGGCCTCGTTGGTGCTGGCGATGCGGATGGACCCGTCGTCCTCGATGTCGATGCTGGTCTGGGTCACGGCGATGATGTTGCGGATGTTCTTGCCGCCGGGCCCGATCACGTCCTTGATCTTCTCGGTGTTGACGTAGATCACCGTGATCCTCGGGGCCAGGGGAGACAGCTCCGGCCGCGGCGCGGTCAGGGCCTTCTCCATGCAGTCGAGGATGTGGAGGCGGCCGCGGCGGGCCTGCTCCAGCGCCGTGCGCATGATCTCCACGGTGATGCCGCCCACCTTGATGTCCATCTGGAGGGCGGTGATGCCTTCCCGGGTGCCGGCCACCTTGAAGTCCATGTCGCCGAGGTGGTCCTCGTCGCCGAGGATGTCGGAGAGCACGGCGAAGCGCTCGCCCTCGAGGATGAGGCCCATCGCGATGCCCGCGACGCCCGCCGAAACCGGGACGCCGGCGTCCATCAGCGCGAGGCTGCCGCCGCACACCGTGGCCATGGACGACGACCCGTTGCTCTCCAGCACCTCGGAGACCAGCCGCACCGTGTAGGGGAAGTCCTCGTGGGAGGGGAGCACGGCCTCGAGCGCGCGCTCCGCCAGGGCCCCGTGGCCGATCTCGCGGCGGCCGGGCGCCCGGAGGAACCGGGCCTCGCCGACGGAGAAGGGCGGGAAGTTGTAGTGGAGCATGAACCGCTTGTAGTAGGAGCCCTCGATGGCGTCGATGAGCTGCTCGTCGCTCGAGGTGCCCAGGGTGGGGACCACCAGGGCCTGGGTCTCGCCCCGGGTGAACAGCGCCGACCCGTGGGTCCGGGGGAGCACCCCCACCTGGCAGTCGATGGCCCGCACGTCTTCGAGGCCCCGCCCGTCGATGCGGCGGCCCTCCTCGAGGATCATCCGGCGCACGTGCTTCTTGGCCACGCCGTCGAAGGCGGCCTTGTACTCCTTCTCCCGCAGCTTCTGCTCCTCGTCCAGGCCTTCCACGAGGGCGGCCCTGGCCGCGCGGAGCCCCGCGTACCGGGCCTTCTTCTCCCGCTCCTGGTAGGCCTTCACCCCCAGGTCGGCGAAGACGGCCGCCGCCTTCTCCTCCACGCCGGGGTCCTTCTCCGGGGCCGGCGGGAGCTGGCGCTTGGGCTTGCCCGCCGCGGCGACGAGCTCCTCCTGGAGGGCCACGAGGCGCTTGATCTCGGCGTGGCCGAGCTCGATGGCCTTGAGCATCTCCTCTTCGCTGAGCATCTTGGAGCCGCTCTCCACCATGGTGACGGCGTCCTTGGTGCCCGCCACCGTGAGGTTGAGGCGGCTCGCCTCCAGCTGCTTCAGCGTCGGGTTGACGACGAACTCGCCGTCCACGTGCCCGATGCGGACCCCCGCGATGGGCCCCTGGAACGGGATGTCCGAGATGGACAGCGCGGCGGAGGCCCCCACCAGCGCGACCACGTCGGGGTGGTTCTCCGTGTCGTGGGAGAGCACCGTGGCGATGACCTGGGTCTCGCTCGTGAAGTTCTTGGGGAACAGGGGACGGATGGGCCGGTCGATGAGCCGCGACGTGAGCGTGTCGTAGTCGGGCGGACGGCCTTCCCGCTTGAAGAAGCCGCCGGGGATCTTTCCGGCGGCGAAGGTCTTGGTCTGGAAGTTGACCGTGAGGGGGAAGAAGTCGATCCCCTCGCGTCCTTCCGCCTCGGCCACGGCGGTGACCAGAACCGCCGTGCTCCCGTAGCTCACGAGCACAGCGCCGTGGGCCTGGCGAGCCATGCGGCCCGTCTCCAGGGTGAGGGTCCTGCCCCCCACCTCCAACTCCACTCTCTTCACATCGAACAAAGTGACACTCTCCCGTCTTCAGTATGGGTGGTTAAAGCCGAGTCTGCGTGCTCGGAGGTTACTTGCGGATGCCCAGTCGGTCGATGATGCTCCGGTACCGCTCGATGTCGCTGTTCTTCAGGTAGTCGAGCAGGCGGCGGCGCTGGCCGACGAGCTTGAGCAGGCCGCGGCGGGAGGAGTGGTCCTTCTTGTGGTTCTTGAAGTGCTCCGTCAGGTAGCTGATCCGCTCGCTCAGGAGCGCGATCTGGACCTCGGGGGAACCCGTGTCGCCCTCGTGCAGCTTGAACTGATCGATGACTTCCTGCTTCCTCTCGACGGTCATCACCATGGCTTCTATCCTCCTCGATCGCTCGTCCGCTCGGGATGGGGGAGACGGGCGCCGCCCTCGGGCCCGCCGGTTTCGGAAATGATCCGCCTCTATAGCACGACGGGGCCTCAGCCGTAAAGCGCCCAGACCCGCCCGGGGCCGCTCCTCGCGCGGCCGATCCCGGCGCCGGAGGGGGCTCGGGGAGGCCGGGGCGGCGGGCGTTCAGTCCGCCTCGAGGAAGACCTTCCGTGGCTTCAGCGCCCCCGCTTCCCGTTCCGCGACCGCCACGAGCCGGCCCTCCGGGTCGAACGCGGCCACCGTGCCCGGGCTTCCCTCCGCGGCCACCGTCCGCCCGTGGCAGAGCGCCCGCGCCTCCTCGGCCGACACGTCGACGCGTGCCAGGTCGTAGACCATCCTCTCCGCAGGCAGGACCCGGTCCCAGGCTCCCGGGCCGGCGGCCTCCACGTCGTCCAGGGCGTGGGCGTCGTCCACCGAGAAGGCCCCCGAACGCACCCGGCGAAGCTCCCACAGGGTCCCGCCCGTGCCCAGGGCGTCGCCGACGTCGCGCGCCAGGGAGCGCACGTAGGTGCCCGCCGAGCACTCCACGTCGACGACGAGGTCCGGGAGGGCCATCTCCAGCAGTTCGAGTCGATGGATCGCGACGGTGCGCGTCGGCGGGACCACGTCCTCCCCCCGGCGCGCGCGGCGGTGCAGGGGGACCCCGTCCACCTTGACGGCGGAGAAGGCGGGGGGCACCTGCTCGGTCTCCCCGCGCCAGCGGGCCAGGACCCCCTCCACCTGCTCCGGCGTCAGGGGCGGCACGGGACGCGTGTCCAGCACCCGGCCCTCCCGGTCCAGGGTGTCCCGCCGCTCCCCCAGCCGGATCCGGGCGCGGTAGCGCTTGTCGTGACCGGCCAGGAACTCCAGCAGCCGCGTCGCGGGGCCCAGTCCCACGAGGAGGACCCCGGTGGCCAGGGGGTCGAGGGTCCCCGCGTGCCCGGCCCTGCGGCAGCCCAGCGCCCGCCGCACCCGCTGGACGGCGGCGTGGGACGTGATCCCCGGGGGCTTGTCCAGGACCAGCAGGCCCTGGCCGGCGTGCGCCACCCCTCAGCCAGCCTGGCGCCGCTGCAGCATCTCCTCGTCCAGGGCCTCCTCGACCCGGGCGTAGATGCGGCGCTTCCACTCCCGCAGATCCCCCTCCACCGTGGCCCCGGCCGCGTTGCGGTGGCCGCCGCCCCCCAGTTCCCGCGCGATCCGGGCCACGTCCACGCGCCCCTTGGAGCGCAGAGCCAGCCGGTAGCGTCCGGGCCCCTCCTCGCGCAGCAGAACGCCCACCTCCACGCCGCACACCGACCGGGCGTAGTTGGCGAACCCCTCCACGTCCTCCACGCCGGTGTGGGTCTGCCGGAACATCTCCCGGGTCACGACCACGCTGGCGACCTTGTCCCGCGGGGAGAGTTCCAGCGTCTCGAGCGTCCGGCTGAGCAGCCGCAGACGGCCCAGGGGTTGCTGGTCGAAGACCATCTGGGCCACCCACGCCGCGTCCACCCCCTTGGACACCATCCGCGACGCGATCTCGAAGGCGCGCGGGGTGGCGTTGGAGAAGCGGAAGCAGCCCGTGTCGGTCAGGATGCCCGTGTAGATCCCGCTCGCCGCCGTGAAGCCGACGGGGGCCGGAAGCGCCAGCAGCACGTCGTACACGAGCTCCGCGGTGGCGCAGGCCTCGGGGTCGATCAGGTTCGCCGAACCGAAGCGGTCGTTGCCGGGGTGGTGGTCGATGTTGACCAGGTGCCGCTCCGGCCCCAGGACCTCGTCGCCGAACCCGGTGCGCTCCAGGGACCCGCAGTCGAGCAGTACCACCCGGTCGTAATCGGCCCCCTCCTCGGGCGCGAGGTGGACGCGCTCCGCCAGGGGGAGCCAGGACAGGTTCATCGGCACGCCGTCGGCGTTGGCGATGTCGCAGCGCTTCCCCAGGGCCTCGAGGCCCGAGGCCAGGGCGATGGACGAGCCGATGGCGTCGCCGTCGGGGTTGTGGTGGGAGAGGATCAGGAAGCGCCGCCCCGAGAGCAGGGCGTCGCGAACCTCAGCGATCGCTTTCGTCCGGGCCATGGGAGATCTCTTCGAGCATCTCCTGCAGGTGCAGGGTCTTCTCGATGGAGTCGTCGTAGAGGAAGCGGATCTCGGGGGCCGCCCGCAGCCGAAGGCGGTGGGCGATCTCCCGGCGCACGAAGGGGGTCGCGCTGGCCAGGCCCCGGGCGCTGGCCTCGCGGTTGGCGTCCTCCCCGAGGACGGTATAGAAGATCTTGGCGGTCCTCAGGTCCGCGGCCACCGTCACGCCGGTGAGCGTGACGAAGCCCACGCGGGGGTCCTTGACGTCCTTCTGGAGGATTCCGGCGGCTTCCTGGAGGATCAGGTCCGCGACGCGCTGGGTGCGGCGGGTCTGCATCGTTCGTCGCTCAGAGGTGGAGGACCTCCAGGTCGGCCCGGGTGACCTGGGCCAGGTGGAGTTCCTCGATGTAGTCCATGACCCGGTTGAGGACCGAGTCCGCCAGACGGGCGTCGTTGCTCACGACGGCGAACCCGATGGTGGCCTTCTGGTGCAGGTCCAGGTTGTCGACCTCCGCCACCGACACGGGGAACCGGTTGCGGGTGCGTTCGACCACCCGGCGGACGATGCTGCGCTTCTCCTTGAGTCCGTGCGCCTCCGGGAGGTAGAGGTCCACGGTCCCTACGCCCACCACCATGCCCGGCCTTCCCCGAACCTGCTAGAGTTCCCGGGCGACCTGCTCGACCACGTAGAACTCCAGCACGTCCCCCTCCTTGACGTCGTTGTAGTTCTGGATGGACAGGCCGCACTCGAAGCCCTCGCGGACCTCCTTCGCGTCGTCCTTGAACCGCTTGAGGCTGGCCAGTTCGCCCTCGTAGACCACGACGTTCTCCCGAAGGAGCCGCAGGCGGGCGTTTCGCTGCACCACCCCCTGGGTCACCGCGCAGCCGGCCACCGTGCCGATCTTGGGCACGCGGAAGATCTGGCGCACCTCGGCCCGGCCCAGCACCCGCTCCTCCTCGGTGGGGGCGAGCAGCCCGGCCAGGGCCTTCTTCACGTCGTCGGTCGCGTCGTAGATGACGTTGTACAGGCGCACGTCCACGCCCTGGTTGTCGGCCAGGGCCGAGGCCTTCGCCTCGGGCCTCACGTTGAATCCCACCACGATGGCCTGGGAGGCGCTCGCCAGGTTGACGTCGTTCTCGGTGATGCCGCCCACCGCGCCGTGGAGCACGCGCACCTTCACCTCGCCGGTGGAGAGCTTCTCCAGCGCCTGGCTCAGGGCCTCGACGGAGCCCTGCACGTCGGCCTTGATGACGATCGGCAGTTCCTTGGTCTCCCCCTCGGCGATGCGCGTCTGGAAGTCCGCCAGCGTGACGCGGCGGGCCTTGGCCATCTCCTCCTCGCGGGTCTTCTCCGCGCGGCGTCCGGCCACGTCCCGGGCCATGCGCTCGCTGTCCACCACCTGGAACGGCTGCCCCGCTCCCGGCACGCCGTCGAGCCCGGTGACCTCCACGGGGGTGCTCGGCGGGGCCTCCTTGAGCCGCTTGCCCTGGTCGCTGATGAGTGCCCGGATCCGGCCCGAGTTCATCCCGGCCAGGATGATGTCGCCCACCCGCAGCGTTCCCTCCTGGACGAGGATCGTGGCCACCGGGCCCCGGCCGCGGTCGATGCGGGCCTCGATCACCGTTCCCCGGGCGGACTTGCCCGGGTTGGCCTTGAGCTCCATGAGCTCCGACTGGAGGGCGAGCATCTCCAGGAGCTCCTCCACGCCCGTTCCCTTCTTCGCCGATACCGGGACGCAGATCACGTCGCCGCCCCAGTCCTCGGGGACGAGCCCGTGCTCCGTGAGACCGCGCTTCACCTTGTCGGGGTCCGCCTCGGGCTTGTCCATCTTGTTGATGGCGACGATGATCGGGACCCCTGCGGCCTTCGAGTGGTCGATGGCCTCCACCGTCTGGGGCATGATGCCGTCGTCCGCGGCGACCACCAGCACGGTTACGTCAGTGAGCTTGGCGCCGCGGGCCCGAAGGGCCGTGAACGCCTCGTGGCCGGGCGTGTCGAGGAAGACCAGCGGACCCCGGGAGGTCTCCACGGCGTAGGCGCCGATGTGCTGGGTGATGCCCCCGGCCTCGCCGGCGGCCACCCGGGTCTTGCGGATGGCGTCGAGCAGCGACGTCTTCCCGTGGTCTACGTGCCCCATCACCGTCACCACGGGGGGGCGCAAGGTGAGGTCCTCCGGACGGTCCTCGGCCTGGGCCAGGATCTCCTCCTCGCCGACGGCGATGTTCTCGATCTCGTACCCGAACTCGGCCGCCACCAGGGTCGCGGTGTCCGCGTCCACGGTCTGGTTGATGGTGGCGAGCACGCCCAGGGACATGAGCTTCTTGATGAGGTCGGTGGCCTTGACCCCCATGCGCTGGCCGAGTTCCGACAAGGCGATGAACTCGCTCATCCGGATGCGGCGCTTGATGGCCTTGGGCACCGTGATCTGCGTGCGCTGGGGAGCCCGCTTGAGCTCCGGCCTCTCCACCTCGGTGCGGCCGCGGCGCTTCTTGGCCTTGCGGGCGGCCCGGGAGGCCTCCCGCTCCTCCTTGCTCATGTGGTACGCGGGGCCGACCCCGGCAGGCCGCTCCTCCACCGGCGGGTGGATGAACCGCACCACCTTCAGCCCGAACTCCTCCTTGGGCGCCTCCTCGGCGGCCGGGGCTGCGGGGGACTCCTCCGCGGCCGGCTCGGCGGCCGCAGGCTCCTCGGCGGGCTGCGTCCCCGCCTCCGGTTCCTCGCCCTCCGGCAAGGTTTCCTCTGCCGCGAGGGGCACCGCGGGCTCGCCGGGCTCCTCCTCCGGCGCCGGCTCCACGGGTTCCTCGGCGGGCGTTGTCTCGACCGCGACGGTCTCCTCCGTCGGGACGGCGTCCTCCTCCGTCTTCCGGCGGCGGCGGACCACCGGCTTGGGCGGCGCTGCCGCCTCCGAGGGTTCCGGAGCCTTCTTCTCCTTGCGGGACTTGCCGAGGGACTCCAGCGCGCGCTGGGCGTCCTCCTCCTCCACCGGGCTCAGGTGGCTGCGCACCTTCACACCCAGGCGGGTGAGGGCGCCCAGGAGGTCCTGGACGTCGATCCCGTGCTCCTTGGCCGCCTCGAATACTCGAACCTTTGCCATGCCTTGCTTCCTGGGGCGCTGTTGAGGGTGTCTCCGGCCTTAGCTCAGCCCTCTTCCGAGGGGGGGGTCGCGTCGTCCGGCGGTTCTTCCGTCGGCATCTCCGTGGACGGCTCCGGCTCCGATTCCGGCGGTGCCTCGAGGCCCTCCTCGCTGGTCGCCGCCATGACCTCGGCCTCGAAGGCCTCCCGCGCCGCATCCTTCAGGGCCTCGGCCGCCGGCAGGTCCATCCCGAGCACTTCCACCAGGAGTTCCGGGGACGCCTGGGCCAGCCCCTCCAGGGAGTGAACGTCGGCCCGGCCGAGACGGGCCACCTTGAGGGGGTCCATCCCGGGCAGCCGCAGGATCTTGCCCTTCTCCATCTCCCGGCGCCGGCTCTCCTCCTCGCTCACGATGTCGAGCTTCCAACCCATGAGCTTGGCGGCGAGCTTCACGTTCTGGCCCCGCCGCCCGATGGCCAGGCTGAGCTGCTCCTCGGGCACGATCACGCTCATCGCGTGCTGTTCCTCGTCCATGAGCACCCGGGAGATCTGCGCCGGGGAAAGGGCGTTGACCGCGTACATCGCCGGGTCCTCGCTGTGGACCACGATGTCCACGCGCTCTCCCCGCAGTTCCTGGACCACCCCGCGGACCCGACTGCCCCGCATGCCGATGCAGGCACCCACCGGGTCCACGTCGGGGTCGTGGGACACAACCGCGATCTTGGCCCGCTCTCCCGGTTCGCGCGCGCAGGCCTTGATCTCGACGACGCCCTCGCGGACCTCCGGGACCTCGAGCTCGAAGAGCTTCCGGACGAACTCGGGGTGAGTGCGCGACAGGATGAGCTGCGGCCCCTTCGACTCCTTCTGGACCTTGAGCAGCAGGGCCCGAACCCGGTCGCCCTGGCGGTAGTGCTCGCTGCGGATCTGTTCCCCCATGGGCAGCACCGCGTCGGTGCGGCCGAGGTTGACGACGATGTCGCCCCGCTCCGCCCGCTGGACGATGCCGTTGATGATCTCGCCGCGCCGGCCGATGAACTCGTTGTAGATGATCTCCCGCTCGGCCTCGCGGACCTTCTGGATGATCACCTGCTTCGCCACCTGGGCGATGATCCGGCTCAGTTCCCCCATCTCCACGGGGATGCCCAGCTCGTCGCCCACGTCGCACGCCGGGTCGTACTTCTCCCGGGCCTCCTCGAGACCGATCTGGGTGTAGGAATCCTCCACCTCCTCCACCACCGTCATGTACTCGAAGACGTTGATCTGGCCGTGCTCCTCGTCGTATTGCGCCTCGAGGTTGCGGTTGCCCAGCTTC
Source organism: uncultured Thermodesulfobacteriota bacterium (assembly GCA_964548515.1). Taxonomy (GTDB): domain Bacteria; phylum Desulfobacterota; class Deferrisomatia; order Deferrisomatales; family JACRMM01; genus CAZGRT01. The sequence continues at coordinate 9,011 of CAZJSF010000059.1, forward strand.
TTGCGGGCCGCCGTGGCCATCGCCTGCTCGAGGGCGTCGATCAGGATCTCCCGATCAATGCCCTTCTCGCGCACCACCTGCTCGATCACCCGATTGATGTCCTTCATCGCACACCGTCTGCCGTAGAGGCGTTTGAATTCCTTCGTCCGAGATCCCGTCTCCGGGGCGCCGGGTCAGAACGGGAGGTCGGGGTCGAGGTGGGCTTCGCGGATCGCCTCGACCGGAATCGCGCGCTGCGCCCCGCCGTCCGTCGCCTCGATCACGAGCCGGTCCTGTCCGTCCAAGCCTCGATTGATCCCGTGGAAGCTCTTGCGGCCGTCGATGGCCTCCCGCGTCCGAACGGCGATCTTCTCTCCCCGGAAGCGGTCGAAGTCCTGGGCGCGCTTGAGCGGCCTGCGCACCCCCGGGGAGGAGACCTCCAGCGCGTAACGCGACGGAATCGCGTCCGCCACGTCCAGATGGGGGCTCACTTCGCGGCTGATCTGCGCGCACTCCTGCAGGGTGATGCCCCCCGGACGGTCGACCAGGAGCCGGAGCACCCAGCGGCCGTATTCCGACCCGAGCTGCAGGTCGACCAGCTCGTAGCCGAGGCCCTCCACCGCGGGACGCACCGCGGCGTCCACTTCCTGCAGAACCTTCTCGCGTTCCATGACCATAGAAAGAAAAAAGTGGGTCCTGCACCCACTTCACCACTCCCCCCCATCGCGACGAAGGCGGGACTATACCAACCTCGTTCGGGGGGTGTAAAGGGGGAAGTGCTCGCCCCGCCCGCGGGGGGTCGCGTTCCCGCCACTGGGCGGGGCGCAGGTGGCGGATTCGCCACCTGCGCCGTCCGGGGCAGGAAAGGGGCGAAGCCCGCCCGCAGGGCCAAAAGGACGCGCCCGGGCTCCCGTCGATCGGGGCTCGATTGGGGCTGTGCCGGGGGCATGTTTCTTGCTAAAGTGCCAACCTGGCAATTCACCCGACCGATCAGGATCCGCGTGGCCTTTCAACACACCCTGCAAAACCGGGTGACCCTGTGTGGAGTCGGCCTGCACGGTGGCGGGCCGGCCCGCGCCGTGCTCCGGCCGGCGCCGCCGGGCACCGGCATCCGATTCCGCCGCTCCGACCTTCCCGGTTCGGCGGAGATCCCTGCGCACGGCGCCTTCGTCGTGGACACGGCGCTCGCGACGGTCCTCGGCCGCGGGGACGTCACGGTCTCCACCGTGGAGCACTGCCTGGCGGCGCTCGCCGGCATCGGGGTGGACAACGTCGTGGTGGAGGTCGAGGGCCCGGAACTGCCCATCGGGGACGGCAGTTCGCTGCCCTTCTGCCAGGCGATCCTCGCCGTGGGGCTGCGGCGGCAGGAGGCGCGCCGCCGGGCCATCCGGATCGTGGAGCCCGTGGTCGCCCGGGACGGGGACAAGTACTGCGCGCTGCGGCCCGGCGAGGGGTTCCGGGTGACCTACGCCGTGGACTTCGAGGGGCGCTTCCCGGGCGCCCAGCACCTGGACCTCGCGGTGGACCCCGCCGTCTTCTGCCGCGAACTCGCCCCGGCGAGGACCTTCGGGTTCCTCGAGGAGGTGACGTACCTGCGGTCGGTGGGCAAGGCCCGGGGCGGCTCGTTGGAGAACGCGCTGGTGCTCGACAACGGCCGGGTCCTCAACCCCGAGGGCCTGCGCATGCCCGACGAACTGGTGCGCCACAAGGCCCTCGACGCCGTGGGCGACCTGGCCCTGGCGGGCGCTCCCATCGTCGGGCACCTGGTGGTGCACAAGGGAGGACACTCCCTGCACACGCAGCTGGTCCGCAACCTGCTGGCGCGGCCCGAGGCGTGGACCGCCGTGGACCTGGCGCCGGACACGACTCCCCCCCCGAGCGAGCAGGAGGGCCCGCTGCCCCTCGCGGCGGCGCTGGCCTAGTTCCCCCCGCGGTGCCGGGTGCTCCCGGCTCCTCCTCGGCCGGGCTTGCGCCGGCGCTTTCCGCTCGCCTAGAATCCCGTCTCTTCCGATCGGTCTCGGCCGCCTCCTCCCTACGGGAAAGCCCATGCGGCGCTGGCTCCTGCTCACCGCGTTCTCCCTTCTCGCCCTGTCCTGGGCAAGTCCGGCCGTGCTGGGTGCGACGAGCGGGGTCCGCATCGAGGACGTCACCGTCCGACGCGGGGCCCGGGCCGACCTCGTCGTGGGCTTCCGCGTGCACGGAGCCCTGGACGACCGGGTCGCGGAGACCCTGGACAGCGGGCTCCCGGTGCGGTTCACGTACTGGGTGCGCATCGTCCGCCCGCGGGATTTCCTGCGCGACGTGGTGGTGGCGGAGCACAAGCTCGTCCGCGTCCTGGAGAAGGACAACCTCAAGGACCGCTTCCGCCTGGTCTACGAGGGGGAGGATCGGGCCGAGGACCTGGACCGGCTGTCCTCGGCGGTGGAGGCCATGGCCCGGGTGGAGGCCGTGAGCGTCCTGCCCCTGGACGCGCTGCCCGCCGATGGGAAGCTCGAACTGCGCATCAAGGCCCAACTCCAGGAGTTCCTGCTCCCCTTCCGCCTGCACTACCTGCTGCCCTTCGTCGCCTACTGGGACGTCGAGACCGAGTGGTACAGCGCACCCCTTCCCGACTCGCTGGGGGCCGCTCGTTGAACGCGGTTCCCGTACCGGCCCACAGGCTGCGCCGGCGGGCCCTGGTCCTGCTCGTCCTGCTGGCCCTGTGGACGGTGCTGACGCTCCTGCAGTGGAGGCTCTTCGAGCAGGTGCAGGGAGGGGCGGTCCCCGACACGTTCTCCGTCTTCGGGCTGATCAACCTCAACATCCTGCTGCTGCTCCTCCTGTCGTTCCTCACCCTGCGCAACCTGGCGAAGCTCGCCTTCGAGCGCCGCCGGGGGGTGCTGGGCGCCCGCCTCAAGACCAAGCTCGTGCTGGCCTTCCTGGCCATGACCTTCATCCCCACCGCGATCCTCTACATCGCCAGCGCGGGCTTCCTCGCCCGGAGCATCGACAGCTGGTTCAGCGCCAAGGTCGAGGGCGGCCTCAGCCAGGCCCTCGAGGTCGCCCGGGGCTACTACCGCCTGGAGGAGGAGCGGGTCCTGGACCACGCCCGGCAGATGGCGGAGGACCTGCCCCGGCGCAGCCTGGCGGGGGGGCTCGGGCCCTTCGAGGGAGCGCTGCACTCCAAGGCGGTGGAGGCGCAGCTCGGCGCCATCGCCATCCTCTCCGCCGAGGGCGAGGTGCTGAGCGTGGTCGCCAACCCGCGCTTCCCGGTGGCCGAGGTGCCGCCGGGGGACTCCCCGGAAGCGCGCCAGGCGCTGGCCGGCAAGGAGGCCTCGGGGCTCGTCCGCTCGGCGGCGGGGGACGTGCTGCGGGCCGCCGCGCCCATCGTGGAGCCGGCGTCCTCGAAGGTGTGGGGCGCCGTCATCGTGGACGCCCACGTGCCCGGCCGCACCCTGGAGCGGCTGCAGGAGATCACCGCGGGCTTCGAGGAGTACCGGCAGCTCCAGGTGCTCCGGAACCCCATCAAGGCCAGCTACATCCTGCCGCTGCTCCTCGTGGCCCTGCTCTCCGCCTTCGCCGCGACGTGGTTCGGGTTCTACCTGGCCCGGGGCATCACCGAGCCCCTGGAGAGCGTCGCCGCGGCCACCGAGCGGATCGCCGAGGGGGACCTCGACGTCGAGGTGGAGGCCGGCGGCAAGGACGAGGTCGGCGCCCTGGTGGACTCCTTCAACCGCATGACCCGCGACCTGCGCTCCAGCAAGGCCGCGGTGGAGGCCGCCCACCTGGACCTGCGGCGCGGCAACGAGGAGCTCGAGCGGCGCCGGCGCTACATGGAGACCGTGCTGAGCCGGGTGGCCGCGGGCGTGGTGAGCACCGACCGGGCGGGCCGCATCGCCACCATGAACGGCGCCGCCCGCGACATGCTCGGGGTCGGCGAGGAGGTGATGGGGCGCCCGTACCGGGAGGCCCTCCCGCAGGAGATGGAGGGGGCCGTCACGGAACTGCTCGGCGACCTGGGGCGGTCCCGGCAGGACGCCATCCAGCGCCAGATCACCCTGGAGGTCGCCGGCAGCCGCAGGGTGCTGATGGTCCATCTCACCCGGCTCCGCGACGACGCCGGGGAGGCGCTGGGCACCGTCGCGGTCTTCGACGACCTCACGGAGCTCGTGCGGGCCCAGCGGGCCCAGGCCTGGCAGGAGGTGGCGCGCCGGATCGCCCACGAGATCAAGAACCCGCTGACCCCCATCCAGCTCTCCGCGCAGCGGCTGCGGCGGCGCTACGCGAACCTCCTGGGAGAGCCCGACGGCGACGTGCTCGACGAGGCCACCCGCACGATCGTGGCCCAGGTGGACAGCCTGAAGCGGCTCGTCGACGAGTTCAGCCGGTTCGCCAAGATGCCCGAGTGCCGGCTGGCCCCGGACGACGTGAACCGCGTCGTCAGCGAGGCGGTGGGCCTGTACCGGCCGGCCCACGCCGGCATCGCGTTCCACGTGAGTCTCGAGCCGTCGCTGCCGCCCGTCGACCTGGACGCCGAGCAGCTCAAGCGCGCCCTCGTCAACCTGCTGGACAACGCGGTGACGGCGGTGGCTGACGCGGAGGACCCCTGCGTGCAGGTGCACACGGAGAGCGACCCGGTGCGCCAGGTGGTGCGCGTCACCGTGGCGGACAACGGCGAGGGGCTGGGCCCGGAGGTGCGCGCGCGCCTGTTCGAGCCGTACTTCTCCACGAAGCGGGGAGGCACCGGCCTGGGCCTGGCGATCGTGAAGAGCGTGGTGACCGATCACAGGGGCTACGTGCGCGCAGCCGACAACATCCCGAGGGGTACGCTGTTCGTGGTGGAGCTTCCGACCAGTGGGAGGGCCGAGTGAGCCGCCGAGTGCTGATCGTGGACGACGAGCAGGGCATCCGCCAGAGTCTGAGCGGAATCCTGGGGGACGAGGGGTTCGAGGCCACCTGCGTCGGGTCGGGGGAGGAGGTGCTCGAGGCGGTGGAGACGGAGGATCCCGACGTGGTGCTCCTGGACGTCTGGCTCCCCGGCGTCGACGGGGTGGAGGTGCTGCGGGGCCTCAAGGCCCGCTACCCGGACCTCCCGGTCATCATGATGTCCGGGCACGGCACCATCGAGACGGCGGTGCGCAGCGCGAAGCTGGGCGCCTACGACTTCTTCGAGAAGCCCCTCAACCTCGACAAGGTGCTCCTCGGGCTGGAGAACGCCCTGAAGGCCACGCGGCTCGCCCAGGAGAACCGCTACCTGCGCGACCGGGCGGGCCGGACCTACACCATGGTGGGAGACAGCCCGGCCATGCGCGAGCTGCGCGAACAGGTGCGCATCGTCGCGGGCACCCGGGCCTCCGTGCTCGTCACCGGGGAGAACGGTACCGGCAAGGAGCTGGTGGCCCGGGCCGTCCACGCGGGGAGCCGCCGGGCCGAGAGCCCGTTCGTGGAGGTGAACTGCGCGGCGATCCCCGAGGACCTCATCGAGAGCGAACTGTTCGGCCACGAGAAGGGCGCGTTCACGGGCGCCGGCGCCCGCCGTCGGGGAAAGTTCGACCTGGCCGACGGAGGGACCCTGTTCCTCGACGAGATCGGGGACATGAGCCTCAAGACCCAGGCGAAGATCCTGCGCGTGCTGCAGGAGATGCGCTTCGAGCGGGTCGGGGGGGCCCGGACCCACGAGGTCGACGTGCGGGTGATCGCGGCGACCAACAAGGACCTCGAGGCGGAGATCCAGCAGGGCCGCTTCCGGGAGGACCTGTACTTCCGCCTCAACGTCATCCCGATCCAGGTGCCCGCCCTGCGGGAGCGGCGCCAGGACATCCCGGCGCTCGTGCACCACTTCCTGTCGCTGTTCTGCGCCGACGAGAAGCGGGAGCCGGTGACGGTGGACCAGCGGGTGCTCTCCGTCCTCCAGGCCTACCCCTGGCCGGGCAACGTGCGAGAGCTCAAGAACGTCACCGAGCGGATGGTGATCCTGTGCCGCGGCCCCGAGATCACCGTGGGGGACGTGCCGCCCGCCCTGCGGGCGGCCGCCGGCGAGGCGCTGCCCTCCGTGGCGGTGCAGGGGGAGATGGGGCTCCGGGAGGCGCGACGGGCCTTCGAGCGCCGGTTCATCCTCGACCGGCTCGACGAGAACGAGTGGAACGTGGCCGTGACGGCCGAGCGGATCGGCCTCGACAAGTCCAGCCTCTACAAGAAGGTGAAGGAGCTCGACATCGACCTGCCGAGCGGGTGAGGAGGCCGAGCCGTCAGCCGGGCGGTTGGTCGGCCGCGTAGCGCCGGTGGAGGAACTCCGCCCGCCGGGGGTCGTCCTGGTCGCACAGCACCCCGGCCAGACTGCCCCAGGGCTCGGGCCGGGAGTGGGCCACCCGGCCACGGAACTCCACGACCTCCCCGTCGAAGACCACGTTCACGGTGACGGGGGCGCCGATGCGCGCCACCGCTCCCTTGAGCGCCACCCCGAGGCCCCGGAGCGACACGTCCCGCGTCTTGCCCAGGCACTCCTCCTCGCCCCACCGGGCCACGAGGGTGCGCACGTCCTCCCAACGGGGCTCCCGGCGGGTCTCGTCCATCCACTCCGGCTTCCGTGTCCATTCCCGGCTGTCCATGGCGGCTCCCGGTCGAAGTCGAAACAAGGTGGGATGGGACGATGCAAGATCAGGGCCTCCCGATTCGCCCGATTTCCGGGGCTGCCGGCGGGCAGGAGGGAAGACGCCTTCCCAAAGGAGGAACCCGGCGCCACACGGCCCGGTGCCTCGGGACCCCCCGCGGGCACCCCTTCAGGCCCACCGCCTTCCGGCCGATGGGTAGGACGTCGCGGAGACGGGGCGGCCCCCGGATGCGCCTTCGCCCCCGGATGCGCCTTCGTTGCACGCCGCCGGGTGGAAACGGTACCATCATGGG
>CAZJSF010000060.1:0-15816 GCA_964548515.1 uncultured Thermodesulfobacteriota bacterium
CTCGAGACGGCCCAGGAGCAGGCGGCCGGCGTGGCTCTCCACCGTGGGCCGGGGCACGCCCGGGATCTCCTCGTAGGGGATGACGTGGTCCACCTCCATGGCGTCGGCCACGCCTCCGAGGCCGGTGCCCAGCACCGTCGCGCACCGGGGCGTCACCGCCCCGGCTCGCTCCCGGACCCGGGCCACGGCGGACCGCAGTTCCGCCATCCCGGCGGGGGTCGCGACCTCAACCGTCACGCCGGTCCCCTCCCGCCGCATCGTCCGCGTCGGTCACCAGCGACGAACGGGGACTTCCCGGCGCCGGCAGGATGGTGGCCTCCTGTTCGTCGTCCGAGGGGGCCAGCCCCTCCACCGTGAGGTCCCGGAGGTCGTATTGCACGCGGCCCTCCAGCCGGCCGGCCTCCTCGCCGAGGACGACGACCCGCCCCAGGGCCAGGTCGTAGTCGAACACCAGCTCCGCGTACGGGCCCCCGAAGCGCCCCCGGGCCGAGCCCTCCGCGTCGAAGCCCTGCGGCACGTAGCGCCGGACGACTTCGAGGTCGCGCACCACCACGTCGGTGTCCAACCAGAGGCCCGTGCGGTACTCGATGCGGCCCTTCGAGATGGCAACCCCCACCGAGTCCGCCTCCACCCGGGTCGCCCCGAAGGCGATCTCGTCCTTTCCCACCGTGAGCCGCGACGCCACACGGGCCCGGGGCAACTCGAACACCGGGGCGTCCCCGGGGTGCGTCGTCACGTCCAGCCCGCTCGCCTCGACGTCGATGCGGCACCGCAGCGCCATTTCCGGGAGGAGCGGGCCTTCGGCCTCCACGGCCCCGCTGGCCCGCACGCCCACGGGGAACCAACGGGGGTTGAGCAACCCCATGAAGGCTCTCAGGTCGTACCCGGCCGCCTCGCCCCGCGCCTGGAGGCGCAGCCCGTCGTCCCACGACAGCCTCCCCCCGAAACCCCTCACGCCCCCCGCCGAGGAACCGACGTCGAGCCCGGAGAAGCCCAGTCCCTGCCTGTCCGCGCTCCAGTCGGCCCGGACCCTCGCCTCGGTCAGGGCACCCAGGCGCCCGCCCGTCAGCGTCAGGGACCCCTTCACGTCCGGCAGCGCGGTGGTGCCCCCGACCTCCGCCCGCAGTTCGAGATCCCCGCCGAGGGGCGTGAAGCGGCTCAACCGCAGGGCCTCCGCCCAGGCCGGCGGAATCCCGTCGAGGGAGGCGCCCGCCTCCGCCTCGAGGTCCAGCAGGCGCCACGGCCCGGCCCTTCCCTTCGCCCGCAAGCGCAGATGGTCGGTGACGAGTTCCAAGCGGTCCACGTCCACCGCCGCGTACCGGCGCCTGCCCTCGAACTCGAGGGTGGTGATCCGCTCGGTCTCGCCCAGCCAGGTCACGGATGCACCGGCGACCTGTCCGGCCCCCCTCCCCGTGCCCCACCGAACCTCCACGGAGGGCACGTCGATCCGGAGGTTCGCCGCGGGAACCTCCACCGAGACCGAGCCGTCCGACACCGACAACACCTCGAAGGCGACTCTCGGAACACCGCCCCCCTTCGCGCCCTCCTTCTCCCCCCCGTCGGGCTCACCCCGGGCGATCGTGCCCTCGAAGCGGGGCGCCTCGGTCTCCAATTCGAGGTGCACCGTACCGGAAAGGGTCTTCAGGAACCGGAGGCGCACGCGCAGGAACCGGACGGAGAAGCTCCACGAGCCGTCCGTCGGCCCCAAGCGCAGGTCCCGGACGGCCAGACTCGGGCCCCACGGGTCGAAGTCGAGCTCGGCCGCGGCCGCCTCCATGCCGGCTGCCGCCGCCCACCGTGGGAGCCGACGCAGAAGGAAATCGTCTGCCAGGGGGGATTTGAGGGCCCAGTAGACCGCCACGGAGACCGCGGCCACCAACAGGGCAAGCACCAGGCGCTTCACCGGGCCGGATGCCTCCTTCGGGACGAGGGAGACAGGAAATTCCAAGGAAAATCGAAGGGTTCAAGATAGTCGGCGCGCGTTCCCGCTGTCAAGGAATGCGGTTTGACACCCCCCTGTCCCCGTACATACACTGTGGCCCCGGCCGGGCCCCGGCCTCGAGGGCGGCAAATGCGAATTGCGGTCATCACGCGCACGGAACTTCCCCTCCTGCTGTTCGAACCGCAGGCGGCCGAAGACGAGGGTCTGGTCATCACGGACGAGCCGCGCCTGGCGCGCTGGGCGCGTCGGAGGGGATTGCGCGCCGCCACGGGAGACCTGGCGGACGCGCGAACCTACCGGAGGGTGAAGCTCTCCGGGGCGGACCGCGTGCTCGTTCACCTTCACCGGTCGTCGGATCTGGGCCGCTGCCTCCACGCCGTGCTCAAGCTCGATCCCGAGATCCCGGTGACCGTGCTGCTGGAACCGGGCACGGAGCCCCCGGAGCGATGGAAGGACGAGGTCCTGTTCATCCCCACCCACCGGCTCGGGTCGGTCTGCCTGCGCTCCGAGATGGAGAAGGCGGCCACCCGCCGGGCGCTGGTTGCCATCCGCACTCTGTTCCGCAACGCCGAGAAGATCCTCCTCCTCGTCCAGGACGACCCGGACCCCGACGGGCTCGCGTCGGCGCTGGCCCTTCGCACCCTGCTCGGGCGCAACCGCCTGTCCGCGGTGATCGGCGCCTTCGGCGAGGTGAAACGGCCCGAGAACGTGGCCATGGTGAACCAGCTCGACATCCAGGTCCTGCGCGTGCACCCGGAGGAGTTGGCGGGGTACGACCGCGTCGCCCTCCTGGACGTCCAGCCGTTCCACTCCCCGGACATCCCCACGCAGGTGGACCTGGTCATCGACCACCACCCCAGGCGCACCAACTACACGGCCCGGATCAAGGACGTGCGGCCCCGCTACGGGGCCACGTCCACCATCATGACCGAGTACCTTCTGGCCTCCGACACGCCCATCTCCTCCCGGCTGGCCACGGCCCTGCTCTACGGCATCAAGACCGACACCCAGCTCCTGGGGCGCGACACGACCCCCATGGACGTGGCCGCCTTCGCCAGCCTCTACCCGCTGGCGAACCAGTCGCTGCTGCGCCGCATCGACCGGCCCCAGTTCCCGCGGCGGGACCTGCCCGCGCTGAGCCTGGCGCTGGAGAGCGCGCACATCCTCGACGACATCCTCTTCGCGTACATGGGCCCCCTCACCCGGGAGGACGTCATCCCCTACATCGCGGACTTCTGCCTGGAGGTGGAGGGGGTGGAGTGGTCCGTCGTGTCGGGGCTCTTCGAGGGGAAGCTCATCATCTCCGTGCGCAACTTCGGCGCCGCCCGGAGCGCGGGGGAAGTGACCAAGGCGGCGTTCGAGCCGTACGGGAGCGCCGGGGGCCACAAGGCGATGGCCAAGGCGGTAATCCCCCTCGCCCAGATCCCCACCGACTGCCTCGACCACGAGAACTGGGTTCGCGACCGCTTCCTGGTGCACCTCTACGAGCGGCCCGCGGCCGCCTGCGCGGCCAAGTAGCGTCGTTCTCCCCCTCGGGAAGCCGTCCCCGGCAGGGCAGACCCGGCCGGTCCGAAGCCGAACGGAATCAGGACATCTGGGAGGCCCGCAGGGGCTCCTGGACCTCCTCCGCGATCTTCTCCCGGATCCTGCGGTTCAGCACGAAGCACGAGGCCAGGGACTCCGGGTCGAAGTGGAGCAGTTCCAGACCGTAGCGCCGCACCCCCCGGCGGAAGATGGAGGCCAGTTCGTCCACGGGGGGAAGGGTCGCGAGGCCGGCGAGCACGAAGGACCACGGCGCGAAGAAGGTGTCGTGGTGCGCCCGGTAGGACAAGCACGGCCCCAACTGGCTCGCAACGGCCCGGCGGATGGTGCCGTGGGCCGCGGAGTCGAGAAGGCTCAAAGCGCTGGCCTGGGTGCAGACAAGGCCTCCCGGCCGAAGCAACCGGCGCAGGGACGCGTAGAACGCCGGGCTGTGGAACGAGCGGCCGGGGGCGACCTCCTCCACCACGTCGGGCAGGTCCCCGAAGATCACGTCGAAGCGCTCCTCGGTCCTCTCCACGAAGTCGAAGATGTCCTCGTAGTGCACCGTGAGGCGGGGGTCCTCGAAGGCGTCGGCGTGCCACCACGGCACGTGGGTCCGGCAGTTCTCCACGAACTCCCGGTCGATGTCCACCATGGTCACGGACTCGACCTCGCGGTAGCGCAGCGCCTCCCGGGCGGTCACTCCCGTGCCGCCCCCGCAGACCAGGACCCGTCGCGGGTTCCCGTGCAACAGCATGGGCGGGTGGACGAGCGCCTCGTGGTACGTGGCGCGGTCCAGGCCCGTGGACTGGAGGTCTCCGTCGATGGTGATGCACACCCCCTGGGACGGCGACTCCCAGATGGCGTACCGCTGGTAGGGGGTCTCGCCGGCCGCCAGAATCCTCTCCACCTTTCGCGTCACCACCGCGTCGTCGGCGACCTTCTCGCAGAAGGTGTATCCCTCGAATCCACCCATCTTCCGAATCCTCCCTCGGCCTTGCAGCTTCCCGTCGGGGCACCCGCCCGTCAGCCACCGCGCTCCGGTCCGCGACCACCTTACTAAGTTCCGAGCCCGAAAGGCCACCCCCGGCTCCCCTCGACACGATACCCCCCCAGCCGCACGGAAGGCGGACGCAGAAAGGCCCCGCGTCGGCGGGGCCCGCGTGAACAGCTGGGGGCGCTGCGCAGCCAATTCGAGCCAATCCCGCAACAACGCCCCCCATCCTCCTCCTGTCGGCGCCGCCACTGCGTCTCGGAGTCGCCGCGTCGGCACCCCCTACAAGGTCTGCTCCGCCGCGAGCACCGTGACGACCAGGGCGGCCCTGGCCCAGGAAAACCTCTCCTTCACCCGCTCGAACTCCGGGCCGGAGGTCGTGAAGGCCGCCTTGCCGCGCACGAGGAAGCCGGTGCCGGGGCCGTTCCTGCCCTGGACCTTGCTGCTCCCCATGGTGAGGAGCACGCGGTCGTCGTGGGAGACGTTGGCCTCGGTCCTGTGGTAGTAGCCGGCGGGGATCAGCAGGCGCTCGTCGTCGGTGATGCGAACGTAGCTGTTCCAGGTGTTGACCAGGTGCGGCCCGTCGGGGCCGAGGGTCGCGATGGCCACCACGCCGTCCTTCTTGAGCACTTCGCGCAGCGTTTCCGGGATCATGGGGTCGCTCCTTTCCGTGCCGGCGGGCCGGGCGGCGCCACGCGCCGCAGCCGACGGTCCGGCCCTCTGAGGTGTGGGGAGCATTCTGAGGGGGTTCGCTGGCCGGATCGGTAGCGGGCACTACCGGCGGCAAGAGAATCCGCTCAAGCCACGCTCGCGTCCCGGACGAAGAGCGACCGACTGGCGGAGCGGACCCGCCCCGTGTCCCGCAGCTTTCCCAGGGCGCGGGTGACGCTGACCCGGTGGGCCCCGACGAGGAAGCCGATCTCCTCGTGGGTGAGGGGGAAGGCGATGGTCCAGCCCCCCGGGGCGGGCGTTCCCACGTCCCGGGCCACGTTCGCCAGGACCTCGTAGAGCCGGTCCTCCAGGTTCACCTCCGAGAGCGCCCCCAGCTTGCCCGACAGGAGGTCGATCCGGCGGGAGAGATTCCGGATCACCACCAGCCCCACCGATGGGTATCGCGTGACCAGGGACTCGAAGGTCCCGCGGTCGATGCCGCAGGTGACCGTGGCCTCCAGGCACGTGGCCGCGACCGGGTACTCGCCGCCGTCCTCCATGAGCACGTTCTCGCCGAGCAGGTCGCCCGCCTTGCGGATGTCGAGGGTCAGCACGCGCCCGTCCTCGGTCGTCTTCCACAGCTTCACCGACCCGGCCTTGACGAGCCACATGCTGTCCGCGGGGTCGCCCTGGCGGAACAGGCTCTCCCCGGCGGCGAGGTGCCGGCGCAGGAGGGCTCCCGAGAACTCCTCCCAGGCCTCCGCCGGCGCCCCTTCGAAGAGCCAGATCTGCCCGAAACAGCGCGGGTGCAGCGCTGCCTCCGGCCCTGCGAGCCTCCGGCACCGACACAGATCGCTCCCCATTTCCCCCTCTCCTCTCGCCGCAAGGAAGACCGCAGGCGGCCGGTCGTATCACGCCTCGTCACGTTGCTGTGTAGCTTGCGCTACGGGGAGATCAAGATCGAGGTGCCGGGAATCCGGGCAGGGACGGGTCCCGTCCCACCTCCGAGAAGCACGGCGGGACGAGCATCGCCCGACGCTCAGACCTCTGCGTACAACCCCCTCCTCTTCTCCAGTTCCGCGGTGTAGCGTGCCAGGACGGCCCTGCGGGAGAGCATGAAGAGCACCTTGCCCGGCTCGGAGGGGTCCACCACGGGGAGTTCTTCGAGACCCTGGCTCGAGAGCTTCCGCAGCACTCCCGTCAGGTGCTCCTCGGGACCGGCGGTCACGACCTCGGAGGTGGCGATGTCGCGGGCGATGACGAGGCCCGGGGGGATGTCCTCGTCGAGGATGCGGCGGATGTCGTTGACCGAGAAGATCCCGGTCATCCGGCCCTCGGCATCGACCACCGGGTAGTAGGCCGCCTCGGCGGCGGCGATCCGCTGCAGGATCTCGGGCAGGGAAAGGTTTTCCGGGATGGGCGTGGGCTTCCGGCCCTGGGCGGCCAGATCTCCGACGCTGATGCCCTCGAGGAGGTCCACCACGAAGTCCCCCAGGTGGGCCGGAGAGTCGAACCGGCTCGCGACCTGCTTCTCGTAGATCGACCGGCGGCGGAACGCGATCATGGCGACGACGCAGACCAGCATCAGGGGCGCGAGGAGGCCGTAGTTGCCGGTGAGCTCGCTCACCATGATGAGGGTGGCCACGGGCGTCTTGGACACCCCGGCGAAGAACCCGGCCATGCCCACGAGCACGTAGGCCCGGGGGTCCTGGACCAGGTTCGGCAGGAGCGCCTCGGCGGTCGCGCCGAAGGCGCCGCCGAGCATGGCGCCGATGACCAGGCTCGGGGCGAACACGCCGCCGGAGCCCCCGGACGAGATGGTCAGGCTGGTGGCCAGGATCTTGGCGAGGGCCAGCACGAGCATGACCCACAGGGCCATCTTGCCGTAGAGCGCGGCCTGGACCCAGCCGTACCCCGACCCCAGCACCTGGGGCACCGCCACGGCGAGGGCGCCGAGGAGCAGGCCGCCGAGGGCGGGCCGCAGGGCCGGCGGGACGCCCTTCAGGCGGTGGAACCAGTCGCGCATCCCGTAGAAGACCCGCACGTACACCCAGCCGAGCACGGCGCACGCCACGGCCAGGAGGAAGAAGAGGCCCAGCTCCCACGGGTTCTCGAAGCGAAACCGCGGGGTGGCCAGCAGCGGCGCCCACCCGGTCACCGCGCCGAAGAGCGAGTACGCCACGATGGAGGCGATGATGCAGGGGATGAGCCCCTCGTGCTCGAACTCCGGGTCCTGGTACAGCACCTCCACGGCGAAGAGCGCGCCCCCCAGGGGGGAGCGGAACGTGGCGCCGATGCCGCCCGCCATGCCGGCCAGGAGCAGGATGCGCCGATCGACCGTGGCGAGCCCCAGCTTCCCGGCGAGAAACGACCCGAAGCCGGCGCCGATCTGGGCGATCGGCCCCTCCCGCCCGGCAGAGCCTCCGGTGGAGATCGTGGCGACGGACGCGAGCCCCTTGATCAAAGGGACCCGCCCCCGGATGTGCCCGCCCTTGTGGTGGAAGGCGTCGATGGCGGCGTCGGTGCCGTGGCCCTCCGCCTCCGGCGCGAAGAAGTACACGAGCACGCCGGAGACCAGCCCCCCCAGGGCCGGCAGGAGGAAGAGGAACCAGCGGTGGGACATGCGCAGGGTCTCCACCGCGGCCTCCGGGAGCACGGCCGGGAGACCCTCCTCCGGCGGAGCGTACGCCGCCCACTGGTCCAGGAGGACGTGGGTGGAGAAGTTGGTCACGGCGTAGAAGGCCACGGCGCCCGCCCCAGCCACCAGCCCCACCAGGGCGCTGAGCGCCAGGGTGCGCCCCACGGCGCGCATGTGGAAGCTGCGCAGGAACCCCAAGGGGCTGAACCCGCCCTTCACCTCACCCCTCCCGGCTCTGCGGCTTCGCCCCGGCCCACGGCCCTACTCCGGTCCGCCTCGAAAGGTGCCAAGGAAGTCGGCGAGGAGGGGCCGAGGGGGACGCAAGTGAAAGAATCCCTACCACAGTTCTGGGTTACACAGGGCCGAGACACAAGCGATTGGCCCCGCACATTGCCGGGCCAGCAGTTCATCGAGAGTGATGGCCTGCCATCCAAAAGGGTATTTCAAGTCGTAAGGGGGCGTGAAGGGCTCGGCGGCATCGCCCCTGAACCCGAATCTTCCATAGAACTTCGGGTCCCCATAAACAAAGAAGATGCTTGTTCCAGTTGCCGAAAGTCTTCGAAGACCTTCTTCTACAAGCGCCGACCCGATTCCACTCTTCTGGCGGGCCGGATTCACGGCTAGAGGGGCAAGAATGTGCCCCTGAACGCTTTCGCTCTCAAGAAATGCAACGGGGCTGAAGGCCACGTGACCAACGGCGGATCCTTCTGATTCCGCAACCAATGAAAGTGTGACGGGAGTCGTTTCCAACGAAAGAAGATCGACAGCAAGATTCGCGATGAGGCCACTCTCGCCTTCGGGAAACGCTGACAAGTGGATTCCACGGACAGTGTCTCGATCGTCCTGGTCTGCGGTGCGGATTTCCATGATCCCTTCTCTTCCAACGGGAGCAGAACCAGAGCTATCAAGCGTCCGGCTCGTCCTCGTGTTAGCCCCGCCTCAGGATCTCGGTGATCTTGCTGGCCCCCGGGAAGTAGAAGTTCAGTACTATCCCAGCAATCAGAGCCACGCTGCACGTCACCAGGAACGGCTTCCACGTCGTCGAGAAGATACTCCCCACCCAATCTCCGCCGGAGATCCTCTTTGTGCCCCTTATGAGTGAAGCGGCCAGGAGCCCTTCGAATGCAGCCTCAGACAAGATCACCGGAGCCTCATAGATGACGTACACGGTGGATCCGAGAATCGTCGCGACAAGCGTAGCAAGGACAGTCAACGCGACAATGACGGCGATACCGCCTTCGTCTCCGAGTGCCCCGGCGGCTTCCCCAACAACCCCGCCGGCGCCGTCGGCGGCACCGGATGCCGCTTCGCCGACCGCACCGCCGTGGTCCGTTAGCCCGACGGCAGGCAATTCGAAGGAGGAGGACGCGCCTCCGCCGCCAAATTGGCCGCCGCCAGGACGGAAACGCATACCGCCACCGCCAGAACCGCCCCCAGAACCGGAGAGGTCCGGGAGGTCGAGCCAGTCGCTGAGTCGTGAACCTCCCGTGTGCCTTTCCGCGGTCACATAGACGAGCCAGAGTTTGACACACGAGAAGAACACGAGGTAGGCGGACACGACCGATAGGGGGTATCGGATCGCGAGGCTGTCGAGGCCGGCCAGAAGGAGCAGTTTGGAAGCGATAACGCCGGAGCACGCCGTCGCCACCAGGATAGCGACCATATGAAGGCGCAGGGCAAAGCGCTTTCGGAAATCCCTTAGAAAACGCCTCTTCTTGCCGAATTGCATGCTCTATTCGTTCTATCCAGGGCTAAAGGTACTTGGAACGCGCCAACCCAAGGCCTTGCACCTCGTTGAAACGATTGACGATTCCGGCCACATCCCGGCCGCAGGGCCCAGTATCCCAGGCGCGGCCGGGCCTTGCATCCCCCGATGGAGGGATCCCGGCTCCTGAAACGTTCCCCCTGCCACGTATACGTACGAAGGCCCCGCGCGGGCGGGGCCTTTGGGGTACCGGGCGGTCACGGGGCGCTCCGCTACTTCTTGCCCGTGTCCCCCACGAGCTTCTGCACCGCGGCGACGTTGTCGTCGTCCTTGATGCACACGGGGTAGGCCCGGGGCAGGCGGTCGGGGAGCGTCAGGCCGGCGTGGGCGAACTCGCTCGTGATCACGCCGGTGGGGCACACGTCGAGGCAGGGCATCTCTCCCCCGCCGCACGTCGGGCAGTGCTTCACGGCGAGCTCGGGGTACAGGACCACCTGGCGCTCGGTGCCCCGGCTCACGAAACCCAGCACGTTCTTGCCCTCGACCTCCGTGCAGTGGCGCACGCACAGGCCGCACAGCACGCAGTAGGTCGAGTGCTTCTCGAAGCGGTTCACGTCCACCCCGTACTTCTCCACCAGGTCGGGGGGGATGCGGTCCCACCGGGCGGCCAGGAGCTCGAGGACGATCTTCCGGTGCTTGCGCACCCGCTCGTTCTCGGTCTCCACGGCGAGGCCTTCCTCCACCGGGTAGAGGCACGAGATCACCATCTTCGACCACTTGCCCTGCTTGATCTCCACCAGGCACAGGCGGCACGACCCGTAGCCGGGCAGCCCCTCCACGAAGCACAGGGTGGGGATCTCGATGCCGGCCCCCTTGGCGGCCTCCAGCACGCTCATGCCCTCGCGGGCCTCCACGGCCTGGCCGTCGATGGTGAGCTTCACCGGAGCGCCGAGTTCCTGGGCTGTCTGCGCGGGTGAGGACATTGGAAAACCTCTTTTCGGACGGGATCACAGGATGAACGGGATGGATTCTTCGGTTTGATCCAGAAGATCCCGTTATCCCGTCAAGAACTCGCCTCGGCCTTGGCCTTCTTGCCCGCCCGCACCGCCAGGTCCTCTGGCGGCTTCGGCACGGGGCGGCCCGAGATCTTGGTCACGGCGCTGGCCTTGCCCGGGCACACCTGGAAGCAGCTGTCGCACTGGGTGCAGAGCTCCTGGTCCACCACGTGCACCTGGCCCTTGCCTCCGGAGATGGCCTCCACCGGGCAGTTCTTCCGGCACAGGCCACAGGCGATGCACTTGTCGGGGTCGATCCAGTAGCGGGTGAGCGCCTTGCACACGAGCGCGGGGCAGCGCTTCTCCTCCACGTGGGCCACGTACTCGTCGCGGAAGTACTGGACGGAGGAGAGCACCGGGTTCGGCGCGCTCTGCCCCAGGGCGCACAGCGAAGCGACCTTCACCGTGTCGCACAGGTCCTCCAGGGTCTCCACGTCGCCGGTGCGGCCCTCGCCCCGGCACAGCCGCTTGAGAATCTCGAGCATCTGCCACACGCCCTCGCGGCAGGGCACGCACTTGCCGCAGGACTCGTCGGCCAGGAACTCGAGGAAGTACCGGGCGACGTCCACCATGCAGGTGTTCTCGTCCATGACGATCATGCCGCCCGACCCCATCATGGACCCGGCCTTGGTGAGCTCGTCGAAGTCCACGGGCAGGTCGAGGAGCTTCTCCGGGATCACCCCGCCCGACGGCCCGCCGGTCTGCACCGCCTTGAACTGCTTGCCGTCCGCGATGCCCCCGCCGATACCGAAGATGATCTCCCGGAGCGGGGTGCCCATGGGCACCTCCACGAGCCCGGTGTTGATCACCTTGCCCACCAGGGAGAAGATCTTCGTGCCCTTGCTCCCCTCGGTGCCGATGCCCGCGAACCAGTCGGCGCCCTTCTCGATGACCAGGGGGATGTTGGCCCAGGTCTCGACGTTGTTCAGGTTGCTCGGGTGCTCGCGCACGCCCTTGATCGACGTCCGCACGTACTTGGGCCGGGGCTCGCCAACCCGCCCCTCGATGGAGCTCATGAGCGCGCTCGACTCGCCCGAGACGAAGGCCCCCGCGCCCCGGTGGATGACCACGTCGAAGGAGAAGTCCGTGCCCAGGATGTTGTCGCCGAGCAGCCCGAGCTCCCGGAGCTGGTCCAGGGAGTGGCGGAGCACCTTGACGGCCAGGGGGTACTCCTGGCGCACGTACACGAAGCCCTCCCGCGCGCCGATGGCGTACCCGCCGATGAGAAGCCCCTCGAGCACGGCGTGGGGGTTGCCCTCCAGGATGCCGCGGTCCATGAACGCGCCGGGGTCGCCCTCGTCGGCGTTCACGATCACGTACTTGACCGGGTCGGGGGCGTTCTTCGTGGTCTCCCACTTGCGCCCCGCCGGGAAGCCGGCGCCGCCGCGCCCCCGGACGTTCGCCTTCTTGACCTCGGCCACCACCCCCTCGGGGGTCATCTGGCCCAGGGCCTTGGCCAGGGCGCCGTAGCCTCCCAGCGCGATGTAGTCCTCCACGCTGTAGGGGTCGATGAAGCGGTTGGGCCCGAAGACGATGGCGTTCTGGCGCTGGTAGAAGGGGATCTCCTTCTCCAGGGCCACCCGCGCCCCGTCCTCGCCCTCGTAGAGCAGGCGCTCCACCACGCCGCCCTGGACCAGGGTGGTCTCCACGATCTCCGGCACGTCCTCCGGCTTGACCTTGAGGTAGGCGATGCCCTTGGGGTGGACGAGCACGCTCGGGCCCCGCTGGCAGAAGCCGTGGCACCCGGTCAGCATCACCCGGATGGAGTCGCCGAGGCCCCTGCCCGCCAGCTCGGCCTGGAACGCGGCGGCGATCTTGCCCGACGCGTAGGCGAGGCAGCCGGGGCCGGCGCACACCGCCACCACCAGGGCCTCGGGGTCGCGCCGGGCGAGGATCTCTTTCCGGTAGGTCTCCAGGTCGGCGACCGATCGCAGCCGGGCCATGGGGTCTCCTTCTCGGGGCTCAGTCGGCACGGTCGACCAGGTCTTCGAGCTGCTTGGCCGTGGGGTTGGTCAGGTACTCCTCGTCGGAGACCATGACGGGGCCCAGGGCGCAGCAGCCCAGGCAGTTCACGGTGGTCACGGAGAACTTCTCGTCCTTCGTGGTCTCTCCGGCCTTCACGCCCACGGCCTGGGTGACCCGGTCGAGGAGCTTCTCGGCCCCACGCACGTGGCACGCCGTGCCGACGCACACCGACAGGCTGTGCCGGCCCTTGGGCACCAGGCTGAAGTGCTTGTAGAACGTCGCCACGTTGTAGACGTACGCCAGGGGCACGTCGAGGCGCTTGGAGACCCGCTGGAGGACGTCCTTGGTGAGCCAGCGCTGCTCGTCCTGGACGTCCAGCAGGATCTGGACGAGCTTCTCCTTGTTCGCCCCGTAGCCGTCGATGATCTGGTCCACGCGGTTGAGCTTGGGATCCATGGGGGGTGCTCGCTCCCTTCGGTCGCTCGCGCTGGGCGGCTGGGCGGCTGGGCGGCTGGGCCGCTGGGCTGCCTCGCTGCCTCGCTGCCTCGCTGCCTAGCTGCCTAGCTGCCTAGCTGCCTAGCTGCCTAGCTGCCTAGCTGCCTAGCGGCCTAGCCGCCTCGCTGCCTAGCGGCCCAGCCGTTCCTTCATCGCCTGGCCGATGTCCGCGGGGCTCTTCACCACGGTGACCCCGCAGCGCTCGAGGGCCGCCATCTTCTCGGCCGCCGTGCCCTTGCCGCCGGCGATGATGGCGCCGGCGTGGCCCATGCGCTTGCCCTTGGGCGCGGTCTGGCCCGCGATGAAGCTCACCACCGGCACCTTGACGTTGGCCTTGATGTATTCGGCGGCCTCTTCCTCGGCGGAGCCGCCGATCTCCCCGATCATGACGATGCCCTCGGTCTTCGGGTCGTCCTTGAACAGCGAGAGGGCGTCGATGAAGTTGGTGCCGATGATCGGGTCGCCGCCGATGCCGAGGCAGGTGGTCTGCCCGATGCCGAGCTTGGTGAGCTGGTCCACCGCCTCGTAGGTCAGGGTGCCGGAGCGGGAGATCACGCCCACGGGCCCCTTCTTGTGGATGTGCCCGGGCATGATGCCCACCTTGCACTCCTCGGGGGTGATCACCCCGGGGCAGTTGGGCCCCACGAGCCGGGTCTTCTTCGGATCCAGCGCGCGCTTGACCCGGACCATGTCCAGGGTGGGGATGCCCTCGGTGATGCACACCACCAGCTTGATGCCGGCGTCCGCCGCCTCGAGGATGGCGTCGGCGGCGAAGGGCGCGGGCACGAAGATCATGGAGGTGTCGGCGCCGGTCTGCTTCACCGCCTCGCCGACCGTGTCGAACACGGGCACGCCCAGGATCTCGGTGCCGCCCTTCCCCGGCGTCACGCCGCCCACGAGCTTCGTGCCGTACTTCTGGCACTGCTCCGAGTGGAACTTGCCGTTGCCTCCCGTGATGCCCTGGCAGATGACCCGGGAGTCCTTGTTGACCAAAATGCTCATTGATCGCTCTCCTCAAGAAGCGAGAATCTCTTGACGGGATAACGGGATCGACTGGATGGGAAACGGCATGTCCAACCCGGATTCGAGTCCGCCTGCATCCCGTTCATCCCGTGATCCCGTCTGGAACGCCTTTCACGCCGCCTTCTTGGACGCGGCCACCACCTTCTCGGCGGCCTCGCTCATGGTTTCAGCCGTGATGATGGGCAGGCCGCTCTCGGCGAGCATCTTGCGGCCGATGTCCACGTTGGTGCCCTGGAGGCGCACCACGAGCGGCCGGTCCAGGTTCACGGTCTTCGCCGCGGTGATGATCCCCTCGGCGATGGTGTCGCAGCGCATGATGCCGCCGAAGATGTTCACGAGCACGGCCTTGACCTTGGGGTCGGAGAGGATCAGCCGGAAGGCGTTGGTGACCTGCTCGGCGCTGGCGCCGCCCCCCACGTCGAGGAAGTTGGCCGGCGACGCGCCGTAGTGCTTGATGATGTCCATGGTGCCCATGGCCAGGCCCGCGCCGTTGACCATGCACCCGATGGAGCCGTCGAGGCTGATGTAGTTGAGGTCGTACTTCGAGGCCTCGAGCTCCTTGGGGTCCTCCTCGGTGGTGTCGCGGAGTTCCAGGAGATCCTTGTGGCGGTAAAGGGCGTTGTTGTCGAAGTTCATCTTGGCGTCCAGCGCCAGCACGTCGCCCTGCTTCGTCACGACCAGCGGGTTGATCTCCAGCAGGCTCGCGTCGGTATCGAGGAAGGCCCGGTAGAGCGCTGCGATGAACTTCTGGCCGTTCTTCAGGGCGTCGCCCTCGAGCCCGAGGCCGTAGGCGAGCTTTCGCGCGTGGAAGTGCTGGAAGCCGGCGGCCGGGTCCACGGCCTGCTTGAGGATCTTCTCCGGCGTCCGGGCCGCCACCTCCTCGATCTCCATCCCGCCCTCGGTGGAGGCCATGAGGGTGACGAAGCCCGTGGCCCGGTCGATGACCATGCCGAGGTAGAGTTCCCGGGCGATGTCGCGGCCCTCCTCCACGTAGACCTTGAGCACCTCCTTGCCCTGGGGCCCGGTCTGGTGGGTGACGAGCTTCCTGCCCAGGATGCCCGCCGCCGCGGCCTTGGCCTCGGCCGGGCTCTTCACCACCTTGACGCCGCCGGCCTTGCCGCGGCCCCCGGCGTGGATCTGGGCCTTCACCACCACCACCGGCGTGCCGAGTTCCGAGGCGGCCTTCTCGGCTTCCTCGGGGGTGGTGGCCACGATGCCCCGGGGCACGACCACCCCGTACTTCTGCAGCACCTGCTTGGCTTGGTATTCGTGGATGTTCATGAATCCTCCGGATTCGCTGGGCCGCTATGCCGCCTGGCAGCTGGGCAGCCAGACAGCCGAGTTCCGTCGATCTCGCCAGCGGCCTGACAGCCCAGCCGCCAAGCCGCCGGCAGCGGGCAGAGGCCCGCTACCTCATCGTCCCTTCGTAGTGCGCGGTGAGCTGCCGGCGGCGCACGTCGTCGGTGGTGTAGTCGGGCAGCAGCATGGGCGCGATGCGCGTGCGCTCCACGCCGGCGGCCTCGAGTTCCTGCACGTACTCGCGCACGTGGTCGAGGCCCGGCTCCCCGAGGTCGCCGTTGAGGTCCTTCACGTAGGCGGCGGCGTTGGTGCCCGCCCTCCGACCGAACACGAGGATGTCGAGGAGCGAGTTCCCCATGAGCCGGTTCTCCCCGTGGACCCCCCCCGTGGTCTCGCCCGCGGCGTAGAGGCCCGGCACGCCCGTCTCGGCGTTCTGGTCGATCTTGATGCCGCCGTTCTGGTAGTGGAGCGTCGGGTAGATGAGCATCGGCTCCTTGCGGATGTCGATGCCGTAGCGGATGAACTGCA
>CAZJSF010000061.1:0-15320 GCA_964548515.1 uncultured Thermodesulfobacteriota bacterium
TCTGGGAAGGAGACGGCCTTCCCTCCCTACGGTCGAGCGGAGAGGGGGGCGTCAGCCCCCCGGGCGCAGCGGCAGCGTGACCGTGGTGTAGGTGCCGTCGCCGGGGATGGGCCGGAGTGCGATCTCGCCCTGGGTCTTCCGGGCGATGAGGGCGGCGGTCGGCAGACCGAAGCCGGCACGGGTGGGCTGCGAGGAGTAGAAGGGGGTGAACAGGTGCTCCGCCTCCGCGGGATCGGGCACGCGGCCGTTGTTGTAGATCTCGACGCGGAGAGCCGAGGGAGGGGTCCCGACCGCCGACCCGGTCACCCGGACGACGGGTTCTCCGGCGCCCCGGGCCGCGTCCATGGCGTTGGCCAGCAGGTGGAAGAAGAGGATCTTGAGAAGGTAGGCGTCGGAGTCCAGCGCTTCGCCCGCGGCTTCCCCCAGTCGCAAGTCCACCGCGGTGTCCCTTCCGCCCCGGCGCAGCCGGGCGAGCGCCTCTTCCAGGACCACCGGAAGGGAGCAGAGGGCGAACTCGGGCTGGCGCTGCAGGATGTCGATGTACGTCCCGACGCTCTCGACCATGCCCTCGAGGCGACCCGTCTCCTGGAGTACGGTGTCGAGGATGGAGTGGACCGGGGCGTCCGCGGGGATCTTCCGCCGGGCGTTGCGGACGAAGCCGCCGATCACCGTGATCGGGTTTCGCACCTGGTGCGCGATCCCGTTGATGACCTCCACGTCGCACTGCGTCGTGGAGGCGAGGAACGCGTCGGTGGCGACCAGAAGGCACTGGTCGAGCATCTTGTCCACGACGACCCGCACGGGGGACCGCTCGTCCGCGGGGATCTCGCGGTCGATGACCTCGCCGAGAAACAGGCGCGCCATGCAGTAGGCCAGGTGGATGAACCGCTGGTCGACGTTGGCGCCCACGTGCTTGAGACCGCTGCTCCAGAGAAACTGGTAGAACGGGGGGGAGAACCCCTGGGTGAAGAGACCCTCGTACCAGCACCGCCAGTTCCGGCTCAGCCCCCCGCGGCCCTCCATGATGTTGACGATGCGGCGGGTCTCGGGGATGTCCGTCAGCAGGTCGTGGATGTAGTCGGCGAAGGCGTCCCGGTGGGCGAGGAACACGTCGCGGTGGCGGGCCACGACCGCGACCTCGCTCTCGGTGAGGCGCAGCTTCTCCTGGAAGAACGCGAGTCGCTCCAGGGGTGCGGACACGTAGCTCACACGGCCCTCCGGCGGCGGTGACGGGCTGCACGGCTCCCGGCGGCGCTCCACCTATACCACACCCGGCGCGGCCGGCCAGGGGCCCACCCCTCGCGGCGGCCGGGGGAGCCGCCCTTCCCAGGGGGGCGGATCGGTGCCATGCTGCGCCTCGAGGCTCCACGGAAGGGTGCGGCGCCCTTCTTGCGGATGCGGCCGTGGGGGGCGAAGGGTGCACGGCGTGGGGTCACCGGCGGGGCGGGTCCCGGGTCGCGACCGCCCCCACGCGGAGGAGGCTTCCGATGACGGCGCGCAGGGTGCAGCGGGTGCTGGGTGCCGCGGCGGCGGTGCTGGCGATCGGGCTGGTCCAGTTCGCCTTCAACCCCCTGGGGCTCGGCCCCGAGCCCGCCTCGGTGCTCGAGCCGGCCTTCTTCGAGACCAGCGTGCGGGACGACCGGGACATCGAGCTCCTGGTGGACGGGGAGGCCGCGTTCGGGGCCGTGTTCGCGGCCCTGGGGGAGGCGGCGGAATCCGTCCACATCCAGACCTACATCTGGAAGGACGACGCGACCGGCCGCGCGGTCGTGGAGAAGCTGCGGGCCGCCGCCGATCGCGGGGTCGCGGTGACGGTGAACAAGGATCTCCTGGGCACGTTCTTCGAACTCGGGGACGTCGTGAAGGGTCGCCCCAGCCCCGTCTTCACGGAGAAGGGCCTCAAGGGCTACCCGAACATCGACGTGGACACGCGACTGCTGGCCTACAACGATCATTCGAAGTACTTCATCGTGGACCACGAGACCCTCATCTTCGGGGGGATGAACATCGCGGACGAGTATCACTTCCAGTGGCACGACTACATGGGGCTGGTCCGGGGGCGGGACCGGGTGGCCCTGTTCGAGAACCGTGTCCTGCGGGGACGACCCTGGCCGGGGGGGCTGCCCGCCGTGGTCGCCGTGAACGACGGGCACGCCACGGAGATCCGGACGGGGCTGCGGGAGATGATCGACCACGCGCGGGAGCGGGTCGTCGTGCAGCACGCCTACTTCTCGGACGAAGTCGTCCTGGACGCCCTGCTCCGCGCCGCCGCCCGCGGGGTGGCGGTCGACGTGATGCTCCCGAGCGACCCGGACACCCACGGCTACGCCAACAAGGTCACGGTGAACCGGCTCCTGGCGTCGGAGCACCGGGACCGCGTCCGGGTCTTCCTCTATCCCGGGATGAGCCACGCCAAGGTCCTCCTGGCGGACGGGCAGATCGCCGCCGTGGGCTCCGCCAACCTGACGCCGCGGAGCATGCTCACGAGCAAGGAGCTGACGCTCTTCGTCCACTGGAAGCCGGAGCAGCGGTTCGTCCGGGACCTCCGGGAACAGCTGGAAGCCGACCTGGCGAAGAGCAGGGAGGTGCGGGAACCATTTCGGCTTTCCCTGGTGGATCGAGCCCTGGCCGTGGCGGGCAAATACACCTGGTAGTTGGCAGATTCCAGCGGGGTCGCCGACTGGTTGCCCTGCTGCCGGGGTGTGTTGTCCTGGGGCGATCCCGAGTCGCGCGTGGATCGGCGGCCACCGACGATCTCCACCTGGGCGATGGGGCAGCGAGGGCTGCCGGCCCCGAGGGGAGGCCGCCAGGATTCGGGGAGAAGCGACCCCGGCGCAGGCGGCCGTACAGCCCCGCCACTGCGATTTCCGGTCGGGGTCCTGCGTCAAGCCCTCGGAGAGGGGCGGTCGTCGAATCCTGGGCGATTCTGTGGGTCGTTTTCGGGGGGGGTCTTGGCAGGCCACGGCGGCGTCCCGACGGCGGTGGGGAGAACGGGGCGAAAAAAGATCGCCCCTCAGGAGGGCGCCTCGGGGGGGCAAGGCACACACTCGAAAGGGGCGAATCGCTGAAGACGTCCCGCCGCCGTGGTCCCGGTCAGGCGAGAGGTCTCGTCGGTCGTGGTGCCCAGGGACAGAATCGAACTGCCGACACGAGGATTTTCAGTCCTCTGCTCTACCGACTGAGCTACCTGGGCCAAGGAGCGGCATTCTCTCCGGTCGGCCCCCCGGTGTCAAGCGGGAGGGCTTCCGGGCGAGGCCCGCGATTCAGTAGGGGACGAGGACGGCGCCGATGTCGTCCTTGGTGACGTCCTTCCAGCGCTTGAGCGTCCAGTTGCCCACCCACGCCTTGAACAGGCCCAAGTTCTTCTGGCGCTCCGGCTCCGAATCGCCCAGGTTCGCGTACATGTTGCCGGCCTTGCCGTCGGAGGATCCCTTGCCGTCGTCGAGTCGACGCATGAGGGCACCCGTGTCGGGCCACGCGGTGAAGTAGACGAGGTGTGCGTAGGAGTCCATGCGGGGGCCTCTACCCTGGGCGAGCTGGCTCTCCTTGTCGCGCTTGAAGGCCGGGTACTCGAGGGAATCGGAGCCGTGGCAGTCCGCGCAGCGGGCCTCGAAGAGCGGCCGGATGTGTTCCGACCACGTGACCTCTTCGGCCGGGGCGTTGGCGGGCAGGGCGAGGGCTGCCGCGAGGAGGGCAGGCAAGGCGAAGCGCTTCAAGGGGAGCTCCTTTCTCGCGGCGCACGAAACATCCGCGGTTCTCGGTGAACAGGTTTGACTTGATATAGTTGCACGATCGGGAACTCCCGTCAACGATCGTGTCTCCGTGGTGTGCTTTCGGGGGAGCTCCGCCGCCCGGGGCGCTCTTCCGCTGCGAAGGGGGTCGGCCGGGTCACGCCCCGGGCTGGCCGAGAACGCGGGCCGCCCACAGGGCGAGGCCGTCGGCCCGGCGAAGCGCCTCGGCGGTGGGCCGCACCGAGGCGCCGCCGACCGGGCGAAAGAGGCCGGTGGCGAGCAGTTCGCGGTGCAGAACCTCCAGCCGGGCCGGGGGCAGCCCGAACCCGCGGGCCCAGGCCGCCGGGGAGAAAGCCTCGTCGCAGCGGAAGGAGAGGAAGAGCCTCTCCAGGAGGGCCTGGTCCCGGGACAGCTCCTCGCTCCCTCCGGGGGGCAGGTCGCCCCGGGTCACGGCCTCGCCGTAGGCGCGGAGCTCCGGTTCGTTCCAGCGGCGGGTGCCCCAGGAGCCCCGATCGGGCTCGAAGCCGTGGGCTCCCGGGCCGAGCCCGACGTAGGGGGAACCGTCCCAGTACGCCCGGTTGTGGCGGCACTCGAAGCCCGGCCGCGCGAAGTTGGAGACCTCGTACAGGCGGAAGCCGCGTGCGCCGAGGGTTTCGACCAGGGCGGTCCACTGGGCTTCTTCCCGCTCCTCGTCGGCGGGCCGGAAGGCGCCGCGGGCGGCGGCGCGGTGGAGGGCCGTGCCCGGGTGGAGCTCGAGGCTGTAGGCCGAGAGGTGGGTGACCCCGTGGTCGGCGAGGCGAAGGGCGGCTCCGGAGAGCTGCTCGGGCTCGAGGTCGGGGAGTCCGTAGAGGAGGTCGGCGCTGAGGCGCGTGAAGCCCTCCGCGGCGGCGGCCCGCAGGAAATCCAGGGCCTGCCCCGCGTCGTGGCCCCGGCCCAGGCGCCGCAGCAGCGGGTCGTCCAGGGCCTGGACGCCCACGGAGAGGCGGGTGATCCCGGCGGTGTGCAGGCCCCGGAGATCCGCGGGATCGTCGGGGGCGATCTCCAGGGTCACCTCGGCGTCGGCCGCGAGCCCCCAGGTGCTCTCCACCGCCGTGCGAACGCGCTCCAGGCCCCCGGGGCCGAGCAGGGCGGGGTTGCCCCCGCCGAAGTAGAGGGTCGCGCCGGGGCCCCCCGGGCCGGCGCGCAGCCGTGCCTCGGCGGCGACCCATGCGGGGTAGGAGGGAAGAAGCTCCAGGGGTTCGCCGCTGTAGAAGGCGCAGTAGTCGCACCGCCGGCGGCAGAAGGGAGCGTGGACGTAGACGGAGAGGTCCATGCCCCCGATCCTACCCGGGGGAGCCGGGGAGCCGCCAGGGGACGGTGGAAAAGGGCCGGTGCTGCTTGACAAGTCCGAGGGCGATCCCCTACCCTTCCAGTTTTCCCATGAAGCGACACACCGGCGACACACGCCTTCGTCCGAGGAGGACGCGAGATGCAGCAGCACACCTATCAGCCCAGTCGGCTCCGGCGCAAGCGGGTCCACGGGTTTCGAGCCCGGATGGCGACGGCGAACGGCCGCAAGGTTATTTCGCGGCGCCGCCGGAAGGGCCGCAAGCTCCTCTCCGTGGAGATCCCGAAGAAGTAGCCGGCACCGACCGCGCGGCCTTCTCGTTTCCCGCGGCATGCCGGATCCGGAAGCGGGCCGAGTTCGACCGGGTCTTCCGCACCGGGCG
Organism: uncultured Thermodesulfobacteriota bacterium; assembly: GCA_964548515.1. Taxonomy (GTDB): domain Bacteria; phylum Desulfobacterota; class Deferrisomatia; order Deferrisomatales; family JACRMM01; genus CAZGRT01. The sequence continues at coordinate 5,441 of CAZJSF010000061.1, forward strand.
GAGCCGGCACAGCACTCACTTCCGCGTCGTGGTGGCCCGCGCCCCGGGGCAGGAGAGCCGCCTGGGGCTCGCGGTGTCGCGCAAGGTCGGGAAGGCCCACGACCGGGCGCGCGTGAAGCGGCTGGTGCGCGAGTACTTCCGGCACCGCAGGAGCCTGTTCGCGTCCCCCGTGGATCTGGTGGTGAGCGCGAAGCCGGGGGCCGCATCCCTGACGCTGGAGGCCCTGTGCCGGGAACTCGATTCCGTCCTGGTCGACTGGCGAGTGCCGCCGCCGTCGCCCTCCTGAAGGTCTACCGCGCAGCCCTTTCGCCCTGGCTGCCTCGGACCTGCCGTTTTCACCCGAGCTGCAGCACCTATGCGCTGGGCGCGTTCCGGACGTTCGGATTCGGGCGGGCTCTGCTCCTGACGGTGCGGCGGCTCCTTCGCTGTCACCCGTTCCATCCGGGGGGGTTCGACCCGCTCCCGGAACCGGGAATCGCCCGCTCCCCAGGGGGCACAGAAGGGATCTCATGGAGCTGAAGCGCACCATCCTGGCCGTAGCGCTGTCCATGGCAGTGCTCGTGCTGTTCCAGTATTTCGCCGCCCCGCCGCCGGAGCAGCGCCCGGCGCCGACGGCGAGCGCCGCGCCGCCGGCCGCGCCCGTGCCGCTGACCCCGCCGTCGCCCTCGGCCGCCCTGCAGGCCCCCTCCGGGGCCGCCCCCGCACTCACGAGGGCCCGGATCGAGAACGACCTCCTGGCGGTGGACCTCTCGAGCCGCGGCGCCGTGGTCGTGGGTGCGAGCCTCAAGGAGTACCGGGAGGGGACGAGCGCGGCGAGCAGTCCCGTGGCCCTGCTTCGGGGGCCGTCGGGGCAGGACCTGGCCGGAGCGACGCGGCTGGTCCAGGCGCTGCCCGACTGGGCCCAGGGCTATGAGGAGGTGGAGCGGGGGAAGGACCGCGTGGCGTACCGGCTGCAGACACCCGGCGGACTCTCCATCGAGAAGGTGTACTCCCTGTCGCCCGGCCGCTACGACGTGTCCCTGGAGGTGCGGGTGCGCAACGGCGGTGCGGACGCGCTGCGCGACCGGCTCGGCGTCGTGCTGGTGCAGGACTTCGGGACCGTGGAGGACCGCTATTCCTTCACCGGCCCCGCCTACTACAAGGACGGCGGGTTCGAGGAGGTGAAGGTCAAGAACGTCAAGGAGGGGGTCCAGGAGGGCTCCGGGGTGTCGTGGGCGGCCCTGCTGGAGAAGTACTTCCTGGTCGCCGCGGTGCCCCCGACGGCGGAGGGGACCAGCCTGCGGCTCGGGGCGCACCTGGGGCAGGAGAAGGTGGTGGAGGCGGAGCTGGCCGGCCCCGCGTTCGACCTGCCGAGCGGGGGCGAGCACGCGGAGACCTACCGTCTCTACCTCGGCCCGAAGCTCTCGGAGGCCCTGGCCCCCCTCGGGTCGAACCTCGACGACGTCGTGCACTACGGCTTCTTCCACGTGATCGCGAAGCCCCTGATGGTGTTCCTGAAGTCGATCTACGGCTTCACCGGGAACTACGGCATCGCGATCATCGTGCTCACCACCCTCGTGAAGGGCGCGTTCTGGCCGCTGAGCGCCAGGAGCTACCGCTCGATGCAGCGGATGAAGGAGCTCCAGCCCAAGCTGCAGAAGATCAAGGAGCGCTACGGCAAGGACCGGGAGCGGCTCAACATGGAGATGATGCAGCTCTACAAGACCCACAAGGTCAACCCCCTGGGGGGCTGCCTCCCCATGCTCATCCAGATCCCGGTGTTCTTCGCCCTGTACAAGATCCTGCTGGAGACGATCGAGCTGCGCCACGCCCCCTTCTTCTGGTGGATCCAGGACCTCTCGGCGAAGGACCCGTACTACATCACGCCGCTCCTCATGGGGGCGAGCATGTTCCTGCAGCAGATGATGACCCCCATGGCGGGGGGCAGCGAGGCGCAGGCGAAGATGATGAAGTACGGGATGCCCGCCATCTTCACGTTCATGTTCCTGAACTTCCCCTCCGGGTTGGTGGTCTACTGGCTCGTGAACAACATCCTGAGCATCGCCCAGCAGGGCCTGCAGATGAAGGCGTCCGCCCGGACCGCGTAGGGACCGGCGGGCGCCCGGGACGCGTCCCGTGCGCAGCCTCGACGACACCATTGCAGCCGTCGCGACGCCCCCCGGAGAGGGGGGCGTCGCCATCGTGCGTGCGAGCGGCCCGGGGGCGGCGGCGCTCGCGGGGGCGGTGCTCAGGGGCCGGGACGGCGCCGCGCCTCGGCTGGAGGGCCGCACCCTGCGTTGGGTGCAGGCCGTGGAGCCGGAGACGGGGCGGCTCGTGGACGAGGCCCTGTGCCTGTGGATGCCGGGGCCGGACTCCTATACCCGGGAGGACGTGCTCGAGGTCCAGTGCCACGGGGGGCACGCGGCGGCGCGCTCGGTGCTGGGGCTCCTTCTCCGGGCGGGAGCGCGGCTGGCGGAGCCCGGGGAGTTCACCCTGCGGGCCTACCTGCGGGGACGGCTCGACCTGGTCCAGGCCGAGGCCGTGCTCGACGTGATCCGGGCCCGGACCGGCGAGGCGCTCGCCCACCACCAGGAGATCCTCGACGGGCGCCTCTCGGAGGAGGTCGGGCGGTGGCAGGAGGACCTGGGGCGGGCGCTGGCCGGGCTGGAGGCGCACCTCGACTTCCCCGAGGAGGAGATCGGCGAGGTGGACCTGGCGCGGACCGCGCGGGGGTTCGGGGCGGTGCGCGAGGCCATGGCGGCGAAGCTCGCTTCCTACGCCTGGGGACGCACCGCGCGGGAGGGCTTCCGGGTGGTGCTCGCCGGGGCGCCCAACACCGGGAAGTCGAGCCTGTTCAACCGGCTGCTCGAGGACGAGCGGGCGATCGTGAGTCCGGAGCCGGGGACCACGCGGGACGTGCTGGAGGCGTGGTTGAACGCGCTCGGGGCGCCCGTGCGGCTCGTGGACACGGCCGGGCTCCGGGCCGCGGAGAGCGCGGTGGAGCAGGAGGGGGTGCGCCGGGCGCGCCACGCGGCCGGCGGGGCCGAGCTCGTCCTGCTCGTGTGCGACGGTGCCCGGGAGCTCTCGGATGACGAGCGGCGGGCGGCGGCCGAGCTCGCCAGGAGCGGACGGGCGGTGCCGGTGGTCAACAAGGCAGACCTGGGCCGGGTGCCGGCCGGGGACCTGGCGGCGGCGTTCGGGCGGGCACCGGTGGTGGCGTCCGCCCGCACCGGGGAGGGGGTTCCCGAACTGCTGACCGAGGTGCGGGACGCGGCGTGGGGGGGGCGCGGCGCCTCGGCGGAGGCCCCGATCACGCGGGAGCGGCACCGGCGGGCCGTGGAGCAGGCGGCTGCCGCCCTGGAGAGGGCGGTGGAGGTCCTGGAGAGGGGGGGGTACCCGGAGGTGGCGGCGAGCGAGGCGCACGGGGCGCGGAGGCACCTCGAGGAACTGCTCGGGTGGGGCACCCACGAGGACGTGTTGGAGGCGATCTTCGAGGAGTTCTGCGTCGGCAAGTAGGGGCGCCGCGGAGTGTTTCACGTGAAACGGCGCCGAGGGGTCGGGATGGACTGGGAGGTCTCCTTCGACGTGGCGGTGGTGGGCGCGGGGCACGCGGGCATCGAGGCGGCGCTCGCGGCGGCCCGGGTCGGGGCGAGCACGGTGCTGTTCACCATGAACCTCGACACCGTGGGCCAGATGTCGTGCAACCCGGCGATCGGGGGGCTGGCCAAGGGCCACCTCGTCCGGGAGGTGGATGCCCTGGGCGGGGAGATGGGGCGCGCCATCGACGCGACCGGGATCCAGTTCCGGCGCCTCAACACCCGCAAGGGCCCTGCGGTGTGGGCGAGCCGGGCGCAGGCCGACCGGGCGCGCTACGCGCGGCACATGAAGGGCGTGGTCGAGGGGCACCCGAACCTGGCCGTGCAGCAGGCGGAGGTGGTCGGGCTTTGGGTGGAAGGGGGGCGGCTGGCCGGGGTGCGGACCCGCCCGGGCTACCGGGTGCGGGCCCGCACGGTGGTCCTCGCCCCCGGCACCTTCCTCAACGGGCTCGTTCACATCGGGCTCACCCGCTTCCCGGCGGGTCGCGCCGGGGACCCGCCGTCCGTCGAGCTGGCGGCGGGTCTGCGGGAGCTCGGGCTGCGGCTCGGGCGCCTGAAGACGGGCACGCCGCCGCGGCTCAACGGGCACACCGTGGCGTGGGACGGGCTCGCGGCCCAGCCCGGGGACACGAGCGTGCTGCCGTTCTCCTTCGACACCGACCGCATCGACCGGCCCCAGCGGCCGTGCCACGTGACCTATACGACGCCGGAGACCCACGCGGCGATCCGGGCGGCCCTGGACCGGTCGCCCCTCTACACCGGGGTCATCCGGGGGGTGGGGCCCCGGTACTGCCCGAGCATCGAGGACAAGGTGGTGCGCTTCGCGGACCGGGAGCGCCACCAGATCTTCCTCGAGCCGGAAGGGGAGGACACCCGCGAGGTGTACCCCAACGGCATCTCGACGAGCCTGCCCCTCGACGTGCAGCTTCGGATGGTGCGGTCGATCCCCGGGCTGGAGCGGGCGGAGATCCTGCGGCCGGGCTACGCGGTGGAGTACGACTTCGCCGACCCCCTCGGGCTGTACCCGACCCTGGAGACGAAGCGCGTCGAGGGGCTGTTCCTCGCGGGGCAGATCAACGGGACGTCGGGCTACGAGGAGGCCGCCGCCCAGGGGGTGCTCGCGGGGGTGAACGCGGCGCTGCGGGCCGGCGGCGGTTCCCCGGTGGTGGTGGGCCGGCAGGAGGGGTACCTCGGGGTGCTCGTGGACGACCTCGTCACCCGGGGCGTCGCCGAGCCGTACCGGATGTTCACGAGCCGGGCGGAGTACCGGCTCCTGCTGCGGGAGGACAACGCCGACCTTCGGCTGACGCCGCTGGGCCTCCGGCTCGGGAGCGTGCCGGCGGGGCGGGCGGCCCGGTTCGAGGGGAGGAAGCAGGCCCTCGCGGCGCTGCGGGGCTTCCTGGAGGGCACCCGCCTGGCCCCCTCGGCCGCCGCGGAGCGCGTCTTCCGGGACGCCGGGACGACCCCGCTCCGACAGGCCGCGAGCCTGGCGGAGCTCCTCACGCGGCCGGAGATCGGGCTGGCGGTGCTCCGCCCCCTGGTGGAGGGCTGGCCGGACGCGGACCCGCGGGACGAGGAGACGGTGGAGGTGGAGATCAAGTACGCGGGCTACGTGCGCCGCGACCTGGAGACCCTCGAGCGGGTCCGGCGCCTCGAGCACACGGCGCTGCCCGCGGACCTGGACTATGACCGGGTGGGCGGCCTCACCGAGGAGGTGCGCCAGGCCCTGACCGCGGTGCGCCCCCTCTCCCTCGGACAGGCGCAGCGGATCCGGGGGATGCGGCCGGCGGCGGTCTCCGCGCTGCTGGTGCACCTGCGAAGGACGGGGGCCCTGTGAGCCCCGGGCCGTTCGGGGCCCTGGCGGCCCTGCGGGAGGGGCTCGACCTCGATCGGTTGGAGCGGTACGCGCAGGAGCTGGAGCGGTGGAACCGGGCCGTGCGCCTCGTCGGGCCCAGGGACCTGCCGGGGATCCGGGTGCAGATCGCGGACGCGCTCTGGCCCTTCCTCCTGCACCCCCCGCGGTTCCCCCTGCTCGACGTGGGCAGCGGGGCGGGCCTGCCGGCGCTGCCGGTGGCCGTGGCGTTTCCCGGCGCCGCCATCACCTGCCTGGAGCCCCAGGGGAAGCGGGTGAGCTTCCTCCGCCACGCGGTCCGGGCGTTGGGCCTGGCAGGGGTGCGGGTCGTCCAGGGGCGCGCCGAGGAGGCCGCCGGCCGGGACCCGGGCCTGCGGGAAGCCTTCGCGACCGTCACGGCGCGGGCGGTGGGATCCCCCGAGGCGCTCCTTGCGCTGGCGGACCCGTACCTGGCGCCGGGGGGCGCCGCGTTCCTTCCCCGGGGCGACGAGGAGCCGGCGCACCCGGGGGGTTGGGAACTCGTCCTCGACGAACCTTATGCGGGTCCCGAGGGCGTGGGGCGCCGCCGCCTCCAGCTCTACGCCCGTGCAGCGGGGACGGGGGCCGGCGGGTGAGCGTTTCACGTGAAACACGTGTCGGAGGGTCCGCGGGGGGCGGGTGCGGCCCCTGCAGAGGGCGTTTCGTTCGTGCCGGCCCCTGTGGTAAGTTCTGCCGTCCCGGGAGGTCGCCATGAGCCGAATCTTGTCGGTCGCCAATCAGAAGGGCGGGGTCGGGAAGACCACCACCGCCGTGAACCTCGCCGCGTCGGTCGCCGCGGCGGAGAAGCGGGTGCTGCTCTTCGACGCCGACCCCCAGGCCAACGCCTCGAGCGGGGTGGGGGTGCGCCCGGCCGAGGGGGAGCTGACCTCCTACGAGGTCCTCACGGGCCAGGCACCCCTGGAGGGGGCGGTCCGGGCCACGTCGCTCGCGCACCTCCACATCGTCCCGGCCAGCCGCGACCTCGCGGGCGCCGAGGTGGAGCTGGTGGGGGCGTCGCGCCGGGAGTACCGGCTGCGGGAGGCGCTGCAGGGGGCCGGGGACGACTACGACTACATCTTCGTGGACTGCCCGCCGAGCCTGGGCCTCCTCACGATCAACGCCCTCGTCGCGTCGGACGCGGTGATCATCCCGCTCCAGTGCGAGTACTACGCGCTGGAGGGACTCTCCCAGCTCCTCCAGACCGTGCGCACCGTCAAGCGGGGCTTCAACCAGAAGCTCGACGTGGAGGGCATCCTGCTGACGATGTTCGACGCCCGCAACAACCTCAGCCACCAGGTGGCCGAGGAGGTGAAGCGCCACTTCAAGGACAAGGTGTTCCGCTCGGTCATCCCGCGCAACGTGCGGCTGAGCGAGTCTCCCAGCCACGGCAAGCCCGCGCTGCTCTACGACATCCGCTCCACCGGGGCCCAGAGCTATCTGCGGATGGCCCGGGAGCTGCTCCGGCCGGCGCGGCGCGCTCCGGCCGCCGCCTGATCCTTCGTCCCGTCTCGCAAAGGGGGACCGCCATGCCCGCCTCGCCCAAGCGCCACAGGAAAGCCCTGGGGATGGGCCTCGACGCCCTCCTGCCCGACCGGCTGGAGGGCGAGTTCTTCCTCTGCCCGGTGGAGGACATCCGGCCGAGCCCCCAGCAGCCGCGCCACCAGTTCCCGGAGGAGTCCCTCCAGGAGCTCGCCCAGTCGATCCGGGAGAAGGGGCTGATCCAGCCGGTGATCCTCCGGCGCTCGGAGGACGGGGGGCCCTACGAGCTCATCGCCGGCGAGCGGCGCTGGCGGGCCGCCCAGAAGGCCGGGCTCACCGAGGTCCCGGCCATCCTGCGGCAGGCCGACGAGCAGGAGGTCCTGGAGATGGCGCTCGTGGAGAACCTCCAGCGCGAGGACCTCAACCCCGTGGACGAGGCCCAGGCGTACCGGGTGCTCCTCGACCGCACCGGCCTCACCCAGGAGGCGCTCGCCGCGAAGATCGGGAAGTCGCGGGTCGCGGTGGCGAACGCGCTCCGGCTGCTCTCCCTGCCGGGGGCCGTTCTCGAGGCGCTGCGCACCGGCGCCGTCACCGCGGGCCACGCCCGGGCGATCCTCACGGTGGAGGGGGACGCCCGGCGCCTGGCGCTGCTGGAGCGGATCGTGCGCCGCGGGCTGTCGGTGCGCGAGGCGGAGGGCCTGGCCCGGCGACCGCCGGCCCCCAAGGCGGAGCGGCCGCGCGCGCGGGACCCGAACCTCCGGGCCCTGGAGGAACGGCTGGCCCGACGCCTCGGAACGCGGGTGGCGTTCCGGGGTGGTCGCCGGAAGGGGGCTGGGCACATCTCGATCGAGTATCGGAACCTCGACGACCTCGACCGCCTGCTCGGCCTCCTGGAGGGACCCGGAAGGCGCTAGGACTCCTCCGGCTGCCTTGCAACTATCTGAAATTGCAGGGAAAGACGACGACCTCCCGCAGGACGACCCGGTTGACAGCCGGTGGGGCCCATGCTAGCTAACCGACCCTTCTGGAAGAAGGTGGCCGACCCCCGGGAGCTCAAGGACCTCTCGGAGCACCTGGGCCTGGTCTCCCAGCTGGGCCTCACGATGGTGGCAGCCGTCGGCATCTCCCTCGCCATCGGGCACGGGCTGGACCGCTGGCTGGGCACGGGGGGGCTGTGGAAGGCCCTGTTCATCCCCGTGGGCGTGCTGTCCGGCGGGTGGGCGGTGTACAAGGCCATCGCCTCGGTGGGGCGCCGCGCAGAGGACCGCCGACGGTGACCGAGGCGGCCTTCCGGCGGCACGCCGGCCGAGCCGTCCTGGCGGTCCTCGCGGCCGGCGCCGCCGGCGGGATGGCGCTCGGGGCGGTCGGGCAGCCCGCGGCCGTGCGCGGCGGCCGCGGCCCTGCGCCTGCACGCGGGAGGTCTCCTGGCCCAGGCGCGCCTGGAACGGGCAGCCGCGGCCCGGAGCGACCGCCTGGGGCGCATCGGACGGCTGGCGATCCGCGGCGGGGCCCTCGCGGTGGCCGTGTTCCGCCCGGAGGTCTCCGTGGTCGGGACCGCGGCCGGGCTCTTCCTCGCACCTGCGGTCCTCGTGGCCCTCGAGCTCGGCGGCCGGCGCGCCGAGCCGGGGTGAGGGCCGGTCGGGAGGCTTCGTGGGCGACTTCCTCGACGTCCCGCAGTGGGTCCTGCAGGTGGGCTCCCGGGAGCTGTCGGTCAACGCCGTCACCGTGGTCATGTCGTGGGTCGTGATGGCGATCCTCGTGGTCCTCGGCGCCGCGGTTGCGCACCGCCCCCACCTCGTCCCCGGGCCGCTGCAGGGGCTGGTGGAGGTGGTGGTCGAGTCCTTCCGCTCCCTGGTGAACGAGAGCCTCGGCCGGCTCGGCCCCCGGTACTTCTCGTTCATCACGGCGCTGTTCCTGTTCGTGCTGGTCTCGAACTGGATCGGCATGGTGCCGTGGCTCGAGGAGCCGACGCGGGACCTGAACACGGCCCTGGTGCTCGGTGCCCTGGGCTTCGTGGTCACCCACGTGACGGCGGTGCGCGTGAAGGGGTGGCGGGCCTACGCGAGGGAGTACTTCCAGCCCTTCTTCCTGATGTTCCCCCTGAACGTGATCGGGGAACTGGCGAAGGTGGTCTCCATCTCGTTTCGCCTGTACGGGAACATCATGGGGGGTGCGATCATTATAATGGTGGTGTCGCGGCTGGTGCGGCAGCTCGTGCTGCCCCCGCTGCTCAACGTCTTCTTCGGCGCCTTCGTCGGCACCGTGCAGGCCTTCGTTTTCGCGATGCTGACCCTGACCTACATCTCCGTCGCGATCCGGGACTGAGGGACGTGGACGCGGCCTCCTTTGCGCGGGTCGGCGCGTTCCTCGGAGCCGGGGTGTGCGTGGGCCTCGGGGCCATCGGCGCGGCTCTGGGCGAGGGCTATGCCGCACGGGCCACGGTTGAGGGGATCGCCCGGCAGCCCCGGGCGAGCGCCGGGCTTCTGCGCACGATGCTCGTGGGCCAGGCGGTGGCCGAATCCGCCAGCATCTTCGCGCTGGTCGTGGGGTTCCTGCTCCTCTTCACGCCGTGGAGCGCCGGGGACCACGTGGAGGGCGTCGCCCTGTTCGCGGCGGGCCTGTGCATGGGGGTGGGCGCCCTCGGGCCGGGCTTCGGGGCGGGGCACGCCGCGGCCATGGCGTGTCAGGGCCTCGCGCGCCAGCCCCAGGCGGCCCAGCCCCTCACCACCGTGATGCTGGTCGGCCAGGCCGTGGCCCAGACGCCGGCCGTGTTCGCCCTGCTCGTCTCCTTCCTGATCCTGTTCCGCGACTACGGCGGGCGGGCGAGCCCGCTGGTGGCCTCCGCCGCCCTGCTCGGGGCCGCGGTGGCGACCGGGGTGGGGGCGGTGGGGCCGGGGGTGGGCGCAGGGTCGGCGGCGGCGGCCGCCTGCGACGCCACCTCCCGGAACCAGGAGCT
>CAZJSF010000062.1:0-15302 GCA_964548515.1 uncultured Thermodesulfobacteriota bacterium
ACTGGTCGGGACGAGAGGATTCGAACCTCCGACCCCCTGAACCCCATTCAGGTGCGCTACCAGACTGCGCCACGTCCCGACGAATCTCGTGCTAGTCGTTCTCCAGGAGCCGGAGCAACTCCTCCACCTCGCCCCGCATCCGGCGGAGGATCCGCGACCGCGTCTGCGCCGAGGGCGCGGGCTCTGCGGCCGCTGGGGTGGGTTCCGGTTCCCGCTGCTTCCTCCATTCCTCGCGGAACCGCTTCTTGGCTCCGGCGACGGTGTAGCGATCCTCGTAGAGCAGCTTCCGGATCGTGAGGACCTTCTCCAGGTCGCTCCGGGTGTAGAGCCGCTGGTTGCCCTCGTTCTTCGACGGGGAGAGGAAGCCGAACTCCGTCTCCCAGTACCGCAGCACGTGGGGCTTGACTCCCGCGATCTCGGCGACCTCTCCGATGCGGAAGTACAGCTTCTGGGGGATGGGCCGGCTATCCATGGGCTGCCCTCGTCACCCGCAAAGGCCGCGCGATCTTAGCAACCCCTCCCTCAAAAGGCAACGGCGCCCGGAGCGCCCCGGTCGGCGGCCTCACGCCTTGCGATTGAGACGGTCCTTGAGCACCTGGCTCGGCTTGAAGGTCAGCACCTGGCGCTCCGAGATCACGATCTCGTCGCCGGTCTGGGGGTTCCGGCCCTTGCGGGGGTCCTTGCGGCGGATCTCGAAGTTGCCGAACCCGCTGATCTTCACCTTCTCGCCCCGCTCCAGGGCCTCCTTCATCTCGTCCAGGATCATCGCCACGATCTCCGCGGAGCGCTTCTTCGTGAACCCGACCCGCTGGTGGATGGCCTCCACGATCTCCGACTTGGTCATGCCGTCCTCCCTCTCAGGTGTCCCGGAGCCGGGCGCCGACCTGGCTCTCGAGACGACGCAGGATCAGCGCCTCCACATCCTCCACTTCCGCCTCCGTGAGCGTGCGGTCGTCGGCCCGGAAGGTGACGCGGATCGCCAGGCTGACCTTGCCCTCCGGGAGACGGCCGCCCTCGAAGGCGTCGAAGAGCACCGCGTCCCGCACGAGGGGCGACTCCACCGCGCCGACGGCATCGAGCGCCGCCTGGGCCGACACGCCCCGGTCCACGACGACCGCCAGGTCCCGCTCCACGGACGGGAAGCGCGCCAGGCCGCGGAAGTGGCCCGTCCCCTCGGCCACGGCCCCGACGTCCTCCACGGAGAGCTCGAACGCCACGGCGGGACCGGGGATCTCGTAGGGGTCGAGGCGGTCCGGGTGCACCTGGCCCACCCAGCCCAGTTCGCGCTCCCCCGCCAGCACCCGCGCGGCCCGTCCGGGGTGGAGCCAGGGCAGGTCGGGCGCGGGCTCGAAGCGTGCCTGGGCGACGCCGAGGCGGCGCAGGAACGCCTCCACCACGCCCTTCGCGTCGTAGAAGTCCACCGCGTCGGCCCCCGACCACCACCCCAGCGGCTGTCGCCGGCCGGCGAGCACGCCCGCCGCCCGGAGCGCCTCCTGCGGGAGGGGCTGCCCCTCCGAGGGGTGGAAGGTGCGCCCCACCTCGAAGAGCCGGACGTCCCGCACCTGGCGCCGGGCGTTGAGCCCCGCGGCCCGCAGCAGGCCCGGGAGCAGGCTCGTGCGCAGCACCGCCGTCTCCCGGCTCAGCGGGTTCGCCAGGGCCACCTTGGCCCGCAGCGGAGAGCCCTCGGGCAGCCCCACGCGCTCGTCGTCCGCCGGGTCCACGAAGCTCAGGGTGATGGCCTCGCGAAGCCCAAGGGCGGCGAGGGCGTCTCCGGAGCGCTCCGCCAGGCTCCACCGCGGAGGCGGCGCGTCGCAGGTCATGGGCACCCGGGGAAGACTGACCGGGATCGATTCGTAGCCGCGCACCCGGGCCACCTCCTCGATCAGGTCGATCTCCCGCTCCAGGTCGACCCGGTGCGTGGGGATCTCCGCGCGCAGGCCGTCGGCGTCCCGGTCGACCACCGGGATGCCCAGGGACTCGAGGTGCCGGGCGGCCTCGTCCGCGGACACGTCCACCCCGAGCACGGAGGAGAGCTTGGAGGCCCGCAGCGGGACCACCGCCGCGGTGCGGGGCTTCGGGTAGGCGTCCCAGACGCCCTGCGCCACGACCCCGCCGGCCAGTTCCACCAGCAACTCGGCGGCCCGGTCCAGCGCCCGCCGGAGCCCCTCGATGTCGGTGCCCCGCTCGAAGCGGTAGGAGGCCTCGGTGCGCAGCCCCAGCCGCTTCGACGTGGCGCGGATGTTCGAGGGCAGGAAGTAGGCGCTCTCCAGGAGCACGTCCACCGTGTCGTCGTACACCTCGGAGTTGAGCCCGCCCATGATCCCGGCCAGGGCCACGGCCCTCTCGCCGTCGCAGATCACGAGCGCGTCGCCGTCCAGCGTCCGGTCCTGTCCGTCCAGCGTGGTGAACACCTCCCCGGGGCGGGCCCGCTTCACCACGATCCGCTCCCCGGCCAGGCGGTGGAGGTCGAAGGCGTGGAGGGGATGACCCAGTTCGAGGAGCACGTAGTTGGTGACGTCCACCGCGTTGTTGATGGCCCGCACACCGGCGCTCTCGAGGCGGCGCTGCATCCAAAGGGGGGAGGGGCCGAGGCGGATGCCCCGCACGATCCGCGCGGCGTAGCGCGGGCAGAGGTCCGGATCCCGGATCTCCACCGAGGTCTGGGGCCCGACGGGGTCGCCCTCCTCCGGGACGCGGGGCTCGGGAATCCGAAGGGGCGCTCCCGTGAGGGCCGCCACCTCCCGGGCCACGCCGACCACGGAGAGGCAGTCGGGGCGGTTCGGGGTGATCTCCACCTCCAGGATCGCGTCGGGCAGGCCGAGCACGTCGATCACGCGGGAGCCGAGAGGCGCCTCCGCGGGCAGGATCATGATGCCCGAGTGGTCGTCGCCGAGTCCGAGCTCCCGCGACGAGCACATCATGCCCAGGCTCGTCTGCCCCCGGATCTTGGCCTTGCGGATTTCCACGTCCCCGGGCAGCCGCGCCCCCACACGGGCCAGGGCCACCCGGTCGCCGGGCTGCATGTTCGTGGCCCCGCAGACGATGTCGTAGGTCTCGGCTCCGTCGGTGACCCGGCACAGGCTCAGGCGGTCCGCGTTCGGGTGGGGACCGCGCTCGAGCACCTGGCCGACCACCACGTCCTCGATGCCCTCGCCCCGGCGCTCCACCGCCCCGACCTCGAGCCCCGCCAGGGTGAGGCGGTGCGCCAGATCCTCGGCCGGGAGGTCGACGTCGACGTAGGCTTTGAGCCAGTCGAGGCTGATTCTCATGGGTCGCTCAGGCGAAGTGCGACAGGAAGCGCACGTCGTTCTCGTAGAAGAGCCGGATGTCGTCGAGACCGTACTTGAGCATGGCGATGCGCTCGACGCCGAGGCCGAAGGCGAACCCCTGCACGGCCTCGGGGTCGTAGTCCACGAAGCCGTAGACGGCCGGGTCCACCATCCCCGAGCCGAGCACCTCGAGCCATCCGCTGCCCTTGCACACCCGGCAGCCCGTCCCCCGGCAGAGCACGCAGCGGATGTCCACCTCGGCGCTCGGCTCCGTGAAGGGGAAGTAGCTCGGCCGCAGGCGCACGGAGGTCTCCGGGCCGTAGTACCGGTGCACGAACTCGGTGAGGGTGCCCTTGAGGTCCGCGAAGGTGACCCCGCGGTCCACGAGGAGCCCCTCCACCTGGTGGAACATGGGGGAGTGGGTGGTGTCGGAGTCGCACCGGTACACCTTGCCCGGGGCCACCACCTTCACGGGGGGCCCCCGCGACTCCATGACCCGCACCTGCACCGGCGAGGTGTGGGTGCGCAGCACCACGCCCGGCGCCACGTAGAAGGTGTCCTGCATGTCGCGCGCCGGGTGGTCGGCGGGGATGTTGAGCGCCTCGAAGTTGTAGTACTCGAGTTCGACCTCGGGGCCCTCCACCACGGAGAAGCCCATCCGCACGAAGATGTCCAGAATCTCCCGAACGACCAGCGTGACGGGGTGGAGGCCGCCCCGGTGGGGGCCGCGCCCGGGACGGGTGACGTCCACCGCCTCCCGGGCGAGCCTGGCCCCGGACTGGACGCCGCGAAGCTCCGCCTCGCGCTCGCCCAGGGCCGCCTCGATGGCGGCCTTGACCCGGTTCGCCACCTTCCCGACCTCCGGGCGCTCCTCGGCGGTGAGGCTCCCCATGTCGCGCAGGCACGCGGTGAGGGCGCCCTTGCGGCCCAGGTACGCGACCCGCACGCCCTCCAGCGCGGGGAGGTCGGAGGCGGACGCGACCCGCGAGAGGGCCTCGGCTTCCAGGGCCTGGAGCTTGTCCTTCACGGCGAAACCACCTGGACCGCCACGCGGGGGCGGGTCAGCGGGGGGCGGCGAACTGTTGGACGAGACGGGTGAAGTCTTCCGGGTGGAAGACCGCGATCTCGGCCAGCATCTTCCGGTTGAGTCCCACGCTCGCCTTGTTCAGGGCGTCGATGAGCCGACTGTAGGAGGTGCCGTTCATCTTGGCGGCCGCGCCCACGCGGGCGATCCACAGGCGGCGGAACTCGCGCTTCCGCGCCTTCCGGTCCCGGTACCCGTAGGCCCAGGCCCGGTGGAGGGCCTCGGTGGCCGAGCGGAGAAGGCGGCGGCGGCCGCCCACGAACCCCTTGGCCTGCTTGAGGATCTTGTTGCGCCGGCGCCTCGAGGGCACCGCCGGTTTGATGCGTGCCATGGCTTTCTCCTCGGTGGAAGGACCCCGTCGGTGGCCCGGTGGGGCCGCCTATCCCCCAGGCACATGGCAGGCCCGGGGATGAGGCTCACTCGCGCGGGGGCGTGTACGTGTCGGTTCGTGTCAGGCGTAGGGGAGGAGCAGGCGGAGGGCGCGCTCGTTGGTCGCGTCGACCATGCCCGGGCCCCGCAGGTGCCTCTTGCGCTTGCGGTCCTTGCTCCCCAGGATGTGGCTCCGGAACGCCTTTCGGTGCTTGAGCCGGCCGCTCGCCGTGAACTTGAAGCGCTTGGCGGCCGCGCGCTTGGTCTTCATCTTGGGCATGGGACTCCCTCCTAGGCCGGCGGCTTGCCGGCGGGCTTGCCCACCGGGGCAAGCATCATGAACATCGTTCGCCCCTCGCGCCGGGGCGGCGCCTCGACCTTCGCGATCCCGTCGAGGTTCTGAACCATCCGCTCGAGGCGCTCCAGGCCCCGTTCGGGAAGGGTCACCTCTCGGCCCCGGAACATCACCGTGACCTTGACCTTGTCCCCCTCTTCCAGGAACTCCTTCACCTTCTTGAGCTTCACCTGGAAGTCGTGTTCCTCGGTCTTGGGGCGGATCTTCACCTCCTTGACCTGGATGACCACCTGCCGCTTCTTGGCCTCCGCGGCCTTCTTGGCCTGGTGATACTTGAAGCGGCCGTAGTCCATGATCTTGCAGACCGGCGGCTGGGCCAGGGGCGCCACTTCCACCAAGTCCAGCTCCAGTTCCTCCGCCATGGCCAGGGCCTTCTCCACGGGCAGGATTCCGAGCTGGTCGCCCTCGGGTCCGATGGCTCGCACTTCCCGGACCCGGATCATGCGGTTTATGCGGGGTTGGTCTGCGATGTCACACCTCCTGGGCTGTCACGGAAGGGACGATCCCTTCTCGGGGAAGACGCGGAACGGCCTCGCCTTCGAGCCGCCGAACGAATTCGTCGAGGGGCGTCAGGGGGAGCGCTTCGCCGCTGCGAAGCCGGGGGGACACCCCCTCCTCCGCGACCTCCTTGTCCCCCAACACGGCCATGTAGGGGATCTTCTGGAGCTGGGCCTCCCGGATCTTGTAGCCCAGCTTCTCGTTCCGGTCGTCCAGCTCCACCCGCACGCCCCGGGCGCGCAAAATCCCCTGCACCTTCTTGGCGTAGGGGAGGTGACGGTCGGTGATCGGCAGGAGGACGACCTGCACCGGAGCGAGCCAGGTGGGAAATGCCCCGGCGAAATGCTCGATGAGAATCCCGATGAACCTCTCGATGGAACCCAGGATCACACGGTGGAGCATCACGGGCCGACGACGTTCTCCGTCCGGGGCCACGTACGTGAGGTCGAACCGCTCCGGCAGCGTAAAATCGGCCTGGATTGTAGCACACTGCCACCTTCTGTCAAGCGCGTCCTTGAGCTTGATGTCTATCTTCGGGCCGTAGAACGCGCCGTCTCCCTCGTTCACCGCGTAGGGGATCCCGTGGGTCTCCAGGGCCGACCGCAGGGCGTCCGTCGCACGGTCCCACGCCTCGTCGTCGCCGATGGACTTCTCCGGGCGGGTGGAGAGCTCCACCTCGTACTCGAAGCCGAACAGCCCCATCACGTCCTTCACGAAGCCGAGGATCCCCGCGATCTCGTCGGGCAACTGCTCCGGAGTGCACAGGAGGTGGGCGTCGTCCTGGGTGAAGCCGCGCACCCGGGTCAGCCCGTGGAGGACGCCCGACTTCTCGTGGCGGTACACCGTGCCCAGCTCGAAGAACCGCAGGGGCAGGTCGCGGTAGGAGCGGATCTTCGACTTGTAGATGAACATGTGGGCCAGGCAGTTCATGGGCTTGATCCCGTAGGCCTGCCCCTCCACCTCCGTGAAGTACATGTTCTCGCGGTAGTTGTCGTAGTGGCCGGAGCGCTCCCAGAGCTCCTTGCGCAGGAGCTGGGGTCCCATGACGATCTGGTAGCCGCGCCGCAGGTGCTCGCGCCGCTCGAAGTCCTCGAGGATCGTGCGCAGCAGGGCCCCCTTGGGGTGCCAGATCACCAGGCCCGGGCCGACCTCGTCGTCGATGGAGAACAGCTCCAGCTCCCGGCCGAGCTTCCGGTGGTCGCGCTTCTTGGCCTCCTCCAGGATCTCGAGGCGCCGCTTGAGCGACTTCTCGTCGGCGAAGGCGGTGCCGTAGATGCGCTGGAGCATGGGGTTGTGCTCGTCGCCGCGCCAGTAGGCCCCGGCGACCGAGAGCAGCTTGAAGGCCCGGACCTTCCCCGTGGTCGGCACGTGGGGGCCCCGGCACAGGTCGGCGAAGTCGCCCTGGGAGTACACGGAGATGGTCTCGCCCTCCGGAAGCTCCCGGACCAGCTCCACCTTGTAGGACTCCCCGCGGTCGGCGAAGAACCGGACGGCCTCGTCCCTCGGCAGCTCGCGGCGCTCCACGGGCAGGTCCTCGGCCACGATGCGGCCCATCTCCGCCTCGATGGCCTCCAGGTCCTCGGGCCGGAACGGCCGCGGCGCGTCGAAGTCGTAGTAGAACCCGTCCTCCGTAGCCGGGCCGATCCCGAGCTTCACCGGGCCGAAGAGGCGGCCCACCGCCTGGGCCATGAGGGGGGCGGTGGAGTGGCGCAGAACGTCGAGCCCCTCGGGCGTGGACGCCGTGACGAGCCGCAGCGCGCAATCGGCGACCAGGGGCGTGTTCAGGTCGGCGGGGCGGTCGTCCACCTCGGCCGCCACCGCGTCCTGGGCGAGGCGCCTCCCGATGGACTCGGCGATCTGGCCCGGGGTGGTCCCCGGAGCGACATCCTTCACGCTGCCGTCCGGCAGCGTCACGCGAACCGACATGCTCTCATCCCCTGCGCGGCGGGCGGATCCGAAAAAAGAAAGGCACCGGTGGACCGTCCACCCGTGCCCTTCGCGACCGACTCGGACCAGCAGGACTGGTAGGCACGGGCGGGATTGAACCGCCGACCTCCTGCGTGTCGGGCAGGCGCTCTCCCACTGAGCTACGTGCCTCTGCAGTCCGTCGTCCACACGGCTCCGGCACTCCTGGCTCCGAAGCCGCATCTCTATACCAAGGGGATTTCGACGGTGTCAAGCGCAAGTCCGCGGGCGGCGCGCCCGCCAGCCAGGTCGAGCGCAACTCCACGGCCGGCGGGGCGCCGGCGCCCGGCGCGCCTTGACAGCCCGAGCGCGCGGCTCCTATGCTCGCTCGCCTTGCCTTCCCTCCCGCTTCGAGGTGGCCCGTGTTCGGTATGGGCATGTCGGAGATCCTCCTGATCCTCGCCCTGGCGCTCATCGTCATCGGCCCGAAGAAGCTCCCCGACCTCGCCCGGGCGCTGGGGAGGGGGCTCGCCGAGTTCCGCCGGGCCACCGACGACATCCAGCGCACCATCTACCAGGAGGCCCACCGCCCGCCGGACCCCAAGGAGTTCCAACGGGACCTGGAGAGGGCCCGCGCCCAGACCAGGGCCGGCCCCCCGCCGGGCGAGGCCCGTCGCCCCGAAGGCGCTCCGGCGCAGCCGGCCGACGAGACCAAGACCGAGGCGTAGGCGGGGTGGACGAGGCGAAGATGGGGCCGACCGAGGACCCGGGCACCGAGGGGGAGAAGCTCCCCTTCACGGCCCACCTGGAGGAACTGCGCAGCCGGGTGATCAAGTGCCTGGTGGCCGTGATCGGGGGGTTCGCGGCGTGCTACGGGGTCAGCGACCGGATCTTCCGGGCCTTCGTCCAGCCGCTGATGGAGGCACTGCCCGAGGGGAGCCACCTGGCCATGCTCCGCGTCCAGGAGGGCTTCGTCACCCACCTCAAGATGGGCCTGCTCGCCGGGGTCATCCTGGCGACGCCCGTGATCCTCTACCAGTGCTGGAAGTTCGTGGCGCCGGGCCTCTACGCCCACGAGAGGCGCTACGTGTGGCCCTTCGTCACGGTGGCCACGGTCTTCTTCCTGGCGGGCGCCTCCTTCGCCTACTGGGTGGTCTTCCCCTTCGGGTTCCGATTCCTGCTGGCCTACGCCACCGAGGGGATCCAGGCCACCATCTCCATGGACGCGTACCTGGGCTTCGCCACCAAGCTGCTCCTCGCCTTCGGGGTCGTGTTCGAACTGCCGGTGGTGACCTACTTCCTGGCGCGCATGGGGGTGCTCACCCACGAGCCCCTCGCCCGCAACCGGGGCTACGCGCTCGTGGTCATCGCGATCGTCTCGGCCGTGCTCACCCCGCCCGACGTCTTCACCATGACGCTCATGATGATCCCCCTCTACATCCTCTACGAGATCAGCATCCTGGTGGCGCGGGTCGCCGGTCGGGCGCGGGACCCGGAGGAAGCGGAAGGAGACGAGGCCGAAGCGACGACGAGCCCGGAGCCCTGACCCCCTCACCGCACCGGCTTCGCGAACTCCTTCAGCAGTTCGTCGCGGAAGGCCCGCGCCGCCGGTGACAACTGCCGCTGGGGATCCCACACCGCCCAGAAGCGCCGCTCCACCGGGCCCATGAAGTCGAGCTCGAGGGGCTCCAGCACGCCGGACTCCACTTCGCCCGCGACGGCGATCTCGGAGAGGAATCCGGCGCCGGCACCGGCCTTGAGGGCCTCCTTCACGGCGGACGTGGACCCGAACTCGGCCAGCACGTTCAGCTCCTCGAACCCGACGCCGGCCGAGGCCAGGGCCCGGGCCACGACCTTCCGGGTCCCGGAACCCTCCTCGCGCATCACCAGCGGCACCGCCCGCAGGCTCTCCCGCCCCAGGACGGGCCCCAGCCCCAGGGACGGCGCACCGAAGAGGCGCACCCGGTCCTCCCAGAGGGCCGCGTAGTCGAGGCCGAGCCCCTCCACCCGTTCCCCGACGACCCCCAGCCCCGCCTCTCCCGACATCAGCCGGTCCAGGACCTCGGCGGAGCTCCGGACCCTCAGGGACACCCGGACCTCGGGATGGACCTTGCGGAACGCGGCCACCCGGGAGGGAAGCAGGTACTCCCCCGGGATGGTGCTGGCGTGGACGTCGAGCCTTCCCCACAGGACCCCCCGGTAGGCGCGGGCCCTTTCCTGGAGGCGTTCCCGCGCCTCCAGGATCGAGCGGGCCTCCCCGAGGAAGAGCCGCCCGGCCTCGGTGAGCACCACCGACCGCGGGAGACGGTCGAACAGCGCCACCCCCAGCTCGTCCTCGAGCTCCTTCACCTGGCCGCTCACCGTGGGCTGCGTGAGCAGCAGGGCCTCGGCGGCCCGGGTGAACCCGCCCCGCTCCGCCACCGCCACGAAGGCCTCCAGGTGGCGGAAGTTCACGGCACCACCCCCGCGACCCCCTCGCCCAGCAGCCTCTGGACGAACGCCTCCCCGAGGAACACGAGGGCCTCCTGGTCGAGGTAGTCGAGGACCCCCCGGTCCACCAGGAGCGCCGCCCGGGCGGGGAACTCCTCCTGGCGGTCCCAGAAGAGGAGCAGCAGGTCGACGCGGGGGAGCGCCGGGAACCGGTACGCCCGGTCCGCCGACCCCGCCTCGGCAGGCTCGCCGCCGAGCCCGCGGCTCGCCCCGTCGAGGTCCCCCAGCCTGCCCTCGAACGAGGCGGCGACCCGCTCCGCGCAGCGCTCGAAGGACTTCGCCTTGCTCACGGTGTTGGGCAGCTCCCGGTACGCCACCCAGTGGCCGGCGGCCGGGCTCCCCGAGGCGCGGGTCACGTAGATCGCGAGGAAGATCTTGACCCAGATCGTGGGCGCCTCCCCGCCCAGGGCCGTCACGTCCTCCCGGGTCACCCGGTGCGGGGAGCCCAGGAAGTCCAGCTCGAGGCACTCGGGCGGCCCCTGCCGGTGCCGGGCGCCGCTCGCGGCCGAGCGCTCGCCGAAGTCGGCCTCGGCGAGCTTGCCCTTGAGGAACTCGAAGGCCTGCTCGCTCGACTCGGGCCGCCGCCCCTCCCCGCGGGCCCGCCCCTCCTCCAGCTTCGCCTCCATCGTCGCCCGGTGCCCGGGGGCCAGGTGGGGGCAGAGCGCCAGGGAGGCCCCCTCGAGGTACACGGCCGAGGCGAAGGCGAAGCAGTTCGCCTTGCCGCAGTCCCCGCAGTTGGTGAGCGGGAGGTCCTTGTAGATGTCCAGCACCTTGTATGCCACGGCCTCTCCTAACCCGAGTCGTCGTTCCGGGGGGCGCCGACGGCGGGGGGTGTCCGGATCCAGCCCCGCCTCGCCCAGTCCAGCACCTGCCACGCCCAGCGCTCGTGCTCCTGCCAGTACCCGTCCTCGGCGCCGCCCCGGCGCAGCCCGGCGAGAAAGGCACGGGTCTCCGGGTCGAGGGGCGTGGGCTCGAGCCCCCAGAGCGGCGTGCCCGGCAGCGGGTGGAAGAAGTGCGCGTGGATCTTCGCCCCGGCCTCCAGGCGCAGCCGCCGGGCCAGCGCCGCCGTGGCCCGCCGCTCCCCGAGGGTCTCCGCGGGCAGCCCGAAGATCAGGTCCACGTGGGGGAGGAACCCTCCCCGCCGGGCCGTCCGCGCGGCCCGCTCCACGTCGCCCACGGTGTGCCCCCGGCCCAGGCGCCGGAGCGCGGCATCGCTCCCCGACTGGGCGCCGATCACCAGGGCGCGGTTCCGGCAGCGCCGCCTCAGGACCCCCACCGCCTCCCCGGTCACCCGTTCGGGCCGCACCTCGGAGGGGAAGATCCCCAGGGACGGCGAGAGGCCGAGCCCGTCCAGGTCGGCGAGCAGCCCGTCCAGGGTCCCGAGGTCCTCCCCGTAGGAGAGGGCGTCCGGGGTGATGAACGTGACCGTCCGGCGCCCCCGGTCCCGCAGGCGCTGCGCCGCCTCCAGCACGGACTCGGGGGGGCGATGGCGGCGCTCGCTCCCCCCGACGGCGCAGAAGCCGCACCGCCAGGGGCACCCCCGGGTGAGCTCGACGGGGCCCACGCGGCTACCCCCGAAGGCCGGCCAGGCGCCGAGATCCACCCCGGAGTCCTGCCGCAGGATGCCCGGGCCCCGGCCCCCGGCCGAGAGGAAGGCCGGCAGCGTGGCCTCGGCCTCGCCGGCGAAGACGTGGTCGAACCCGAGGGCCAGGGTGCCCTCCGGGTCGGCGGTGGCGTGGGGCCCTCCCGCGCACGGCACCGCCCCGGGCACCTCGCGGCGCAGCCGCCTCACCTCGTCGCGTACGGAGACGAGGGCGGGCGTCTGGAACGAGTAGAACGCCAGCGCGCGGCGCCCGCCCCGGAGCGCCCGGTCCGCCTGCGCGCACAGGTCCTCCCAGGTGTCGGCCACCGCCCAGTCGGTGTCGCAGGCGTCGAGGACGGCCGCCACCGCGTTCCACGTGTACCGGTTCACGGCGGTCTGACGAAGGAGGGCGATCACCTGACGCGGTCCTCCCGGCACACGCCGCAGGCACCCGAGAGACCGGAAGGTAGAGAACCGGACGGCGCGGCGTCAAGCGCGGGGTTCCGCGCAGGCCCCGGGCGCGGGCGCCGACGCCCCCGGGGCCTTGGTCGCCGAACCCGGATCGGGTACCATGCGCCGAAACCGAGACATCTGCTCCAGGGAGGCTTCCATGCACCGCTCCAAGGTCATCTGGGTCCTTCTCGGCCTCGTCCTCGCAGCCGGCGCGCCTGCCCGGGCCGCCCCGGAAGAGAGGGCCGCCGAGCACCAGCGGCGGGCCGCCGAGTACGTCCAGGAGGGCAAGCTCCAGGAGGCGGCCATCGAGCTACGCAACGCGATCCAGCTGAAGCCCAACGACCCGGAGCCCCATCGCGCCCTGGCGGACGTGTACCTGAGGCTCAAGGATCCCCAGAACGCCTTCCGGCAGTACCAGGAGGTGGTGAGCCTCGCGCCGGCCGACGCCGACGCCCGGGTCAAGGTGGCCACCTTCTACTACCTGGGAAAGCGGTTCGCCGACGCCGAGACCAACGCCGCGAAGGCCGTGGAACTGGCGCCGGAGCGCGCGGACGCCCGGGTCGTCCTCGCCCGGGCCCTGGCCGCACAGAACCGGCGGGACGAAGCCGTCGCCCAGATGCTCGAAGCGGTGAAGCTGGCTCCGGAGGAGGAGGGCTTCCGGGTGGAACTCGCCGGACTCCACATGGCCGCCAAGGAGCCGGGCAAGGCCGAGACGGTGCTGCGCAAGGGCATCGAGGAGATACCGCCGTCCAAGGCGCTCCGGGCCGCCCTGGCGAACCTCCTCGCGTCGCAGGAGAAGTTCAAGGAAGCCGACGCCCTGATGGCCGAGGTGCTCAACCTGGGGCAGGGCGAGCCGAACACCCGCCGCGCCGTGGCCTCGTACCGACTCAAGCGGGGCGACCGCGACGCGGCCGAGGCGATCTTCAAGGAGTCGATCTCCCTCGCCGGAAACGACAAGGGGGCCAAGGTCCAGGCGCTGGCCGACCTCGCCAACTTCTACTCGGTCACCGGCAACGTGGACAAGGCCCGGGCCACCCTGGAGGACCTGCGCAAGCTCGCCCCCGACGACCCGGTCACCCTGGCGCGGCTGGCCAACATCCACCTGCTCACCGACGAGGCCGACCAGGCGGCCCCCCTGATCGAGAAGCTCGTGAAGGAACACCCCGAGGACCGCAACGCGCGGCTTCTGGCCGCCCGCCTCGACCTCTCCCGGGGACGCGTCGACGAGGCCCGCACGGCCCTGGAAGGGCTGGTGGAGGAGGCGCCGGACTCGGTGAACGCCCACCTCTTCCTCGCCAAGGCCTACGCCGGGAGCCGGCGCTGGAACGAGGCCCGCGCCGAGTACCTGAAGGTCCTCGAGGAGGTGCCCGACCACTTCTTCGCCAACCTGGACCTGGCCAAGGTCTACCTGGAGACCGGCAGGTACGGCGACGCCCTGGAGCCTCTCCGCAAGGTCCTCAAGGCGAGGCCCGACTACCCCGAGGGCCGCCGCCTCCAGGCCGACGCCCTGCTCGGGAGCGGCGAACCCGCCCAGGCCGAGAAGACCTACCGCGAGCTCCTGAAGGCCGACTCGGGCGACGCCCTGCTGCGCATGCGGCTGGCCCAGGCGCTGGAAGCGCAGCAGAAGGACCCGGAGGCACTGGCCGAGTACCGCGAGAGCGCCCGCCTCGCCCCCAAGATCCTCGACCCGGTCCTGCGGCAGATGGTGCTGCTCGAGCGCCTCGACCGCCACGACGAGGTGGTGAAGACGGGAACGGCCTACCTGAAGGCCAACGGGGACTCGCCGGTGATCCTCAACGCCCTGGCCATGCACGCGCTGGGACGCCAGGACGTGAAGACCGCCGAGGAATACCTGAACCGCAGCCTCGCCGTGGAGCCCAAGGCGCCGCCCACCCGGGACCTGGAGGCGCGCGTCCGGATGGCCCAGGGCGACCGCGCGGGCGCCCGGAAAGCCCTCGACGCGGCGCTGGCCGTCGCGCCCGACAGGGTTCCGACCCTCTTCATGGTCGCGGCCCTCCAGGAGGACGCCGGGGACACCGCCGGTGCAGGGGCCACCTACGAGAAGATCCTCCGGGCCGACCCGGAGAACCCCGTCGCGGCGAACAACCTGGCCATGATCTACGCACAGGACGAGACCAAGCGGTCCGAGGCGCTCCGGCTGGCACGGCTCGCGGCGGAACGGGCGCCGGAGAACGCCTTCACCCTCGACACCCTGGGCTGGGTCCAGTTCCAGATCGGGAGCTACGCCGAGGCGGTGCGCACCCTGGAGAAGGCCCACCAGCTCGCCCCGAAGCACGGCGAGATCGCCTACCACCTGGGCCTCGCCTACGAGAAGGCGAACAAGCCGGAAGAGGCGAAGAAGCTCCTCAAGAAGGCGCTCGAAGCGCCGGACAAGGGAGACTGGGCGCTGGAGGCCGGCCAGGCCCTGGAGAGGCTGGACAAGAAGGCCCCCTGAGAGGGGGGAGCGGGACGATCAGCGCCTCGGGGTCCCGTCCGGCAGGGCGGCGGCCGCCTCCAGGAGCACGTTCACGCCGAAGGAGCCGAGGACCTCCACCAGGGCGATCAGCGGCAGGCCGATCAGCGCCGTGAAGTCCCGCCCCTCGAGCCCCTCCATGAGGGCGATGCCCAGGCTCTCGACCCGGAACGACCCCGCCGTCTGCTCCGGACGGTCCGCGGCCACGTAGGCCTCGGCCTCCCGGACGCCCAGGGGCCGCAGCCGGACCCGGAAGGGCTCCACCCGCACCACCTCCCGGCCCCCGGCCACCACCGCGAGCCCGGTGTGGAAGGTGGCCGTCCGTCCTGCCAGCCGGAGGAGCTGCGCCACCGCCCCCGCCGAGGAGCCCGGCTTGCCCAGGGCCTCGCCCCCCACCTCGGCCACCTGGTCCGAGCCGATCACCAGGGCCTCCGGCCTCCGCGCCGCCACGCTGCGCGCCTTGCCGAGGGCGTGGGCCCGGGCGAGTTCCGCGGGGCCGAGCCCGGGCAGCGGCGGTTCGTCGTAGTCCGGGCCGACGGCCTCGAAGGGAAGCCCCAGGCGGGCCAGGAGTTCCCGGCGGTAGGGGCTCGTCGAAGCCAGCACGAGGGGTTTCACGAGGCCCGTCCCTCCTGCAGATCGGCGAAGAAGGCGCCCGCCCGCTCCGCGGCCTCGCCCACCGACCGGCTCGACTGCACGGCGCTGGCGAGGGTGTGACCGAAGACGAAGTTGCCTGCGTAGTGGTGGGTGAACTCCTTGATCCGCCCCAGCCTCCTTTCCGGGGCGAAGCTCTCCTCCACGAGGGCGAGGAACCGTTCGTAGACGCG
>CAZJSF010000063.1:0-15231 GCA_964548515.1 uncultured Thermodesulfobacteriota bacterium
CGGGCCGCTCGGGGACCCGGCCGGGCGCCCGGCCCCGGTCGGCCTGCGGGTCGGGCGCCGCGCCGCCCGCGTCCGCGGGGGGAGCGGCGCCGGGGCCCGCGGCGCGCACCCGGCTCATCACCTCCGACAGGGGGAGGAGCGCCGGCATCCGGGCCATCTTGAGCAGGGTCATCTCCAGCACCGTGCCGGGCCTGGGGGCGGCGCGCAGCCCCTCGACCCCTCGGGCGAGCACGTCGTAGAGCGCGTGGACCTCGTCCCAGGAGGCGTCCTGCAGGAACCGCCGCGCCTCGTCCACCTCCTCCGGGGCAAGTTCCACCAGGTCGTCGCCCTCGGGGACGGCCTTCAGGATGGAGAGGTCCCGGAAGACGTCGAGCAGGTCGTGGGCGAACCGGCGGACGTCGTAGCCGAAGCGCTCGGCCTCCTGGAGGGCCTGCACGATCGAACGCGCGTCGCGGCCCGCCACCGCCTTGGCGACGCCGAGGAGCAGGTCCCGGTCGACCACGCCCAGGACGTCCCGGACGTCCTCGTAGGAGACCGACTGCCCCGCGTAGGAGATCACCTGGTCCAGCAGGCTCTGCCCGTCCCGGACGCTCCCCTCCGCCTCCCGGGCGAGCGCCATGACGCTGCGCTCGTCGAGGGTTACCCCCTCGGCGGCGGCCACGTCGCCCAGCAGCGCCGCCATGTCCTTGAGCGACAGGCGCTTGAAGTCGAACTGCTGGCACCGGCTCAGGATGGTGACCGGGATCTTGTGGGGGTCGGTGGTGGCGAAGATGAAGACCACGTGGGGGGGCGGCTCCTCCAGGGTCTTGAGCAGCGCGTTGAAGGCCGCCGTGGACAGCATGTGCACTTCGTCCACGATGTAGATGCGGTAGGGGCCCCGAACCGGCGGGTAGCGGACCGCCTCGCGCAGCCGCCGCACGTCCTCCACGCCCGTGTTGGAGGCGCCGTCGATCTCGAGGACGTCGCTCGACCGGCCCTCGGTGATCTCCCGGCACGAGGCGCACTCGTTGCACGGCGTCGGGGTCGGCCCCGTGGCACAGTTGAGGGCCTTGGCGAGCACCCGGGCCGCGGAGGTCTTGCCCACGCCGCGGATCCCGGTGAACAGGTAGGCGTGGGCGATGCGGGCAGAGGTGATCGCGTTGCGCAGGGCACGGACGATGTGCTCCTGCCCGCGGATCTGCTCGAAGGACTGGGGGCGCCACTTGCGCGCGAGGACGAGGTACGACACTAGAACCCAGCCGGGGAGCGGAACGGGGGATGGTCACCAGGGATGGCTCGGCTACCTGCGGCGCCCGGGGGTCGTGGCTGCCGCTGCTTCCTTCCGGACCTGACGGGGTTCACCGCGCCACCGTCGCGCAGGGCCCAGCCATCCCTGCTGACCATCCCCCCGAGGGGGAGCCGCGGCCGGGAAGCCGCGGGAAACACGAAACTGGCGGAGAGGGAGGGATTCGAACCCCCGGTACGGCAAGCCGTACAACAGATTTCGAGTCTGCCGCCTTCGACCTCTCGGCCACCTCTCCGCCGGGATTCATCGCTGCACGTCCTCGCCCGAGCGGCGCCTCCGGAAGAATTCGCGGAGCAGGTCGGCCGCTTCCGCCTCCCGGACGCCCCGGGTCACCTGCACCCGGTGGTTGAGCCGCGGGTCGTCGGAGAGGTCGAAGAGCGTCCCGGCCGCACCGGCCTTGGGATCCGCCGCTCCGTACACCAGCCTCGGCACCCTCGCCTGGAGCACGGCCCCCATGCACATGGGACACGGCTCCAGCGTCACCACCAGGGTGGCCCGATCGAGTCGCCACCGGCCGAGGATCCGGGAGGCCTGGGAGAGGGCGAGGCACTCGGCGTGGGCCAGGGGGTCGGCCCGGGTCTCCCGCAGGTTGTGCCCCCGCGCCAGCACCCGGCCCTCCCAGAGGATCACGGCCCCCACCGGCACTTCGCCCAGGGCCAGCGCCGCCTCCGCCTCGGCTAACGCCAACCCCATCGCCTCGCCGATAAGAGGGGCGCGAAGATAGCACGCGGTGGGGTCGGTTGCAACGCTCGGGGCCTTCACCTGCAGGACTGTAACACCCGCCCCGCGGAAGGGGCAACGCAGGCCCGAGGCACCCGGAGACCGGGGAGGATGACCATGGAAAAAGGGGTCCGCGCAGCCATCGAGAAGGCACTCGCCTCTCCCGGGGCCGGGGTGGAGGGTCTCGGTACCAGGGACCTGGAGGAGTTGGGGCGCCACGCCGCCAACCTGCGGGAGATGGGCTTCGAGATCCAGGTGCGGGGCGACGGCCTCCGGGTCCACCACGCCAGCGGCTTCGACGCCGTGGTGCCCGTCGGCGACCCGGACGACCTCGACCCGCTCCGCACGCTGTTCCGGGCCCTGCGGTCGGCCTTCGGCGGCGCCCTGGAGCGGTGGCTCCCGGGGTGGGTCCAGGCCGGACCCGCCGTGACCCGGCCCTACGAGAGCATCAAGGCCGTGCTCGGGGCGTGCCAGCGCCTGCGGGGACCCCGCCCGGCCTGACGCTCTCGGGTCACGGCCGCCACAGGGTCAACGCCGCCTGGAACCCTCCCACGAGGGCCCCCAGGATGCCGCCCCACCAGGTGATCGACCGGAGCTCGCGCCGGGCCACGGACAGGATCACCTCCTCCACCTCCCGGGGCGAGAAGGCCAGGATCTCCCTCTCGATCAGGCCGCGCACGTCCACGATCCGCAGGATCTCCGGCACCTGGGCGGAGACCACGGGCATGAGGTGGTCCAGGGCCAGGTCCAGGAGCTCCGTCAACAGCCCCTCCGGCAGTAGGCGTGACGGCCTGCCCACGGGGGCGTCGAGCAGGGCCTCCACCAGGGCCGGGCCCTCCCGCTCCGCCAGGGCGGCGAGCCCCCCGGAGCCGGCCCACCCCGCCAGCCCCCGGGCCCAGTTCGCCAGCGCCGCCTCGCCCCCGTCGCGGGGGGCGAGCAGCTCCCGCAGCGGGGTGTCGAACAGCACGGAAAGCTCCCGCTCGAACAGGCGCTCGGCGGCCTCCGCCACCTCCGCCCGCCGCAGCTGGGAGCAGACCCAGGCGGCCAGCCGGTCGTGGAGGCCCGCCAGGGTCTCGGGCGGCAGGGACGCCAGCAGTTCCCCCGGCGTCTTCGCCAGGAGCCTGTCGAGCCCCTCGCGGATCCCCCGCTCCACGCGCTCCCGGTTCTCCCTCTGGTGAACCAGTTCGCGCAGGCGGTGGAGGTTGGCGTCGACGATCTCGTCCGCCTCCCGGTAGATCCGGTTGCGCCCCAGGAGCGCGGCCTGCCGGGCGAGGTTCTTCACGAGCCCGCCCTCGGTCTCGAGGAGGTACGCCTCGATCCCTCCGCGCACCGCGGCCTTGAGCCGTTCCACGTTGCCCGGCGAGAGGAGGGCCTCCTCGAAGCGCTGGAGGAGGAGGGGCACCGCCTGGCCGAGGGCGGTCTCGATCCCCTCCCGCACCCCATCGGGCAGCAGCATGCCCGTCGGGCTCGCCGCGTTGGCCAGCGCGGAGAGGCCCCGGACCACGGCCGGGCGCACCCTCTCCTCCAGGTCCGGGGCCCGGGCCAGGCCGGCGAGCATGGAGGCGGCGCTCCGGGCCGCTGCCGCCTCCTCGCCCCGGAGGAGCTCGGAGAGCCGCCGGTCGAGCAGGCCGCCCACGGCCCGTTCGGCGAAACGGACCCCCTCCGGGGTCGAGGCCCACTCCTGGGCCGCCCGGGCGGCCTCCCCGAGAACCCTCGGCAGGGCCCCTTCCAGGGCGGCCGCCCGGCCCGGCCCCAGGGCGCGCCGGAGCGTGCCGTACTCGGCGCCCAGGTACCGGCGGGAGAGGTCGAGCACCAGTTCCCGCACGGCGCCGCGGACCTCCGGCCCGCCGATGCGCAGGGCGACGCTCTCCTCCCTGAGCAGCTCGGACACCACGGTGCGCGACACCGTTCCGGCGATGTCGGCCTTGCGCCGGGGGATCATCCCGTGGAACCGGAGCCCCAGGAACCGCACCTCCCGGTAGGGGCGGAAGAGCATCCGGATGGCCAGGGCGTTGGTGACGTACCCGATGGCGAACCCGAAGGCGGGGGGGAGCGCCAGGCTCAGGACGTCCACGGTCTACCCGCGCTCGGAGGGGACCCCGGAACGGGGCGCGGGGCAGGCCTCGGCGTGCCGGGGAGGCGCCGGAGGGGAATCTTGACAGGGGGCGCCCCGGTCCGTACCGTGAGGGCCTCGGAGCCGAATCGGAGCCCCGCGGCGGCGGGCGTGAGGTGCGTCATGCGGAAAGCGGTCCTGGCGTTCGTGGCAGCGCTCTCGGTTGCGACCGGCGCGTTCTCCGGCGAGATCCTCCAGAACGAGGTCCTCCGCAAGCGGGCCGCCGCAGAAGTGGAATACCTGAAGAAGCACAGCCTCCTCGACAGTGCCAAGCGGCACATGGGGCAGGCCAAGCCCTACCTCGCCGAGGGGCAGTTCGCCGACGGCCGGCAGGTGGGCGACGCGGCCGAGACGTACATCTCCTTCCAGGCCGTCCTCGACCTCGTGGACCAGCGGATGGGCTGCCCGGGCGTGGACAAGGGCTCGCTGGAGGCCCTCCGGAAGGCCCGGGACGAGGGCCGCGCCTCCCAGGGCCGGCTCCTGACCCGGATCCAGGCGGCCTTCCAGGAGACGAAGCAGAAGGAAGCCCTCGCGATGATCGACCGCGACGTCGCCGCGTACCGGGAACTGTTCCGCAAGGGCGGGTACGACGTCTGCAAGCCCTGAGGTCCGGCACGCGCCGGGGCCTCCCCGCCCGATCCGCGTCGCCTCCACGAGACCCCCTCACGCCCCGTAGATGGACCGCCGGCGCACCCCCAGCGCCGCCTCCATGAAGGCCTCCGCCAGGGTGGGATGGCCGTGGACCGTGCCGCCCACATCCTGGGACCGGGCGGACATCCCCACCGCCAGCGCGCCCTCGGCGATCAGGTCCGACGCCCGCGGGCCCACGATGTGGACGCCGAGGAGGCGGTCGCTCGCGGCGTGGGCCAGCACCTTGACGAAGCCCTCGGTCTCCCCCAGGCACCGCGCCCTCCCCGTGCCCGCGAAGGGATAGGTCGCCGAGCGGTAGTCCACCCCCCTCTCCTTCAGGTCCTCCTCCCGCGCCCCCACGCCCGCCGCCTCCGGGTCGGTGTAGATCACCGAAGGGATCGCCCCGTAGTCCACCTCGGCGGGCTCCCCCGCGATCCCCTCCACGGCCGCGATCCCCTCGGCCGAGGCCTTGTGGGCGAGCATCGGCCCGTCCACGAGGTCGCCGATGGCGTACACGCCGGACGCGCTCGTCCGGTACGCCGCGTCAACGGTCACACGGCCCGAGCGCGGGTCCGTCCGGACCCCGGCCTCCTCGAGCCCCAGGCCCCGGGTCAGCGGCCTCCGCCCCACGGCCACAAGGAGCCGGTCGAACGACACGTCCTCCTCCTTCTCCCCGGTGCGCAGCCGGGCCCGGACCCCGCGGCTCGAGGCCTTCGCCCCCACCACCAGGGTGCCGAGGCGGAAGGAGAGGCCCTGCTTGCGCAGGCTCCGCTCCAGGGCCCGGCTCACCTGGCCGTCCGCCGTGGAGGCCACCGAGGGCAGGGCCTCGATGACCGTGACCTCCGAGCCCAGGCGGGCCCAGACCGAACCCAGCTCGAGCCCGATGTAGCCGCCGCCCACCACGCCGAGGCGCCTGGGTACCGCGTCGAAGGCGAGGGCCTCGGTGGAGGTGACGATCCGCTTCCCGTCCACCGGGATCGACGGGAGCGGCGCGGGCTCGCTACCGGTCGCCAGGAGCACGGCCGCCCCGCGAAGCGAGGCGGCCTTCTTCCCCTTGGCCGGCTTCACCGCCACGGCGCCGGGGCCGTCGAGGCGGGCCGTGCCGCGGACCACCTCCACACCGCTTCGCTCCAGGAGCCCGCGCACGCCGTCGGTGAGCCCGGCCACGACCTCGTCCTTCCTCGCCATCATGGTCCCGAGGTCCAGGCGGACCGACGCGGCCGCCACCCCGTGCCCCGCCATCCTCTCCCGGGCCACCCGGTACAGCTCGCTGGAGTCGAGCAGGGCCTTGCTCGGGATGCACCCCACCCGCAGGCACACCCCTCCGAGCCGCTCCTCCCGCTCGACGCAGGCCACCTTCATCCCGAGCCGCGCGGCCCGGGCGGCCGCGGAGTAGCCCCCCGGCCCGGCGCCGATTACGACGAGGTCGAAGTCCGCGGCCATCTCACACCTCCAGCCAGAGCCGCTCCGGCTCCTCCACCAGCTGCTTGACCCGGACGAGGAACTGCACGGCGTCGCGCCCGTCGATGACGCGGTGGTCGTAGCTGAGCGCCACGTACATCATGGGCCGGACGACCACCTGCCCCTCCACCGCCACGGGCCGGTCCTCCACCTTGTGCAGCCCGAGGATCGCGCTCTGGGGCGGGTTGAGGATGGGGGTCGAGAGCAGCGAGCCGAACACCCCGCCGTTGGTGATGGTGAACGTCCCCCCCTCCAGGTCGGCGAGGCCGAGCTTGTTCTCCCGCACCCGGTCCGCGAACTCGGCCACCGCCTTCTCGATCTCGGGCACGCTGCGGCGCTCGGCGTGGCGGATCACCGGGACCACCAGGCCCCGGGGCGCGCCGATGGCGATGCCCATGTGCACGTAGTCGTGGAAGACCAGGTCGTCGCCGTCGATGAAGGCGTTGACCTGGGGGAACGCGGCCAGGGCCTGGCACGCCGCCTGGACGAAGAAGGAGGTGATGCCGAGGCTCGTGCCGTGCTTGGCGTGGAACGCGGCCTTGTGGCGCTTTCGCAGTTCCATCACCGGCCCCATGTCCACCTCGTTGAAGGTGGTGAGCATGGCGGTGGAGTGCTTCGCCGCGAGCAGGCGCTCGGCGATGCGCTTGCGGATGGGGCTCATGGGCTTGCGGGTGGTGGGCTCGTCGCCCCCGCCGGCCCCCTCGGGAGGCCTCGGCGCCGCGGCCTCCGCCGCCTCGGCCGGGGGCGGCCCGCTACGCTCCGGGGCCTGCGCGGGTGCCCCCGCCTTCCCCCGCTCCTCGAGGTGGAGGAGCACGTCGCCCCGGGTCGGCCGCCCCTCGGGCCCGCTCCCCCGGATCTCCGAGGCGTCGAGGCCGTGCCGGTCCAGGAGCTCCTGCACCGAGGCCGGGAGCCCGGCGGCCGGCTCGGACGGGGCCGCGGGCTTCTCGGCCTCCGGCTCCGCGGCCTTCCCGGCCTTCGGCCCCCTGCCCTTCCCTTTCGCCTCCCCTTCGCCGTGGGGCGCCGGCTTCTCGGGAGCCTTCGGAGGCTCGGGGGGCCTGTCCTCCCGGGCCTTCGCGGCCGCGGCCCCTCCCGGCTCGATCGTCCCCACCGCATCCCCGATCTTCACCGACGAGCCCGCCGGCGCCGCGATCCGGAGGACGCCGTCGGCCTCCGCGGGCACCTCCAGGGTCACCTTGTCGGTCTCCAGCAGGAAGAGCGGCTCGTCCTTCCGCACCGCCGCCCCGTCCGCCTTGAACCACTCGGCGAGGACCGCCTCCTGCACCGACTCGCCCACTTCCGGCACGCGGATCTCGATCGCCATCGGGGTCTCCTCTCGGGGTTGGTCTCTCGGTCTGTCCGCCTCACGCGGCCCGGCCGCCGCGGCGCTTCTCCCGGGCTCCGCCCTTGCCCGGCCTCTTCCGCGCCGCCTTCTCCCTGGCCGGCAGGGCTTCCCGCAGAAGCTGCTCCTCCTCGCTGCGGTGGAGGAAGGGGAAGCCCGTGGCGGGGCTCGCCGCCTCCGGCCGCCCCACGTACGCAGCCTCCCGGCCCAGGACTTCGGCGAGCCGCGGCGCCGCGAAGGTCCACGCCCCCATGTTCCGCGGTTCCTCCTGCACCCACACCCAATCCCGGGCCTTGCCGTAGCGCTTGCGCAACGCCTCCAGCTCCGCCGCGGGGAAAGGGTGGAGCTGCTCCAGTCGCACCAGGGCGGTGCCGGAAACCCCGCCCTTCCGGCGGGCCTCGGCCAGGGCGTAGTACACCTTGCCGGTGCACAGGAGAACGCGCCGGACCGCCGAGGGCTTCGGCGCCTCCGGGTCGTCGAGGACGAGGCGGAAGAGTCCGGCGGCCAGGTCCTCCAGGGGCGAGACCGCCTCGGGGTGGCGCAGCAGGCTCTTGGGGGTGAGCACGACCAGGGGCTTGCGCCACGGGGCCCTCACCTGGCGGCGCAGGAGGTGGAAGTACTGGGCGGGGGTCGTGGGCTGGCACACCGCCATGTTGTCCTCGGCGCACAGCTGCAGGAAGCGCTCGGGGCGGGCGGTGGAGTGGTCCGGGCCCTGGCCCTCGTACCCGTGGGGCAGGAGCAGGACGACCCCCGTGTGCCTCTGCCACTTGGCCTCGCCGCTCGCCACGAACTGGTCGGTGATCACCTGGGCGCCGTCGGCGAAGTCGCCGTACTGGGCCTCCCAAAGGACGAGGGTGTTGGGGTCCACGGCCGAGTAGCCGTACTCGAACCCGAGCACCGCCGCCTCGGAGAGCGGGCTGTCGTGCACGCGGAAGCGCGCCCGGCCCCCGTCGAGCCCGTCGAGGGGCACGTGGATCCGCCCGTCCTCGGCGTCGTACCAGACGGCGT
This sequence comes from uncultured Thermodesulfobacteriota bacterium, assembly GCA_964548515.1. Lineage (GTDB taxonomy): Bacteria > Desulfobacterota > Deferrisomatia > Deferrisomatales > JACRMM01 > CAZGRT01. Next base: position 8,557 of record CAZJSF010000063.1, read on the forward strand.
GGCGCTGGCTGAAGGTGCCCCGGCCGCTGTCCTCGCCGCTCAGGCGGATCGGCACGCCCTCGGAGACCAGGGACCCGAAGGCGAGGGCCTCGGCGCCGGCCCAGTCGATCCCCCGGCCCTGCTCGACCGCCTCCACCCGGCGCTCGACGATCTTCTGGAGCTTGGGGTGCACGCGGAAGCCCTCGGGGGCCGTGGCCAGCGCCCGGCAGAGGTCGCGCAGCGCCTCCGCCGGGTACGCCGTGTCCACGGCGTCGGAGGTGTAGCGGTTGTCCAGGGACTCCCACCCGTCCCAGGGTTGCGGGGGCACCCACACGCACGCCTGGGAGTGGGCGGTCTGGTAGGCGCGGTCCATCGCCCCGTCGATCTCCCCGACCACCGCCTCGAGGTCCCCCTCCCGGGCGATCCCGTCCCGGACCATCTCGTCGGCGAAGAGCCGGTACACCGTGGGCCGTTCCCGGATGCGCTGGTAGAGGGTCGGCTGGGTGAAGTACGGCTCGTCCCCCTCGTTGTGGCCGTGCCGGCGGTAGCAGACGAGGTCGATCACCGCGTCCTTGCCGAACTCCATGCGGTAGGCGAAGGCCAGCCGCGTGGCGAAGAGCACCGCGGCGGGGTTCTCGCCGTGCACGTGGAAGATCGGGACCATGAGCATCTTCGCCACGTCGGTGGCGTAGCGGGTGGACCGGGCGTTCTCCGGGAGCGTGGTGTACCCGATCTGGTTGTTGAGCACCACGTGGAGGGTGCCCCCGGTGGAGTAGCCGGCGAGGCGAGCCATGTTGAGGGTCTCGGCCACGATGCCCTGGCCCGGGAACGCGGAGTCGCCGTGGATCAGCAGGGGAAGGACCCTCCGGGGGCCCTCCTCTCCCAGGCGGTCCTGGAGGGCCCGGGCGATCCCCTCCACCACCGGGTTCACCGCCTCCAGGTGGCTCGGGTTCTCCGGGAGGACCACGTGCACCGGGCCGGCGCCGGTGTCCACGTCGCCGACGTAGCCGCTGTGGTACTTCACGTCGCCGCCGCCCGGCACCGCCTCGGGGTCGTAGGTGGCCTCGAACTGGCAGAAGACCTCCTCGTAGCTCTTCCCCAGCAGGTTCACGTGGACGTTGAGCCGCCCGCGGTGGGCCATGCCGAGCACCGCCTGGCGCACCCCGGCCCGGGCCGCCACCCGCATCAGGTCGCGCAGCTGGGGGATCAGGGCCTCGGCCCCCTCCAGGGAGAAGCGGGTCTGCCCGAGGTAGCGGCGCTGCAGGAACTCCTCGAACCGCCCCGCGCGGCACAGCCACTCCAGCACCCAGCGGCGGTCGTCGGCGGAGAGGTCGAAGCGGCCCCGGGCCGGCTCCAGCCGGCTCCGCAGCCACTCGCGCTCCCCCGGGTCCTGGAGGTGCATGTACTCCACGCCCACCGAGTGGCAGTAGGTCTCGCGCAGGATGTCGACGGCCACGCCGAGGGGGACGGACTCGCCCTCCCCGAAGCCGGGGGCGTAGACGGGCTTCTCCAGGTCCTCCCGCCCGAGGCCGAAGGCCTCCAGGTCCAGGAGGGGGTGGGAGGTCGGGCAGACGGAGAGGGGATCGAGGCACGACATCAGGTGCCCCAGGTCGCGGTAGCGCTGGATCAGGGCCTCGGCCTTCGCCTGCAGGGCCAGGGCCTCCGGGGCGAGCCCGGCCGGGCGGGCCGACCCGAGCTCGAACCCCTGGAAGAAGGCCTGCCACTCGGCCGAGACGGCGCCGGGAGACTCCTTCCAGCGCGAGTACTGCTCGTCGATGTACGCGGCGTTCCACACGCCCGGATTCTCCATGGAAGTCCTCCGGCCCCGCAGCGGACAAAGCCGTGCCAGGGTACTCGCCTGGGCCGCGGATGCAAGATCTTCCCCCGCGCACCGCTGCGCAACCCGTCACCCGTCACCCGTCACCCGTCACCCGTCACCCGTCACCCGTCACCCGTCACGCCGCAGATCTTCCCCGCGTAGCGGCGGCGGGAGCGGGGAGCCTGCCCCCGGCGGGGCGGGCGCGTCGCCCCCCTTGAATCGGACGGCGGCGTGGTTACAATGGCACGTCTTTTGTCCCCGTCCCCGCGAGGAGGCCTCGATGCCCCGTCCCCTATCCCCCGAGCAGCTCCGGCACCGGGTGGACCCTGCCCAGTTCCCCTTCGAGACCACGGCGGACCTGGAGCCCGAGCGCCGGCCCCTCGGCCAGGAGCGCGCCCTGCGTGCCCTGGACTTCGGGATCGAGGTGGACAGCGAAGGCTACAACATCTTCGTGCTCGGGACCTCGGGCGCCGGGAAGCGCACCACGGTCCTGTCGGTGCTCGAGGAGGCGGCCCGGCGCCGCCCGGTGCCGGACGACTGGGTCTACCTCTTCAACTTCGACGACGAGGAGCGGCCGCTGGCGGTGCCCCTGCCCCCGGGCACCGGCGAGGCGCTGCGCCAGGACATGGAGGCCCTGGTCCGGAGCCTGCTGACGGAGATCCCGAAGGCGTTCTCGGGCGACGGGTACGAGAAGGAGAAGGCCGCGGCGGTGAAGGAGGCCCAGGAGGAGAAGGCCCGGGCCTTCCGCGAACTGGAGGGCATCGCGAACACCCACGGGTTCCTCGTGCAGCGCAGCGCCGAGGGCCTGGCGCTCATCTACACCCACGAGGGGTCGCCGGTGAGCCAGGAGGACTTCGAGAAGCTCCCGGAGGAGGAGCAGGAGAAGGTGCGGGAGGCGCGCGAACTGCTCCAGGCCAAGCTGCGCGACACCATCGAGGCGGTGCGCGAGATCGACCGCAGGGTCAAGGAGGCCCTCAAGACCCTCGAGCGCCGGGTCGCGCTGGCGGCCGTGGGCCACGAGATCGAGTCCCTGGCGGAGAAGTACCGCAGCCACCCGGCGGTGGTGGACTACCTCAAGGCCGTCGAGAAGGACGTGGTGGAGAACCTCGACGAGTTCCGGTCCGCCGCGACCGAGACCCCGGCCCTGCCCTTCCCCTTCCGGCCGCCCACCCCCGAGCAGCGCACCCGCCGCTACCAGGTGAACGTGCTGGTGAATAACAAGGGGCTCGAGGCGGCCCCGGTGGTCCACGAGTCGAACCCCACCTACCACAACCTGATCGGGCGCATCGAGCACCACGTGCAACTGGGCGCCTTCGTCACCGACTTCACCCTCGTGAAGGCCGGGGCCTTCCACCGGGCCAACGGCGGGTACCTGCTCCTCGACGCCCGGGACGTGCTGCTCAACCCCTTCGCGTACGACGCCCTGAAGCGGGTCCTCAAGGACCGCCGCATCCGGATGGAGGAGATCGGCGAGCAGTTCCGGCTCATCTCCACGGCCTCCCTCAAGCCCGAGCCCATCCCCGCCCGGGTGAAGGTGGTTCTCCTCGGCACGCCGTGGCTGTACTACCTGCTGCGCCACTACGACGAGGACTTCGCCCAGCTCTTCAAGGTCAAGGGCGAGTTCGCGGAGGACATGGCACTGACCGACGAGAGCCGCATGGCCTACGCGTTCCTGGTGGCCCACCACTGCGCGGAGGAGGGCCTGCTGCCCTTCCACCGGGACGCCGTGGCCCGGGTGGTGGAGCAGGGCCTGCGCGCGGCCGAGCACCAGGGCCGGGTCTCCACCCATCGCCAGGAGATCGTCGACCTCGTGCGCGAGGCGCACCATTGGGCGCGCGCGCAGCGCGCCGAGCAGGTGCGGGCCGAGCACGTGGCCCGGGCGGCCGCGGAGAAGATCTACCGGGACAGCTACCTCGAGGAGATCATCGGCCGGATGATCGACGAGGGCACCATCCACATCGACGCGGACGGCGACGCCGTGGGGCAGGTGAACGGCCTGTCGGTGTACGACCTCGGCGACTACGCCTTCGGCAAGCCCTCCCGGGTCACGGCCAAGGTGTTCCTCGGCAAGGAGGGCGTGGTCAACATCGAGCGGGAGAGCGACCTCGGCGGGCGCATCCACAACAAGGGCGTCCTCATCCTGCAGGGCTACTTCGGCTCCCGCTACGCCCGCCGGTTCCCCATCGCCTTCGCCGCCACCCTGTGCTTCGAGCAGTCCTACGGCGGGGTCGAGGGCGACAGCGCCTCCTCCGCCGAGCTCTTCGCGCTGATCTCGGCGCTCGGCGAGCTTCCCCTGCGCCAGGACCTGGCCGTCACCGGCTCGGTGGACCAGCGGGGCAACATCCAGGCGGTGGGCGGCATCAACCTCAAGATCGAGGGCTTCTACAAGACCTGCCGGGCCAAGGGCCTCACCGGGAAGCAGGGGGTGGTGATCCCCCAGGCCAACGTCCGCCACCTCATGCTCGAGGACGAGGTCGTGGAGGCGGTCGCCGCGGGCCGCTTCCACATCCACCCGGTCGCCACCGTCGACGAGGCCATGGCCCTCCTGGCGGACCTCCCGGCCGGCGAGGAGGACGCCTACGGCGCCTACCCGGAGGGGTCGGTGAACGGCAAGGTCATGCGCCGTCTCGAGCGCCTGGCCGAGCTGTGGCGCAGGCTCCACGCGCCCGAGGAGTGAGCCCCGCCGCCGGGACCCCGGGGGGAGGAGCGGAGGGCCGCGGCGGCCCGGTCGTCCGCGAGATCGCCTGCCGCTCCGCCCTCTCCCGCTCCCGGATCCCGGGAGCCACCTACTGCGTGAACCCCTTCGTGGGGTGCTCCCACGCCTGCCGCTACTGCTACGCCTCGTTCATGAAGCGGTTCACGGGCCACGAGGAGCCGTGGGGCGCCTTCGTCGACGTGCGCGTGAACGCCCCCGAGGTGCTGGCGGCCCAGGTCGAGCGGGCCCGCCCGGCGCCGGTGCTGCTCAGCACCGTCACCGACCCCTACCAGCCCCTGGAGGAGCGCTACCGCGTGACGCGGCGCTGCCTGGAGCACCTGCTGCGGCGCCGCTTCCCGGTCGACGTCCTCACCAAGTCGCCCCTGGTGCTCCGGGACCTGGACCTGCTGGAGGGGGCCGAGGGGGTGGCCGTCGGGCTCTCGGTCACCACCGACGACGACGCGGTCCGCCGCGCCTTCGAGCCCGGGGCGCCGCCCGTGGAGGCCCGCCTCGGCGCCCTGCGGGAGCTCCGGAGCCGGGGTGTGGAGACCTACGCCTTCGTGGGGCCGCTCCTGCCCATGGACCCCGAGCGCCTGGCCGGCGCCCTGGGGCCGTGGGTGGACCGCGTGTACGTGGACCGGATGAACTACGCCGGCAAGACGGCCGGCCTTTACCGGCGGTCGGGGTGGTCGCGCTGGCTCGACCCGGAGTTCGTCGGCGCGGTCGAGGAGCGCCTGCTGGCCGGGCTCGGCCGCAGCCGGGTGACCGTGCTCTCCTGACCGCGCCCGGGCGGGGCGGTCAGAGGGGCCAGAAGTGGTTGTCGTTCCAGACGGCCTCGGTGAGGTCCCGGTCCACCCGGACGAGCAGGTCCAGGTGCCCGCGCTCCCACTCGGCCAGCCAGCGGTAGAGGTCCCGCTCCTGGGGGTCCTCGGCCTGCTCGGCCCGCTCCCCGTAGAGGCGCACGGCGTTGCGCTCCATGGCCATGGCCGCGGCGACGGCGGCCGCCTCGAAGCCCGCGGCCGCCATCTCCTTCTTGAGCCGGTCGCTGAGCACCGACGAGGAGAAGCCCTCCACGCGGGTGTCCCCCTCCGCGGTCGCCGCGAAGCGCCCCCCGTCCCGGTAGGCCCGGTACTGCTCGGAGAGGATCTCGATGTGGTGGTCCTCCTCCTCGGCCATCCACGCGAAGAACTTCTTCACCGCGGGCGCCGTGGCCTGCTCCGCCACCTTGGCGTAGAAGGCCTTGCCCCGCCGCTCGAGGAGGATGGCGTTCTTCAGGATGTCCAGGGGGGTGTGCTTCGTCATCGCGGACTCCTTGTGCAGGGGACGCCGGCGGGCTTCAACGGCGGGCCGTCGCCGCGGCCTCGGTCGGGGGTGGAGGGAGGACGGCCGCCACCGCCCCGATCGTCCCGCCGACGCTCCCGGAGTGGTCCCGTCCGTGCTCGTCCTCCCCCACCAGCCAGTGGCCCACGGGCAGGAGCAGGGCGGCGAGCACCACCAGGGCGATCTTCGCCTTCACGGCCACGGCGAAGTGCTTGCGGCTCCACCGGAAGGAGAGCCCGAGCAGGAACGCGACCACCAGGGCCAGCACGCCGGCCTGCTGGAGGCCGTGGACCCGGGGCGCCAGCAGGTAGTGGAAGGTGGCGGCAGCCACGAAGGCGATTGCCGCCCAGAGGTGCACCCGGACGAGCGCCGGCCGCTTCACCGGCAGGAAACCCTTCACGGCCTGGTACCGGTACGCCGCGCCCCCGGCCGCCACCGCCGCGCCCACCGCGGCCAGGGCGCACAACCCGAGGAACTCGTGGATCTCCGAGAGCATGGTCGTTCCTCCTCCTCCAAGGGGCGGACGCCGGGCACGGCCCCCACCCGCATCGTCTAGGGCACGCCGGGAGCGGCCTCCGAAGCAGCCTGCCGGGCCCAGGGCAGTTCGTCCACCCGCGGCGACCCGAAATCCTCCTTCGGTCGGTTGAAGTAGCCGAGGTCCAGGCGCGGGAAACGGCGCTTGAGGCGGACCGCCAGGTGCCGCAGGCCGATGGCGCCCTCGCCGCTCCTCTCGCCCTCGGGCAGGCTCTCGAGGTAGAGCCGCGGGTCGACGGAGAGGTTCCTCAGGTGCACCATCTGGAGGCCGGTCTCCGCGATCAGCCGCTCGAGCGCCTCCACCTCCGCGGGCCGGTCGCTCACCCCG
>CAZJSF010000064.1:0-15143 GCA_964548515.1 uncultured Thermodesulfobacteriota bacterium
CGATCACGCGCGAGGGCGCTGCCGGCGCCTGGCCGTCGATGGCCACGGGCTTGCCCGAAAGCGTCGCCTTCTCCCCGCTCAACGGGTCGGTCAGGGTCCCGGCCAGCGCCGCGGCTGCCAGGTTCACCCCGGTCGGCACGGCGACCTTGCCCACGTACACGCCGTCGTCCACTTCCTCCATCGCCACGTCCGTGGCTACTTGGTCGATGCTGAACGCCGCCGTCCCGTCCGGCGTGCCCCGCAGCGTCACCACCACCTCCTGGCCCGCGCCGTAGCTCCCCTTCTCCGAGGCTACGCTCGCCACGGAGAATCCCGCCGCCGTCACGGTGATCTCCGGGGGGTGCTTGCTCTCCAGGTGGGCTCCGAGGCCGTCGCTGCGCAGGACGCTCACGCTGTACCGGTAGGTCTGCCCGGGTTCGGCCGTGGCGTCGAGGAAGCGGAGCTCCCGCACCGGGTCCGTCGTCAGTCTCTCGAAGCGGCCCCTGCCTTCTGCCCCTGCCCTCCGATAGATCGCATACCGTTGGTCGATTCCCTGGAACTCGGGCGGTTCCCAGTACAGGACGACCCCTGCCTTGTTCCACGCGCCCGTCAGGTTGCTCACTTCGCCCCCTGCCGATCGCGCTCTGGTGGGGGCCTCGTCCACGACGATGGAGAAATTGTCGATGTGGGTGTCCCCAACCAGACCCTTCTTCGTGGGACTCCGTCGGAGGCTGCCCGCGCGGGGGGTGTCGCCCACCACGACCGCTCTGGTCTTGGAGAGGAAATACGCGAACGGAAGGCTCTCGAACGTCGGCGGTTCCCCCGCACGGGAGTTCTGCTCGTTGGCGAGCTCGCGCACGCTGCGCCGGAAGCTCTTGCTCGAGGCGTCGTAGGTGCCCGGCTGCGGATCGATCCCCCGGCCGTCCACGAAGAGGCCGTACCGCCGCGTCTCGTCGTCCCACGTCAGGTCGAAATGGAGGGTTTCACCGGGCGCGATGCTTCGGTCCAGGAGGATGAGGGGGTCCCAGAGCCCCAGGCCCTTCCGGCTGAACTCGGGCCCGCGGAGCAGGAGGGCGGCCCGGGAGGGATCCTCGCCGAAGCTGCAGGCGACGCGCAGGACCAGGACGGTCTCGCCGTCCTGGTCGAGAAACTTGACCGGAACCGCGCCGGACTCGGGTGACTTCGAGGTCGCGTCCCGCCTGAGGTCGAAGGAGATCATCCCTCGGCGCACCGCATCGAAGGACAGCTGCGCCTCGACCGGTCCTCGCTCTAGACCTGCAGGGCCTTCGCCCCCTGCACCTCGCTGCGGTCGATAAAGCTCTCTGGCCCCGCTCTCGGGGGCAAGCGCGAGCAGGAGTCCCAAAGCGACGAACCACCGGCACACTTCGAATCTCCTGCCCTTCATGGTCGTCCTCCGAGTGTCGACACCCCTTCGTTTGCCGAGGATGCGAGGCCCATCTTCACCTGTCCCGCCGCGAGGGCCGAGTGGTCATTGGCCCGGCGCGAGCTTGTGCCAGCCGTCGGATGTCGAGGTCTTCCGGTGGCAGTTGCCCGCCTGGTTCTGATACCCCAGCGCCGTGAAGCCCCCCTGTGCTGGATCGACGCAGTTGTGGGTCAGCAGCGCCGGGAGGCCGCTCGCGTGGGGCGTGTGGCACTTGGAACACGTGAACTTGTGCGCCATGCTCCCTGCCCCTGAGGCGCCGCCGATCTGCCCTGTGGTGCCGTACCAGTTCGCGTAGTCCGTTCCGTACCAACCGCTGACATTGATGCACGGTGCGCTGTACGGGAAGTACTGTGGACGGCTGTTGTCCCAGTACCGTTCCGTGGTGCAGCCGGTGCTGTCCTGCATCTGCATGGTATAGGTGGCACCACCCCGGAATGCGCTGAACAGGTCGACCCTCCTGGCTCTCAGGCCCCCCACGGTCGAGTTGCTGTGCCCGTTCGTCTGGCCGCTCCGCCACAGCGTCGCCCCGGTGTAGAAATCCATGTCGTCCACGTTGGTCCCGTGGCACAGGGTGCACAGCCCCGCCGTCTCGCCCAGGGTGTCCATGGCCCCGTTGTTCGTCGGCCAGTTGCTGTTCTGGTCGATGAAGTACCCCCCCTTGTCGCGGGCCGCTGAGGTTCCCCGGGGGCGGAGTGTGCCGCCGACCACCGGCGTCGTCGTGAACGCGTACCCGGGCCTCGGAGGCAGTTCCGGCGGGTACGGGTTGCCGATCCAGGTGCCGCGCAGGTACGGCCTGCCGTCCGGGCCCGCGGTGTCGTGCACGTCGTGGCAGTAGCTGCAGCGGATGTGCTTCTTGTCCTCGAGCACGGGCGACGACCGCTTGACCGTGCCGTTCGCCCAGAGGTTGTCCGCCACGCTCGAGGACTGCCCGGCGGCGGCGAAGTTGGCGGTGTGGACCGACGCCACCCGGCGTTTGACGAGCGGATCGTACTGGTCCATCCAGTACCCCTGCGTCCAGTCGGATACCTTGCCGGTGTAGCCGCTGTTGTAGAGCCAGCCGAAGTTGAAGGTCTCGACCAACCCGTCGTTCGCCGTCGGGAACCGGACCACGGGGAAGCTCGACGGTGTGGTCTTCGTGTTGTAGCCCCACTCGCTCACGTAGGGGTTGCCGGGAACGCTGGACGCCACGGTCTCGTGGCAACCCCAGCAGATCTCGGCCTCGGTAGTCTTCGTCGCGATGCTGTTCGCGGTCCCCGGCCCCCCGAGGTGGACCCCTCCGGTCAGCGGATAGTCCATGCCGAGTGCTGCGCGCATGTCGCGGGCGGACAGATTCACGTTGCCCCAGTCCGTCGGCGGCAGAGGCACGGTCACCGCCCCTCGGTGCCCTGCGTGGCACCCCCTGCAGTCGCCGGTGGCCCAGGTACTTCCGCTGCGGTCGGCGTCGACGTGGGGGCTCGCCGGCGTCACCGTGGGGGCGTTGGGCACCACGGCGGAGCCGTCGTTGTGGCACTGGGCGCACGTCACGCTGCCGGGGTTCCCCCACACGGGCGTGGCGGGACCGTGGCAACCGGTCTCGGCGCAGGTCCCGTTGTCCGTGCCGTCGGAACTCCCGTCGCTGTAGATGACGCTGCCTTCGCTGACCGTCAGGGCGCCGCCGATCTTGACTCCGAAGGTGCTCGGGTTCCCGGAGAAGCTCAGTTGCCACTTGCCGTCCGCGTGCCCGTTGCCGTAGGCGGAGGCGCCCGGGTGACAGGCGTCGCAGTCGGTGTGGTCCTCCCTCCCGCTCACGTGCTTCGAGTGGGAGCCGGCGGCCTGGGCGCTGACCGGCGGCAGCCCGTGGCAGGCGCCGCAGTAGAAGGCCGTGATCGTCTTGACGTTGCCCGAAGCGATCGGCAGGGCCGTGGTGAGGTCGTCGGTGGCCGGATTGTTCACGGCCGTCAGGCTGGCGCCGATCCGGTCGCCCGCCGTGGGGGTCCCGGCGATGTCGTAGGTCACCAGCAACCGCGCGGGCGTGGGGTTCGTAACGAGCAACGGTGCCGTGAACGTCACGTGGGCGAGGTTCGCGGTGTCGCAGGCCGAGGCACCGAGCAGGACGTCCGAGGCGTCCCACTGATTCGGCGCGGTGCCGGTGTCGTTGTACACCTTCACCTGGGAAACGTCGCTGTACACCTGGCCGCTGCCCAGGTCGCGGGTGCCTGTGATCTGTACACCCTGGACTTGTACCGAGGTTCCCGCCGCGGTCGCGTTGAAGGTGAGAACCTGTACGACCGTGTCCCTGTCTCCCGGGCCGAGGGTCTCGGTCGGGCCCGGGTTCCCCGTCACGGTGAATGCGTCCTTCGGGGTCACCGTGACCGAAGCGCTCCCCTTCGGGGCCGGCCCCCAAGTGCCCCCTCCATCCTTGCAGTCCACGTAGAGGGTGGTGTCGGCGGCCCAGGCGGACGAGTCCACGGCGGCAGCAACCGCCACGGTCGGTACGCCGAAGAAACCTGAGACCGGGAAAAGGGGGAGACCCGTGCCCGCCGTGCCCGACGCCCCGACGAAGTACTCTGCCGCCACGATGTTGCTGTTGCCCGTCGAGACGTCGCTGCAGGTGGCCGTCAGGTTCACCGTCGGGGTGCCCGCCTGTATGGTGGGAGGGGCCACGGCCGGTGCGATGCTCAGCGTCGGAGGGGTGGTTTCGAAGGGAATCGCCAGCGTGTCCACCACCAGGTAGCCGTAGCCGGTGTTGCCGAAGGAGACCCACCAGTCGTTGGCCGGGACCGTGATCCGCAGGCCGAGTCTGTGTCCGGCCAGGACGGTGCCCGTGATGGCCGAGAGGCTCAGGTTTCCGAAGAAGTACCCGCCGATGGGGTTTCCCAGGCAATCGCAGCACACTGGGGGCTGCACCGTGGCGCTCACGCCCGTGCCGATCACCGTCGCGGTGCCCGTGACCGGGTCGAAGTCGACGAAGTTGACCGTGAAGTTCCCGGCAACCCCCGTGTTGTTGCCTACGTAGAACCGGTTGCCCGATGCCCTGCCCCGTATGGTCACGTTCCGGGTGGGGTCCACTACCGTGTTCCAAATTGCCGTCATGCTCTGGTTTGCCCCTCCGGTGTTGGTCCAGGTGGTGAGGGTGTTGCACGGGGGGGCCCCGGACGAGAGCAGCGTGTAGAAAGACCCGCGCGAGACCGCGGCGGTTCCGCACCCGGCGTAGTTCGTCGCCGTCTGGCCCGCGCTGGCGATCGTGGTGCCGGTGCTCGCGTAGGGGTAGTGGGTTGCCGCGGTCGAGGTGGCCACGGTCTTCACGGCCGCGGACGACAGGGGCAGCGGTGTGGCCAGGGCCGTGGTGGGAGGTGTGGCTACCGCCGTCAACTGCGCGCCGAGGGTGTTGCCGGCAACGGCCCCGGCGGCGATGTCGTAGGTGACGAGCAGGCGCCATGGTGTTCCGCTGGCGACGGCCGCCGAGAAGGGGATGACCGCCACGTTGGAGACGTTCATCGCTCCGGTGCCGAGCAGAGTATCTCCGGCATCCCAGCTGTTCGGGGTGGATCCGGTGTCCCTGTAGATCTTCACCACCGAGACGTTCGTTCCCGGGGACCCGGTTCCCGTGCCGGTGATCGTCACCCCGTTGACCTGCGCGGGCGACGGTCCCGCGAGGAACGTCAGGGTGACCACGGCTGCGGTCTTGTTCGCATAGCCCGGGAACACCGTCTCCGTGGGGCCGCTGGAGAGGGCCGCGGTGAACGTGGTCTGGCCCGTCAGGGTGACGGCGACGACCCCTCCCCCGGCAGGGCCCCAGTTGCCCGCCGCGTCCTTGCAGTCCACGTAGAGATCGGTGCCGGCGACCCAGGCGGCGCTGCTCACGGATGCGGACACTGCCTCGGTCGGTGTGTCGAACAGCCCGTCCGCGGCGGCCATGTGCGTGCCGGTTCCGGGGGTTCCCATCACGCCCACGAAATACTCCGCGGCGGCGACGGTGCTGCCGCCCGTTGCGGTGTCGGTGCAGGTCGCCGTCAGCGAGACGGTCGGCGTCCCTACCTGGATGGACGCCGGTGCGGCCCCGTTGACCCTGACGGTGTTCACGGCCGGAGCCTGCGCGTCGCCCACCCCGCCGACGAAGTACCGCGACGGGGTGGACGCACCGCCGTGGCAGGCGATGTTGGAGCAGACATGGCCGGAAGGGTCGTACGCGCCCCCCGGACTCGCCGCTCCCGCAAGGTTCCGGAAGTTGCTCGCCGCAGCGCCGGCGCGTCCGTCGCCGTGGATGTCCGCCGTGCCTGTGGGCACCGCGTCGACGTTGTGCTCGGCTTCCCCCGTGCCGGGTCGCACGCCGCCCGGGGTCGGATGGCACCAGGCACAGGTCTGGTTCTTCCGATCCACGACCGTTGCACCTGCCAGCGTCCCCGCATTGGCCGCGTGGATGGCGTCGACGTGCTTCTGGTGGGCCCCGGGTCGGTTGGCGTACCCGGCCCCGTGTTCGGCCGTACCGTCCGGCCACCAGTTCCCTGCCGCCGTGTTGCCGTGGCAGTCGGTGCAGTTGGCGGTGAAGTCGCTGGCGTGCCGATGGCACTGCGTGCAACGGATCGCATCGGCTCCGTTGTGGGCGGTCGGCGCGGTGAAGGTGCTCCGGTTGTAATGGTCCGCGCCTCCTGCCGGGTCGTGGCACGTCTGGCACAGGCCGGTGTTTCCCGCGTTGACGAGATCGTCCGAGGTGTAGCCGCCCGTGGCGGGGGCGAATCCCGTTACCGGCCGGGAGGTGACCGGAACCCCGTGGGTGCCGTCGCTGCGATCGGTCACCCCTCGGCCCGGTGCGTTTCCGGCCCCCGAGTGGACCATGTAGGGGTTGGCGTCTCCGTGGGGGTCGTGACAGTCCCAACAGAAGGTCCCGCCCAGGGTGGGGTCGGAGTGTTTGACCCCGTAATGGTTCGCGTCGACGTTCTTCGTACCGTTGCGGCTGGCGTAGCCCGACGATGCCCCGTCCGGATCGTATCCGCTGTCGCCGTTGCCGTGGCACACGAGGCATGCCTGGTTCCACCCCCCGTCCTCGTCACTCCCGGACCGGTTGGCGAGGCGGAAGGGGTTGCCCGGGTCGCCGTGCGCCGTGGCCGGATTCTGTCCCGTACCCAGGACTCCGTGGCAGTAGGCGCACCCGCGGGGGTCCCCGGCCGGTCCTGCGAATCCCGCCGCCGGATTGCCGGAGGGAAAGGCCGTGGTGCGGCCGTGGCCCGCGCCGGTCCACTCCGATCCGGAGGCGACGGCCACCAGGCCGTCGGCGAACGCGTAGTTGTCGCGATCCACCCCCGCACCCGCGAGGTGGCAATCCGCACAGCCCAGGGACCCGCCCCAGGCGGCGCTTCCGCCGCCGTGGCAGGAGATGCTTGCGCAGGTCCCGCTGCCGGGGGCGAAGGAGACGTCCTGCCCGTTCCACTGGGTCCCCGCCCGCAGGTTCTTGGCCCCGTTGGCGTGGGCGGCGGTGTCGGCGATGGCCGTCGTGGTGTCCGTTCCCACCACGAGGACCGTATCCGCATGGCAGTGGGCGCAGGTCAGGCCCGGCCACGCGAGGTGCGCGGTGTGGCTTCCGGTGGAGATGCGCGTAGCCGGGTCGCTGCCGCCGTGGCAGGCGTGACAGGTCTGGGGGCCGGCGTCCCAGAGGGGTGCGTTCCCGGTGCTCGCCGGGGACTGCCCGGAACTGTGGCAATAGAGGTTGTTGCACGCCCCGCTGGCGTAAGCACCGCCGGGGTTGAGGGATCCGAAGGACACGCTCTGATAGCTGCCGTCCCGGTGGTTCGTCGGGTACTGCGCGTGGCACGCGGAGCACGGGTAGCGGTACTGGCCCGGGCCCTGGCCGGCGTGCTTCGGGTGGCCGCTCGTGGCCTCCGGAAAGCCGGTGTAGCCTGGATCCGCGGGTGGAGGTGGTTGGCCGTGGCACGTCAGGCAGGCGCTCTTGGCTCCCCAGCTTCCTCCGGGGTCCGCGTGGACGTGGCAGGCGGTGCAGTCGTCCCCGGGGGACTGGGGGGCGTCGCTGTGCCAGCCGGCCCCCATGAAGTCGGCCAGGGGATAGATTGGATTGCCCCCCGCGCTCAACTGCCCCTCGTGGCACTCCGCGTTGTCGCAGAGTCCCTGCCCGTCGGCGCGGAAGAAGTCCTGGGGGCCGTCGTACACGTTGGGTTCGTAGGCGCCGCCGGTACCGTCCCCGTAGACGGGGTTCCCGGCTGCGTCCACCTTGGGGATGACCGCGCGGACCATCTTGGCGTTGGTGCTCACCCCGGCGCCGTGGGGTTCGTGGCAGTCGTTGCACCCGGCGTAGACGCCGTCATGCCCCTGGTGGGCGCCGTCCTCGTACTGGCCGTGGCAGGTGAGGCATACGGAGTAGACCTGGTCGTAGGGCGGTTCTCGCCGCACGACGGACTGCGCCGAGGTGACCTCCGCCAGGGCGAAGCGCAGGGGGTTGTTCCCCGGGGCCGAGGACGAGAAGGGGTGGGGAACGTTCCCGCTGTGGCATGCGGTGCACTGGAGGCCCCCGGCGATGGCGCCCTGCCCGTGGCCGCGGCTCGCGTAGATCCCCGCGTCGTCCTGGGAGTGGCACTCTCCGCACTTGTTCGGCGTCACGGCCGTGCCGGGGGGATCCGTCTTCGCGTTCGAGGTGGTGCCGTCCGTCCGCAGCACGACCAGGGCCGTGTTCTGGTAGCTGTTGTGGCTTCCGTGGCAGTCCGTGCACGCCACCGGCTCCGCCGGCGTCCCGTCGTCGATGGTCACCCCCACCGTGTAGCTGTGGCGAGGCGGCGCATCGTAGTTCCCCGTGCCGCCGCCGTCGCCGTCGTGGCAGGCGGCATTCTGGCACGTCAACGTGGACAGTCCTCCGGCGCCGCCGGGGGCCCCGATCAGGGTCGAGTAGACGTCCAGGGGGCCCAAGGCCGGGTCGACCCCGTGCACATTGGCGTTTCCTGCCCCGTCACTGACCACCCCTGCGGTGATGCCGGTGTGGCAGTCCAGGCAGTCGAAGGCGCTCGGGTCTGGGAAGAACGTGCTCTGCACGTCGGAAGGGTGCCTGGATGTAGATCGCGCATCGAAGTGCTCCCACACCCCGCGCATGACGGTCCGGCTCTCCAGGGAGACCGCGCCCTTCTCGTGGCAGAAGAGGCAGCGGATCGGCGTGGAGGAGCCCGTGATCCCCAGGTCGATGGTCTTCTGGCTCTTCTTGAGCAGGTGGGTTCCCACCACCATCTTGTCCTTGCTGACCGCGTGGCAGTCGTAGCAGCGAGATCCGAGCGGGTAGTGGATCGCGGAGTGGGCGAGGAGCGGCAGCGCCACCAGGCCGGCGACGAGGAGTGCCGCGACGGTGCGGGGCTTGCTGGAGGCGGGGAGGGGGGCGCTGCGACCCATCGGCAGCCTCGAGACGCGACTCATGGGAAGGCCCTCCTCATGGGAACGATTTCACAAGACCATCAAGCACACACAGCTTCTCCGACGGCGAATAAGAGACAAAAACAGTCATGTAAATGCCGGGAACGCGTGGGAAATTTATATCACTACTATGGGAACCGGTGAAGGTGGTTACAGGGGAACGGACGTTCAGAGCTTGCCGGAGCGCAGGATCGCGATCGCCAGGCCGAAACCGAGGACGCCGGCCAGGAGGAAGCCCAGGATGCCGAAGACGGGGAACTCCCACAGCAGCGGCCCCTTGCCCGAGAGGACGATCAGCGAGGAGCCGATGATGAGCGCCGAGATGATGAGGCTGAAGCTCACGCGGTTGGAGGAGCGGTCCATCTCGAGCATCATCGGCTCGTAGCCCTGGTGGACGAAGTCTACGGCGAACTTGCCCTCCAGCATCCTCTGGAGAAGGCGCGTGAGCTGGGCCGGGACGGCCCGGACGAAGTCGCGCACGTCGCGGGCCGTGCGGTAGGCGAGACGCGCCTGCCGGCGGGGGTCCAGGCGGTGGAGGAGGATCTTCCGCGCGTAGGGCGTGGCCTCGTCGAGGATCAGGAAGTCCGGGTCGAGAATCCGCGTGACTCCCTCCACCGTGAGGGTGGACCTCGCGAGGAGCACCAGGTCGGGGGGGATCCGGATGCGGTGGCTGATCGCGATCTCCGAGGCCTGGCGGAGGATCTCGCCGATCCTCAGGTCCCGGAGCGGCCGGCCGTAGTACGGCTCGATCATCTCCCGCAGGTCGCGTTGGAAGGAGCGCAGGTCGATGGTATCGTCCAGCGCGCCCATGCGGACGTACCCCTCCGCGAGCCCCGCGTAGTCCCGCGAGATGAGGGCGACGAACAACTGCCCCAGTCCCTCCTGCACGTCCTCCGAGAGGTAGCCCACCGCCCCGAAGTCGAGGAAGGCGAGGTCGCCCTTCGGGGTGACCAGCAGGTTCCCGCTGTGGAGGTCTCCGTGGAACAGGCCGTCGTCGAAGACCTGCTTGAGGAACGCCCGCGCGGCCACCCGGGAGAGCGCCGCCGGGTCCACGCCTCCGGCGCGGAGGGCGTCGACGTCGTCCACCGGCGTCCCGTCGATGCTCTCGAGGGCGAGCAGCCGCTTGGTCGTGAGTTCCCACACCACGCCCGGCACGACGATGCCTTCGAACCCCTCGAAATTCTGGCGGAACCGCTCCGTGTTCGCAGCCTCCAGGAAGAAGTCCATCTCCCGTCGGATCACCCGGGAGAACTCGTCGACGATCCCCCGGAGGTTGAGCGACCGGGACTCCGGAATGTACCGCTCGATCAGCCCGACGAGCAGGTAGAGGGCCGAAAGGTCGTGGGAGACGGTTCGTTCGATGCCCGGCCTCTGGACCTTGAGGACCAGCCTGGTCCCGTCGGGAAGGCGGGCCCGGTGGGCCTGGGCGATGCTGCCGGCCGCGAGGGGTTCGGGATCGACCTCGGCGAACACCTCGGCCACGGGCGCGCCCACCTCCTCCTCGACGATCGCCCGGGCCTGGTCGAAGGAGAAGGGCGGCACCCGGTCCTGCAGCTTGCGGAACTCCTCCACGAAATCGGGCGGCACCAGGTCGGGCCGGGTGGCGAGCATCTGGCCGAGTTTGACGAAGGTGGGTCCCAGGTCCTCGAGGGCCATGCGGACCTGGACGGGGACCGGGATGTCCCCCACGAGGCCGCTGCGACCGTGGAAGCGTCTCGAGAGCGGGAGCAGCCTCCCGAGGCCCACCGCCTCGAGGATCTGGTTGAAGCCGTGCCGGGACAGGATCAGCGCGATTTCCCGGAGCCTTCCGATGGAGCGGTACGTCTGGGCGAGCGCGAAGACGTTCACCCCTTCTTCCTCCCCTCGCCGGGAAGGCCGAAGTCGATCTGCCTGCGCTCCACGTCGACCCGTTCCACCCGAACGCGCAGCCGGTCGCCGATGCGGAACGTCTTTCGCGTCCGTTCCCCGATGAGGGCCTGGGTCTCCTCGGAGAAGTGGTAGAAGTCGTCGTGGAGCCCCGAGACGCGGATGAGGCCCTCCACGAAGTAGCTCTCGAGTTCCACGAAGATCCCGAAGCTGGCCACGCCGGTCACGAAGCCCCAGTGCTCGGACCCGACCTTGTCGGCCATGAACTGGCACTTCTTCCACGCCACGGCTTCCCGCTCCGCCGCCTCTGCCGCCCGCTCCCGCGAGGAAAGGTGGGGGCACGCCTCCTGGAGGTACTCGAGGGCGCGGTCCTTCCACTTGCGCGAGGGGGACCGCTTCAGGATCGCCGCCCGGAGGTGCCGATGGAGCACGAGGTCGGGGTAGCGCCGAATGGGCGACGTGAAGTGGGCGTAAGCATCGGAGGCGAGACCGAAGTGCCCCACGTTCGTCGGCGTGTACTCGGCCTTGCGCATGCTGCGGAGCATGACGTGGTGGATCATCCGCTCCTCGGGTTTGCCCTCGATCTGGCGCGTGAGGTCCTGGTAGTCCTTGGGGTGCAGTCGGTGGGCGCCGCGCAGGGTGTAGCCGAAGTTGTGGACGAAGCGCCGGAACTCCTCGACCTTCTCCGGGTCCGGCTCCCCGTGCACCCGATACGGGCAGGGGACCTTGCGGTCGCGGAGGAACTCGGCGACCGCCTCGTTCGAGGCGATCATGAACTCCTCGATCAGGTAGTGGGCCCAGTTGCGCTCGCTGCGCACGATGTCTTCCGGGCGCCCCTGCACGTCGAGGACGATTTCCGCCTCCGCCAGGTCGAAGTCGATGCTCCCGCGATCCTGCCGCCGGGAGCGGAGCGCTCGGGCCAGCTCGCCCATGCGGAGCAGGCCCGGGACCACGTCCGCGAGGTCCTTGGACGACTCGCAGTCGGGGTCGTCGAGGATCTCCGCCACCACGGTGTAGGTGAGCCGGTGCCGACTCCGGATCACGGCAGGATAGAAGCGGGAGCTCTTTCGCCGGCCGCCCCGACTGAAGACGAGTTCGGCGATCATCGCCAACCGGTCCTCTCCGGGGTTGAGGCTGCAGATTCCGTTGGACAAGCGCTCCGGAAGCATGGGGAAGACCCGGTCGGGAAAATAGGTCGAGGTGCCGCGGGCGTATGCCTCGGCGTCCAGGGCCGACCCGGGGACCACGTAGTGGCTCACGTCTGCGATGGCCACCCACAGCCGCACCAACCCTCCCTCGAGGCGCTCGATGCACACCGCGTCGTCGAAGTCCCGCGCCTTCTCTCCGTCGATGGTCACGAAATTCAGGTGGCGCAGGTCTTCCCGGTCCTTCCGGTCGGCGGTCCTCACCCGCAGGGGGACCTGCTCCGCCTCCCCGAGGGTGTCGGAGGGGAACTCGACCCGGACGCCGTGCTTGAGCGCCACGGCCTTGGCTTCAACGTCGGGTTCCCCGGGGCTGCCCAGCACGTGGATCACCCGCCCCTCCGGCCCGGACTCGCCGCTGGGGTAGCCCGTGATCTCCACCTGCACCATCTGGCCGTCCGTCGCCCCGAGAAGGTCGTCCCGGGCCACGTAGACCTCGTGGAGGAACCTGCGGTCGAGCGGTACCACGACGGCGAATTTTCGGCGAACCCTCACTTGGCCGATCAGCGCGGAGGTCGCCCGCTCCAGGATGCGGATGACCCTCCCTTCCGGGCGTCGGCCGGTCCGCTCCACCCGGGCCACGACCCGGTCGCCGTGCATCACCGACTTGAGCCACGCCGGACGCACGAAGAGGTCGGGCTGGTCGGGGTCCCCGGAGACGACGAACCCGAAGCCGTCCGGGTGCACCTGGACCGCCCCGACCACGAGTCCCACCCGGCGGGGATGGGCGTACTGGCCCCCCTTGATTTCCACGGCGTCCCCCGCCGCGACCCGCTCCTCGAGAAAGCCCAGGAAGTCAGGCTCCTCGTTCGCTGGGATGCGCAGGCGCGACAGGAGTTCGCGGGCCGTCAGGGGCTTCCCGGCGCGCTCCAGCAGGAATTCCACGAATGCTTCTCGGCGAGGGATCACATGGCGCTCCGGATCGAAGTGGGATCGTTCGCGGGCGGAACCGGGACACCCTTCGAAAGGAGGAGGCTCGTCACAGCCCGTCCGAACATCCTGTCGCGAAGGAGCCCCGGTTCCGCCGGGCAGCCGTCGCGGGGCGCAGTATAACCCGTGTCAGATGGCCGGCAAAGCCGCACCGGCGGGGATCTTGACCCGGTTTGGGGCGTGCTATATAGTCCGCCCCGTGCCGAAGTGGCGGAATTGGTAGACGCGCCAGGTTCAGGGTCTGGTGGGTTCACGCCCGTGCTGGTTCGAGTCCAGTCTTCGGCACCAATGGGCAAATCGGGCGGATCGTCCCCGGGGGCGGTCCGCCCTTGTCGTTGCGCCGGGGCCGGTCCGCCCGGTGCGGCCAGAGGGACCCTAAAGGTCCTCGCACGACCGGACGATACCAGGATATGCTCCCCTCGTCGGGAGCCCAGCACGCGACGGAGGAAGCCATGATGAAGCGACTGTGCAGAGCCCTCATCCTCGCCCTGGTGACCGTGGCTCTGGTGGGGAACGTGGCCGCGGCGGAGATGGCGGATTCGGCCAGGTACCGAAAGGAAGCCACCGACAGCGCTATGATGGGGGACATCTTCTTCCTGCGGCCTCTCGGTCTGCTGGCGACGGGTCTGGGGGCGGTCACCCTGGTCATCTCGCTTCCCTTCACGATCCCCACGTCCACCACCGGGGAGGCCACCGAGAAGTTCGTCAAGGCACCGTTCCGGTTCACGTTTCAGCGCCCGTTCGGCCAGTTGCCCGAGTGATGCCGGGCTGGGCGCCCTCGAACGGCGCCGGGTCCGCAGCCAAATGAAACGCGTCGGGCCGGTCATCCCGGCCCGACGCGTCTTCCTCGCGGTATCGACTCGCCCGGGGGACTCGCCCCGGTTCACTTCCCGCCTACCAGCTTCTCCACGTCGGACTTCATCGTTCGCTCCGTGCCGGGGTGGAAGCCGCGGTATGCCGCGACCACCTTGCGTTCCCCGTCCAGGAGGAAGCTGGCGGGTGTGAAGGAGACGCCGTAGTTCTGGGCGATGGAGTAGTTGGCGTCCCAGGTGAACTGGAACGGCAGGGAGTTCTCTTCCATGTACGACTTGAAGTTCTTCGGCTTCATGTCGAGGAACACCCCCAGCACCTCGAACCCCCCCATGCCTTCCTGGAGTTTCTTGAGGGTCAGCATCTCGCTGTAGCAGGAGCGGCACGCGGTCTGGAGGAACACCAGAAGGAGCGGTTTGCCTCGGGCGACGCTGTCCGAGGACATCACGACCCCCGTGGCCCCGTCGCTGAAGGTGAAGCTCGGAGCGGCGTCCCCCGGCGCCAGGATCTTCTCCGGTTCGGACGCGCCCGACGCCGGCAGCGCCGCTCCCAACGTCACCATCAGGGCGCCGATCAGCGTTGACCGTAGGGGGGCAGCGGTCCGCATGGTTCCTCCGCTTCAGCGACCCTTCACATGGTAGGGGCGGTTCGTTCCGTGGGGATCGTGGCAGCTGGTGCACGGGGCGTCCCCCGCCTCCTTGCGGTGGCCTTCTGTGACCGGTTGGTTGTGGCAGTAGGTGCACAACTCGCCGGGCGGCGTGCGCAGATACGACGCCTGCGTGCCGCCGTGGGGGTCGTGGCACGCGGTGCACAGGCCGATGTTCACAGGCCCGTGGACGAACTTGCGCAATTGATAGGTGCTGTGACAGGCGTAGCACAGGTCCGAAACGCTGACGCCGGGTTCGGGCGGGCGTTCCGGGTCGTGGCAGGCGGCGCACTCCCCGCTGTCCACCTTCTCGTGATAGGTGTAGGAGTCCTGGCCGGCCCCGGCATTGATCTTCCAACGCGCCTCGAGTGCCTCGTCACCGACCCGCAGCGTGACCGTCTGGTCGCCGTCGGGGAGGTTGAGGGTCAGGTGGAAGCGCCCGTCCCGCACGCGGAAGGCGGAGCTTCCCCCCGCCCATTCCGCCACTCCGCGTTCCCCGTCGGCCCGTCCGATGACCACCACCCGCCCCTTCGCCAGGCTGGCCTCGGGCAAGGGGGCCAGGAGTTCCAGCGCGGCAGCGGGAACGACCCACGCTATGAGGATGGTGGCCAGGCTTAACGTGGCGGGCAGATGACGTCTCATGGAGCCTCCCCGGCGAGTCACCCGACTTGTATCAGAAAGCACGTTCGGTGTGGAAGCCCTAAGCGGCCGCACCCGGAAAGAAAGAGGGGAGCCGGTGGCGGCTCCCCTCCTCGTTGCTGGTGCCCAGGGCCGGACTCGAACCGGCACGGGTCTCCCCACTACCCCCTCAAGATAGCGTGTCTACCAAGTTCCACCACTTCGGCATGTTGCGAAAAGCTTTATTACAATAAAAAAGAAGCAT